>NZ_JAAIMY010000060.1 GCF_013300825.1 Blautia wexlerae
GTAAAAAAACCTATTGATAAGATTAGCGGTCAAGGCGAGAGGGAGTGAGGGGTAAAAGACTATGGCAAAATATACCAAAAGGAGAGATAAAAGAAGGTATGAGTGGAAGTCTGCTTATCGGGAGAAAGAAGCCCTTATGTTGGAGAGGGGATACCCGGAAGTAAGTCCTCATGATTTCTATCGGGAGTTGTTTCCGGCTGGCAGTCTCCAGCAAGAGCCGGAGGACGGAAAAGGCAATATTATAGCGACACAGATTAGACCGTCCGGCAAAGGAAGAACCCGGCAATGGGTAATTGATGATAGTCTGAAAATGCTGGATAAGGTCATAGGAGATAGGTTTGGGCTGATACCGCCTATTAGTTTTTACGGAAAGTCACACACGAAAGAGAACGCTCATGAGCTGTTTGCGGTGGTGGTGGACGTGGATTATGTAGGCAAACAGCAGTTAAAGAACCTGTTGAAGCAGTTTGGGAATGGTGTGCAGCTTCGTCCGACTTATCTTGTCAGCTCCGGCAAGGGGGTACATCTTTACTATTTCTTGCAGGAGCCGGTTCAGTTGTATCGAAACCGGGAAGAAGTGCTTGCGGAGCTGAAAGAAGCCTTTATTCGGCGGCTATGGAATGATACCAGCTCTATCCGTCCGGACAGCCCGGATATAACCGGAATTTATCAAGGTTTCCGGTGTGTGGGGAGTCAGTCGAAGCTGGGTGTAGATTTCCCAGTAAAAGCCTATAAGCTGTCAGAGAACCGTTACACGCTGGAGGACATAAAAGCCAGCATACCGAGCTGTAAGGTAGACCTTGCTCCGTTGTACGAGAAGCCGAGAAGAAAAAGTACCGTTACGCTGGAAGAAGCAAAGGAGCTGTACCCGGAATGGTATGAGAAGCGGATCGTGCAGGGAGAGCCGAAGCAGAAAAGTAAGAAGCAGGGCGGTACGTGGGTGTGTAACGAAGCTTTATATGAGTGGTGGAAACGGAAAATAACAGAGGAAGTAAAATCCGGAGGACGTTACTTTTCCATTATGGCATTATGCTCTTATGGCTTGAAGTGTGGTGTGTCGGAGTATAGGATAAGACGAGATGCCTATGCGTTTTTAGAGCATTTAGAGAGTCTAACCGAGGACGAGGACAACCATTTCAGCAGGGCAGATGTGAAGGACGCTCTCCGAGCATTAAAAGGGGATAGAAAAAGGCTTTCAACGATAGCAAGCCGGGAATGGATAGAGGATAACACAAAGGTTACGATACCAGCAAATAAGCGGAATTACAGAAAACAAGAAGCCCATTTATATCTTGCTAGGCGAAAAAAAGAGGATATGAAAGTCATAGGCGAAGTAGTAAATGAGGGTAGACCAACTGCAGAGCAAACGGTCAGAGAATGGCAGGAGAGCCACCCGGCAGGAAAGAAAGCGGACTGCATACGGGAAACAGGATTGAGCAAGCCCACCGTTTACAAGTGGTGGAAGTAGGGAATACTTGAAATGGCTATCTGAATATGCTATAATGGCGATAGCTAAAAAGGATATGGTACCACGAGTACACAAAGTGAAAGCCCCGGAGGTGACGCTCCGGGGCTTTCTTTAGGTTAGTTGTCACTGTCGTTTCCGTCTAACCATTTGCAGATGTAGTAGCTGGTTACGCCTGCCATAACGGAAACCAAAAAGGATATAATAATTTCCACGAGTACACCCCCTTTCTGTTGCCAGATTGGGTGCGACAACGTTGAATATTATATCATATACTGATAGTGTATTACAATTTAATTCTCTAATTTAATGTATCAAGGAAATAATAAGAACAGCTTGTCTTATTTGTGAAAATTATGATATAATTGCTATAAATCTTAGTGCAAAGTGGGATGGTGTAATGAAAAGAAAAGTTATTGTCAGCATAACTTTTGTAGTATTGCTATGTAGTATTGTTTTGTGCGTGATAAATCAAAAAAAAGCTCCATTTATTGAAGGTGTCATTGTTAAAAAAAACGAGCGATTTTTTACCATAGAAACGGATATACAAGAAAAAATAGTCTGTACTTTGCCAAAAGAATATGATTATCAAGATATATCGCTGGGAGATAACATAAGAGTGTATTATAAAGGCGAAATTTTAGAAACAAGTCCTGCACGAATAAAGAATGTAAAAGAAATTAAAAAAATATAATATCCTTGCAAACGGAAAGGAGTGAATATGAAGAAAAATAAGATTGTGAATAAAATAGGCATTTTAGTTTTAGCAGTAATGCTTAGTATCTTATCTTCAATTACGGTGTTAGCGAGTGAACCAGAAGAAGCAGAATTAGGACCACGTCAAGACATAAGCAAAAATTTAACAACCGGTGAAATTACAGTAAACGAGATTCCTGCCAATCTTAACAAAAATAGTAGTGATGTTATGGAGCCATTTATTCCGGAAGGAATGAAAGTTGATCCTACGACAAGGGAAGTTATAGGTCCAGACAACAGATATAGGATAACAGATACTACTGCATATCCTAATTCTGCAATTTGTTATATGGAAATGAAGTTTCCTGATGACGATGGTTTATATGTCGGAACAGCATGGATGTATGGAGAACGTGTTGCAATGACAGCAGGACATTGTGTTTATGATGCAAGTTTAGGCGGTTGGGCAGAATGGGTTAGAATTTATCCGGGAAGTAATGGTGGAACATCACCTTATGGGGTACATTATGCCTCAGTGTTACATACTGATACAAAATATATAGAATCTGAAAATTCTAATTATGATTGGGGATTATTAGAATTTAGTTCTGATATAGGTAGTTCAACGGGATACTTTGGTGCTTCATGGACAACATCAAGTTTAGTTGGAACGGGTATTGTTGTAAGGGGATATCCTGTAGAAAAAAATGCTCAAATGTGGTCAATGTCTGGAAGCATTGCAGCAAGCGGTACATTCAAATTAAGTTACTATATTGATACAACAGGTGGTCAAAGCGGATCGCCGGTATATAAAAATGATGGAAATTATAGGTGTGTTGGTATTCATACAAATTACAATTCGCTTGGATATAATCAAGCAGAAAGGATCGATGAATCATTATTTGATATTATGAATCAGTATAGATAATTTTTAGAGTTAATGTTTGCAAGGATATTTTTTGGATTTTATGATTATGAACAAAGGTAATAAATAAAATTTTCTACGCAGATGTAGTGGGCGTCTATATTGGCATAGACAGAGAGGAAAAAGACAAAAATGTATTTATATTGGCAGAAATGCCACAAGAAGCCATTTCCCCTTGTTTATTGTCAGAGCCATAAGGAAAAGAGTGTCAAGGGAGGTCGAAAGACCGCAGAGTTTCCCCTTGATACTCTTTTTTTGTTGGCTATCATGTCGGAGGGGAAAATGGCTGTCAGTCCGTTCCGTTACTTCCCCCTGTGCTTCATTGTCCGTTCCGGCGGAAGAAAGTAAAGGGTGGTCTGCGACCATTTTTTATCTGCTGCATTCGCTGATCGGCAAGCCGAAGCTCATACTGCAGATAAAAAACAAGCCCTTGACTGTCTCCCTCCTACACTTCCAAAGTCGCCCAAGAGGAAGTAAGCTCCACTATATTCTTGGCAGAATATACGCACGAATATATCCGCTTGATATAGGGTGTCTATCATGCTATAATATGTGTAGCGGATATATTGCAAGTTCCCTAAAGTGTTACCACTTTAGAACTTGTGAGGGTGGCAAGCCCCCCTTCAATCCCCCTTTTAAGCGAGCCGACAGGCTCATTATGCGGTGGTGCTACCACCGAGAAAGTGAGGTCAGCATGGATAAGAAATATATCGAAAATCAGTATCGTCTAGCGGTGTTGGACTTCCAGACCGCCCGGAACGAAGATGAACAGTGGGAAGCAAGAAAGACTATGGCAAGGCTGGAGCAGATAGCCGCACAGGAATACGGTTTTGAATACGCAGATGAACTGCACGAAAAAGAAATAGGGAGGAAAGGACTATGAAAGTTGGAAAGTTCCAGATTGGAAGATACCATGCCATCATCAGAAAGAGCTATGCGGACGGAAGCGTGGACTATGAAACGTCCTTTTCCGACCATGCCGATTTAATGGAAAGTGTGTACTGTCTGAGGTTGTGTATCGGGAAAATGGTAGGGATTGCTACAGATACCCCGAAAGTCCTTACTGGGGTGCAGGTTATCCGGGGAAAGGAGAACATTGTCCGGGAACTGGAGGGAAAGCAGCCATGAATAAGACAAGACCTAAACAATTATCATTCCGGGTAAGTGAAGAAGAATACCAGCAGTTGCAGCAGAAGATTTCAGAGAGTGGAAAGAACCAACAGGAGTATATCCTTTCCTGCGTGCTGGAGAAGCAGATCGTGAATACGGACGGTATCAAGGAACTTATCCCGGAACTGAAACGGATAGGGAACAACCTCAATCAAATAGCAAAGCGGTGTAATGAGGGGGGAATGTTGCCGAGTGAAGCGGAAGTGCGGAAGCATGGAGAGGAGCTGAACAAAGTATGGCAGTCATTAAGGCGGTATCTTCAAAGGCGGGCATAGGGCATGCCATAGATTATGTGACGAAAAAAGAAAAGACAGAGGAGAAGCTTGTCAGCGGTCTGCATTGTGAGCCGGAGACAGTCAAGGAAGAAATGCAAGCCACAAAGGAACTGTGGGGCAAGACGGACGGAAGAACCTATAAGCATTATGTACAATCCTACCATGAGGACGAGGAAATAACCCCGGAGCAGGCTCACAAGAACGCTGTCGAGCTGGCAGAGCATACAAAGGCATGGAAAGGGCATGAAGTTCTGATAGCCACTCATATAGACAAGGGGCATATACACACGCACTTTATTGTCAATTCCGTAAATTATGAGGACGGTCATAAGCTCCAATGGAGTAAGTACGACCTTAAAGACCTAAAGGAACGGTGCAACGAGCAGAGCCGGGAACAGGGCTTGCATGTGCCGGAGAAAGGAAAGACCTTTGCTGGAGAAGTCCGGGAAGAAACGGTGGCATGGAGCAAAGACACCTACCAGCTTTTGAAACAGGCAGAGCAGGGAAAGGTCAGAAGTTATGTGCAGGATATTGCCCTTGCGGTGCTGGATTGTAAGGAAACAGCGACCAGCCGGGAAACCTTTATCCGGCTGATGAATGAAAGAGGGTACGGAGTGGACTGGCAGGACAGCCACAAGTACATCACATATACCGACTTAGCCAGGGAACAGGCAGGAGAAAAGGCTTGTAAAATCAGGGATAACAAGCTGGAAAAATACTACAATATGGATTTCGGAAAGGAGAGTATGGAGCATGAGTTTGAGAGAAATGCACGAACAGCAGAAGCAGAGCAGTCCAAGAGAGCAGCTTCAAGAGTTAAACCGACAGAGCCGGACAGAGCTGGAAAACAGTCTGCTCAAAGAAGCGTTGGCGATGTCGAGCGAGAACTGCGAGGAATTGATGAAGCAGTCAAATCAAGAACAAGTAAGGGCAGAGCGGAACAGGCAGAGAGACGCAGAGCAGAACAGGAAGCTCATCAGCGAGCTGAAGCAGAGCGTAGAGCTACTGAAGAACAGCAACGAATTGCTTCAAGACGCTATATCGGGCGAGGTTGGGAGTTTGAAAGATGAGGTTAAGGAAAATACCGTCCAAGAGGTTAGAAAGGCATTACAGGCGAATATAGAGGCTATACAGAGGGCTACAAAGCTTCTTGAGAAGCAGTCTGATACACTTACGAGCGTGATGAAGCAGAAGATCCGGGAGCTGGAGGAAAGCAAAAACAGCTTTTTCAGATATGAGGGTTTGAAACTGTACTTGTTTTGGGGCGGTATGGTCTGTAATATTTTAGTATTTCTTATGCTAGCGTCTAGCATGTTTGGTAGGTGAAAATATATCTAGTTAGATAAAAAAAGGTAAAAAAACCTATTGATAAGATTAGCGGTCAAGGCGAGAGGGAGTGA
>NZ_JAAIMY010000061.1 GCF_013300825.1 Blautia wexlerae
ATTAACACTGACAAAAAAGGCAAAAAACAGGCGCATCAAATGAAATTTTATCAAAAATATTTTACAAGCTGCTTTAATCCACGGCGGATACTGTCTCGGACACGGCTTGGGTCTACACCTTCTACTTCGGCAATTTCATTTACCGTCATTCCCAGATAGTATCGGGCATAAATTCGCTTTGCCTGTTTCTCCGGCAGCTTCATCACAGCGGCATAGACCTGCTCCTGAAACTGTTTTTCCTCCAGAACCATCTCCGGTGTCTGCGGCTTCAACAGCACCGCATTTTCAATGCCATTCTCGCAATCCAGAGAATACTGTGCTTTATAACGATACATCTTTCGCTCATACGCAGCCTCCGCACGTTCAGCTGCCCGAATAGTCTCCATTACTTCCTCTGTCACATCTACAAAAAAGTCTGTTGTATAAACATCAGGATAAAGTTCCCGAAGGTTAATTTTCTTCATTATGTACCTCCATTTCGATTCACGGGTGATTGACGGGTGAATCGAATGGAGGCGGAGACCGACACCGGCAGACAACCGGGTCATCTCCGAAAAAATGGCAACAAAAAACGCCAGATTTCCATGAGGGAAAACTGGCGCGCCAAGAACAGCCATTATTATACTGAATCACATGG
Organism: Blautia wexlerae; assembly: GCF_013300825.1. Classification (GTDB taxonomy): domain Bacteria; phylum Bacillota; class Clostridia; order Lachnospirales; family Lachnospiraceae; genus Blautia_A; species Blautia_A wexlerae_B. Next base: position 638 of record NZ_JAAIMY010000061.1, read on the forward strand.
AACGATAATGCCGATGCAATGTTATACTTGCCCGGAGGAGGAGCAATGCTTTTTTTAACTGATGTAGATCATGTAAGCTTTGAAAAAGTAAAAGGGGCACGGCAAAATAACCTCCAATCGGCTACCGTGTCCCTGCAAGTCGTCATAGGTTTGTGTAAACGCAAAGAAACCACGATCAGGCAGCATCCAATAAATTTCCCAACTCTATGCATAACCGTTTCCTCACTGAACGAAAGTAAGGAACATGGCAAGCGCAACAATTCCCAACATCAGCAGCGCCCAAAACGCGCTGATTGCCGTGGATGCGATATTGATAACGCTGCGGCTTCCCCTGCTCCGCACACATACCACCGAAAGAATCAGACCCAGCAGGACAAAAACGATATTGGCTCCGGCCCAAGCGGTTCGGACTCCATCCGACAGCGAAAGGTGCAGAAGCGATGGGGCAAGAGCCACCAGCGGTAGGATGCTCACAATGAGCGCAGCGATACTAACTGATTGAAATTTTTTCTTTTCCATAGTTTTACCTCATTTCTTTTTTCCCAAATTGGGTAACAGCCAGCGCGAAAAACAGGCCAAACACTACAATCGCGCACGGCAGGAACGGAAACACCGAAAAAGCGGCGTCGGAAGTTTCTGCTGTAAAGTCATGAAGAGAGCAGGAAACGAGATAACCGCTGTAACAGTACGGGTAGGCGATCCACAGCGGCGTATTCGCAACCAATACACCGGGAATCACAAGCAGCAGATTTAATCCCACAGAAAGAAGCGGCTTTTCAAACAGCACAGTGATGGCCCACATAGCCGCAATGCACGGCAGCATAGTCAGAAACAGCCCCAAGCACCATTTCAGAAGATACAGGATTGGCAGGGTTTCTGTTACTCCCATTGTCTGTGTCGCAATCAACCCAGCGATTACAAATACGACAAGAAACACCACCATCTCCATAAACAGATAAAAGGTAAGCACACAGAATTTGGCAATGGATAATGCGCAGCGGCTGACCGGCAGCGCCAGCATTTTCAGAATCCCGTTATTTCCTGTTTCTCGTCCTGCGATCATCACGCAAACCACGATCATGCTGAATGGAAGCAGATAGTAGGCGTAAACAAGCGCACTTTGAATAAACATGGCAGGCCACGCATTGGTGTATTCCGGTGTAAAGTAGTTGCTCAAATTCGCAACCCCGGAAACCACCACCAATAAAGGTGCAATGAAAATCAGGGGTACGATTTTGGAGCGTTTTACTTTCATAAACTCGATTTTGAGTAAATCCAAAAAGCTCATTTCTTATTATCCCTCCTTACTCGTAGCGTCTGTACTTCGCCAGCCACAAGCCCACAGCAAGGAACAACAGTGTTTCCACCAAAGCGACAAGGGCAACCGTCGAATCAGGCTGGGCGCTCATGGCTACTGCTGGTTTCAGAATAATCACAAAAGGATGCACCAGCAAAAGCGTCAGCCCCGAATTTGCAAGGGCCATACCACTCAGAAAACCGGCAACACCAATTCCAAGCGGCACCCACATATTTTCAAAGCGCGAGGAAATCAACAGCATAAACGACAGTACCGGCATGGATGTGAGAAAAGAGTATCCGGCAAAGCGTACCAGCGTACCCATCTCAAATGCTCCGTCCGGCAAGTCCGTCATTCCAATCTGTGCAAGTGCCAGGTTTTGCAGCACGATTGCAACCAAAAACATGACCGTCAGAATCAAAAATTTGCACAGATACATGGCCGGGACGCTGACGGGAAGCATATACATCTTCTTTACGGCACTTCCCTTAAATTCCATGTTGTAGATCATGCAGGTAGCAACCACGATACCGAACAGATTCAGCACCATAATCATGCCGTAGAGCTGGGTCAACAAGACATCCATCGGGGCCAGCGGCAAATTCAGAAGTGTGTCTTTCCGCACAATGAAATTGACAAATGCGTAGGCGGCTCCCAAGACACCAACGGCCAGCAGCACGGGAATCACGCCGGTTCGCTTTCCTTTCCGAAGTTCGATTGCCAGCGTTTTCATAATTTTGCCCTCTGCTTTCTGTCCATGTTATCTTTCTCAACCATAGAAAGAAACACATCTTCCAGATTGTCCGCAGCGAAGCCGGATTGCAGGGCGTATTGACGCAGATCATTCATGCTTCCCTCAAACAGCAGCAGCCCGTGGTTGAGAATCCCAATGTCATCTGCAATCAATTCGATTTCAGACAGCATATGGGACGAGATCAGCACCGTGCAGTCGTAAAGGCTGGGCAAGGATTTTACCAGATTGCGGATTTCGTGGATACCAGACGGGTCAAGACCGTTTGTGGGTTCGTCCAGAATCAGAATCGGCGGACGCCCCAAGAGCGCCCCGGCAAGGCCCAAGCGTTGCTTCATTCCCAGCGAATACTGTTTTGCCAGCCGGTCGCCAAACTCGGTCAGCCCTACCAGTTCCAGAGCATCTTCCACATCAGCTTTCGGCAGTTCCAAAATGCGGCGGATAATGTCAAGATTTTCCCGCCCGGTGAGATTCGCGTAGAAAGACGGCGCTTCGATGAAAGAGCCGATCTCTTTGAGAATGGCAATCCGATCCTGCGGAAACTGTTTCCCATCAATGGTAAAGCTGCCTTTTGTGGGAGCGGTCAACCCCAACAGCATTTTCATGGTAGTGGATTTGCCTGCCCCGTTCGGGCCAAGAAAACCATAAATGCTGCCCTTGCGAATATGAAGCGAAACATGATTGACCGAAGTGAAGTTCTTATATTTCTTGGTCAAATGTTCCGTTGTAATGATATAGTCCATAGAAACATCTCCTTTCGATGCTTCTATGGTACAACTTCAACCTGACATCTACATTCTCCCGTCCTTACTTTTACCTTACTTTTTGAGGATGCCCTCCGCAGACTTGAAATCCTATGTTATAATACTTTCGGGAGGTGACGCTATGGACAACTCTTTTCTGCATCGGAAGAAGCTCTTGCTTGTAGACGATGAGCCAGATTTGCTGAAAATGATATCCGATATTTTAAGCGATGCTGGTTTTGAAACGGTACTTACTGCCGCAACGGTAAAAGAGGCTATAATAACGGCAGAAAAAGAAAAACCCGACTTGATGGTTTTGGATGTCATGCTGCCAGATGGGGACGGCTTTTCCCTGATGAAGCAGCTCCGCACTTTTACAAATGTGCCAATCATCTTTCTGACCGCAAAAGACGAAGCAGCAGACAAGTTGGCCGGTCTTGGCCTTGGAGCAGACGATTATATTTCAAAGCCGTTTATGCCGCAGGAGCTATTACTGCGTGTCTATGCGGTTTTGCGCCGAACTTATAAAGAGGACAGCCCGCGGGTTTTCCTGGATGGATGTACGATTGATTTTAGCCGGGCAGAGGTCAACAAGGGCGGCGAGATTATCCCCCTGACCGCAAAAGAGCATACCCTGCTGGAAACGCTGGCCCGCAACGAGGGAAAGATCGTTACGGTTGACGCTCTTTGCGAAGCATTATGGGGCGACAATCCTTTCGGCTATGAAAATAGCCTGAATGCCCATGTACGGCGGATTCGGGAAAAAATTGAAGCCGATCCCTCAAAGCCCGTTTCCCTGATTACGATCAAGGGGCTGGGTTATAAACTGATTACAAGGAAGTGACGCCATGAAATCTTTTGGAACCTATATTTCAAAGCACTTGGCGTCTTTCGCTGCGTTTCTTTTGATCCTGGTAATTGTCAATGTCGTTCTGTATGGCGTGACTTTCTATCACACAGTTTCAGAGGATTACGGAGAAGCGTCCCCGCGCGCCATGCTTGAGCTGACCTCTACTGCGGCTACCACAGAAGGTTTGCCCGATTACGCAGAGCAGAAATTGCGCCAGTACAATATCTGGGCCATGTATCTAACGTCAACGGGCGAATGCTTCTGGCGGCTCGATGTGCCACAAGAAGTGCCGCAACATTACAGCATTCAAGAGGTAGCTTTATTTTCCAAAGGCTATCTGGAGGATTATCCTGTTTTTGTCTGGAGTACAGAGGATGGATTGTTAGTTCTAGGGTATCCAAAGAATAGCTATATGAAGCTCACCAGCAACTACTATTCCATGGAGACTATTCAGAAAATTCCCCTCTATGTGATAGGAATGTTGGGCATGGATGTGCTGTGCCTGTTTTTGGCCTACTATTTTTCAAAACGCAGGATCATCCAGAACACGGAACCGATTGTAGATGCCATTGAAACATTGGCCGATGGCAAACCCGTTTCTCTCCATATTGATAGAGAGTTATCCGAAATTGCGAACAGCGTAAATAAAGCCTCTCTGATATTAAGCAGGCAAAACGAAGCCAGAGCCAACTGGATCAGCGGGGTCTCTCATGACATCCGAACTCCGCTTTCTATGATTATGGGCTATGCAGACCGGATCGCCGCAGACAAAACAGCCAGTGAGGGGGTAAAAGAGCAGGCTGTGATCGTGCAAAAGCAAAGCGCCAAAATCAAAGAACTCGTGCAGGATTTGAATTTAGTGTCTCAACTGGAATATGAAATGCAGCCGCTTCATAAAGAGATGGTTCGCTTATCCAAACTACTGCGATCCTATGTAGCAGACCTGTTGAATACAGGAATTTCCGATAGCTACAACATCGGAATTAAGATCACTCCTGACGCCGAAAATGCTGTGTTGGAATGTGATGCCAGATTGATTTCGCGAGCCGTAAACAACCTTGTCCAGAACAGCATGAAACATAACCCACAGGGCTGTGAAGTCTGCATTTCTCTTACAGCATCGCAAAACCATCTTATCTTGGCGGTTACGGATAACGGAATGGGTCTGCCTGCTGAAAAGCTGCAAGAGCTGGAAGAAAAACCGCATTATATGGAAAGCACAGATGAACGGCTTGATTTAAGACATGGGCTTGGATTGCTGATTGTCCAACAAGTCGCCATAGCTCATAACGGCACTTTCAAACTTACTAATGTTTTCCCGAAAGGGTGTGAAGCCACTTTAATATTCCCGTATATCGGATAAACAGGCAAGTACAAATCTATAAGAAAACGCCAGATTTCCGTGAGGGAAAACTGGCGCGCCAAGAACAGCCATTATTATACTGAATTACATGGAACGATAATGCCGATGCAATGTTATACTTGCCCGGAGGAGGA
>NZ_JAAIMY010000062.1 GCF_013300825.1 Blautia wexlerae
CAGGCAATCTGGAATGAATTTTGGCTACGTTACTGTGAACGGAGTGAACAGTAACATTTAACCGACCCGGCTGCGAAGAGGATGATATATGATAATATTATTTTTAAGTTGACTTTTTATTTTTTTCAGCATATACTAACAGTAGCTAAGGAATGTGACGAGATTCCATGAAGCGACCTAAAGAAACAAAAGCCCTCAGAGTTGCAGCTCTGAGGGCTTTCTTGCTCGTTACGGTGAGCTGTTCCGTTTTGGCTGTTGCTGTCTAGCGTCTGCCGTCCAGCCATTTGCATATGTAGTAGCTAACTACGCCTGCTAAAACAGAGACAAGAAATGTGACGAGAATTTCTTCCATGAAACTCACCTCCTTTCTGCTGGAGGTTCGACAGCTCTTATAGTATATCATGGTTTAGGACGAATTGAAATAAAAAATCTATTTGTACTAAAACGATTGTCCGTGCTATGATTAACAGGTAGATGACAGACAGCATATGATAAAAAGAAGCTGTCTGCATGGACAGAAAGGCAGGTTAAATCTGATGAAACAGGAAAATTACATAAAGGGTATGATAATGATCATCCTGTCGGCGTTTTTCTTTGCTTGTATGAATGTGAGCGTACGTCTGGCAGGTGATCTGCCGTCTGTGGAGAAGAGCTTCTTCCGGAATCTGGTGGCGGCAGTGTTTGCAGCGATAATTCTCTGTAAGAATCGTACAGTGCCGAAGGTGGATAAGAAATACTGGGGACCGCTGATCCTGCGTTGTGTGTGCGGGACACTGGGGATTCTGTGTAACTTTTACGCCATTGACCATCTGTTGGTGGCAGATGCATCGATCCTGAATAAGTTATCTCCGTTTTTTGCGATTATTTTTTCATTCCTTTTGTTAAAGGAAAAGATCAGACCGGCACAGGCAGCGTGTGTTGCACTGGCATTTATCGGATGTTTATTTGTAGTGAAACCGGGATTTCAGAATGCGGCACTTATTCCGGCATTGATCGGAGTCTGCGGTGGACTGGGAGCAGGAATTGCCTATACGATGGTGCGCGTACTGGGAACTCACGGAGTGAAGGGACCGGTTATCGTGTTTTATTTTTCATTTTTCTCCTGTTTGTCGGTTGTACCCTGGATGTTGTTCCATTTCACACCCATGAGTATGAAACAGCTTGTAACATTGCTGATGGCAGGATTATTCGCAGCGGGTGGACAGTTTACGATTACGGCTGCATACACCTATGCACCTGCAGGGAAGATTTCCATCTTTGATTATTCGCAGATTATTTTTGCCACAATGCTGGGATTTGTCCTGTTTGGAGAGATTCCGGATAAGTACAGCTTTACAGGATATGTGCTGATTATTCTGGCATCATTGGGTACCTTTCTTTATAATATGAGGGTAGCTAAGGCTGGTAAATGAAGAAAAAGTAAAAAAGGATTTTCTGATTTTATCCAGTAAGTCTGATGAAATCCGATCAGTATATAGAATTATTGGATTGTAAACTATAAAATAAAAAAAGTTGTCAATAAAAACGCTTTGTGTTAAAGTATCCAATATGTTAAAAAATTAAGGAGAAGGGTGCACAAAGATGTCTTTTATAAAAAATATTCCACTACGCCCTCACCATGGAATGTGCCTTGCATATTTCAAGGGTGAGGGATACAGTGATGGATTTTCCGCACATATGCAGGAAATGCTGGATATTTTCCAGAAGGGAGCGAAGATACAGCTTCATGCAGATACAGACGAGATCTGTTCTGCCTGTCCCAATAATGAAAAAGGATGCTGTTCTTCCTTTTCGCTTGTAGAAGCATATGACAATGCAGTGCTGGAACTGTGCGGTCTGGAAAATGGACAGATTATGGAATTTGATGATTTTACAGATGTTGTTCAAAAGAAAATCCTGGCATCAGGAAAGAGGAAAGAAATCTGTGGGAATTGTCAGTGGAACTCCATCTGTGAAAGCCAGAAGAGCAGATGGGAGAAATGCTAAGAAAAATAGAGTAACAGAATGAATAGCGTTCCGGTACAGAACAGAAGCTATGAATAAAAAAGTCAAATGCGCAAATAGTGCAGTAGAAAGGACATAACGATAAAAATGGAAAATACAGAATCACGTTTATATTTCGCCAGTGACTACATGGAGGGTGCACATCCTGCAATCATGAAGAAGCTGATGGAGACAAACCTGGAGAAAACAGTGGGCTATGGTCAGGATCCATATACAGAAGATGCGAAAGAAAAGATCAGAAAAGCCTGCAATGTACCGGAGGCAGAAGTATTCCTGCTGGTTGGCGGAACACAGACCAATGCCACAGTAATCGATGCACTTTTGAAATCCTATCAGGGAGTTGTGGCTGCGGATACAGGTCATATTGCAACTCATGAATCAGGTGCCATTGAATTTGGCGGACATAAGGTTCTGACAGTACCGCAGAAAGATGGGAAAATCTCTGCAGCGCAGATTGAGAAGCTGGTGAAGGATTTCTATGATGATGCCAATTATGAGCATATGGTAATGCCCGGGATGGTATATATTTCCCAGCCAACAGAATATGGTACCCTGTATTCCAGAGAGGAATTAGCAGCTCTCAGCAAAGTCTGCCGGGAAAATCATCTTCCCCTTTATGTGGATGGCGCCCGCCTTGCCTATGCACTGGCAAGCCCGGAGAATGATGTGACTCTCACTGATCTGGCAGAACTTAGCGATGTATTTTACATTGGAGGAACCAAATGCGGAGCATTGTTTGGAGAAGCAGTGGTTATACCGCAGAAAGGACGGATTCCTCATTTCTTTACGATCATCAAGCAGCATGGAGCATTGCTTGCCAAGGGACGGATCGCAGGAATCCAGTTTGGTGAACTGTTTACGGACGGGCTGTACCTGCGGATCGGCAAACCTGCAATGGAAGCTGCAGAGCAGATCAAGGATGCACTGAAGAAGTATGGATATCAGCTTTCTCTGGATACTCCCACCAATCAGATCTTCTGCATTGTGTCCAATGAGGTAATGAAAAAAATAGCCCAGGATGTGGAGTTCGGATTCTGGGAGAAGTATGATGAGACACACTCTGTGATCCGCTTTGCCACAAGCTGGGCTACTACTATGGAAGATACACAGAAACTGATTCAGATTCTGGAAAAAAATAAATAAGAGAAAAAATCAATAGTCAGTTGATTCAGGCAGTATCAGAGCAATGGTACTGCCTTTTTCGCTGCTCTGGGTTACTTTTACCTGGCCGTTGTGCTGTCTGGCAATCTCGCTTACAAGAGCAAGCCCCAGACCTGCACCGCCCATGGCGCGGCTGCGGGATTTGTCCACACGGTAGAAGGGATCAAAGATTTTTTCCTGATTTTCAGGGGAGATACCGATGCCTGTGTCAGTTACCTCCAGGACTGCAGATTCTGCAGAATGAATGCTTACAGTAACGGAACCGGAAGGCCGGTTATATTTGATCGCATTTTCAACCAGATTATAGACTGCCCGGTACAGAAGGATATAGCTGCCTGTAACAGTACAGTCACCTTCTGTCTGAATAAGCCGGATCTGATGCTTGTCTGCAACTGGGTCCAGATCGCAGAAAACCTCTTCTGTGAGTGCTGCAAGAGAAATAGTGTCAGAACGCTCTACAGTCTGAAGGCCTGTCATGTCCAGCAGGATTTCCGCAAGGTGGGAAAGCCGGCCGATCTGTTCCTGAAGCATAGTGAAAAGTCTGTCGTATTCCTGGGGTGTGTGTTCCGGTTTTTTGTAAAAAACTTCCAGATTTGTCTGCATTACAGCTAAGGGTGTGCGAAGCTCATGTGCTGCACTTGCCACAAACTGTTTCTGTGCAGAGAAGGCATTATCCAGGCGGGCAAGCATGTCATTAAAGGATCTGGTCAGACGTGAGATTTCATCCTCTGAGAGTGGGACTTCCAGCGGTTCAGACAGATTCTGTGCCTGTACCTGGCTGATCCTGTCGCTGAATCTGCGCAGGGGAGCCAGGGCTCTTCTGGTGACAAACCAGGTACAGATACTGCTGAGAAGAATAATGATACCTGTGGCGATCATGCTCTGGAACAGAAAGTTGTTTTTTGTATTCTGGATCTGGTTTTCCAGATCAGGGATGAGGATTTTTGGATCTACATTGATGGAGATCGGGTTTGAATTGTCGGGGGTGACCAGAACTACATAGTCGGAGATCCCTTCCAGACCGGTCACAGCAGAACGGCTGATGAAGAAATACATCAGTGCACAGGCTGTGATAACCAGCCCGGAGATCAGCAATGTGAGTCGCCACTGGAGGGAGAGCTTGCGGGGGGAAAGTTTTTCTGAATAAAATTTCATAGATAAATCCTTTCGTTTCATTATAATGACATAGTAGTATTTGAAATCTGAAAATATTTATTGTACAGATATGAATGATTTTTATTCTTCCAGAATATATCCCTGTCCAATCTTATTTTGTATAGGATCATATCCAAGGGCAGTTCGCAGTTTTTTTCTTAAAGAAGAAATATGCACCCGGATGGAATTACTGAAGCTGTTCACGCTGCCGTCCCAGAGATGCTCGATCATTTCCTCAGGGCTGATGATCCGGTTGCGGTGAAGCAGAAAATATTCCAGAAGTGCGCTTTCTTTCCTGGTGAGAGCCAGAGGCGTGCCATCTACACTGGCTTCTCTTGTACGTGTGTCAAAGGTAATGCGGCTGCATCTCAGGCAGACATCCTCCTGGATAAATTTGCGTCGGGTAAGGCTGCGGATGCGGGCTTCCAGCTCTTCGAAATGAAATGGCTTGGTGAGGTAATCGTTGGCTCCCAGATCCAGCCCCTCTACCTTATCCTGGATCTGTACTCTTGCGGAGAGTATGAGAACAGGAGTATTGGTATTGAAGGTACGGAACTGACGCAGGATTTCCAGACCGTCAATTCCCGGCAGGTTCAGATCCAGAAGGATCAGGTCGTAATTCTCTGTCATACATAATTCCAGTCCCTCTTCTCCGTCAAAGCAGGTATCTGTTTCGTATCCGTCCATGCGGAGCCCCTCTGCCATGGAACGGCAGAGCTGTTCTTCGTCTTCTATAATTAAAATGTGCATGATGGTCTCCTTTTTGAATTTCTAGATTTATAGTTTTATCATAGCACACGAAGTATAAAATTCGTGTAAAAAAAGAAAATGTTTCATATTAAAATATCCGATTACAAAGTTCTTTTAACAACCGTAGCAAGAATTCCCTCACCTCTATAGGGACGCCGCTGAAAAACTGTTTTTTCATACTATATACAGTGTCTCAAAGTTGATTGATGTACTTTATTTTGTGTTAATTTATACGCAAAAAGGACTTTTTCAGTGGCCTTCTATAGGTGATGGGATGAATTGCACTATGAATTGCACATTCGAGCATGTCTGCTCAAATTTATAAAAAATCACAAAACACTTGTTCTGACACAATAAATATATTATAATAGAAAAAAAGAACAATATGCTCTTGAAATTTGGACGGTCGAAATAAGCAATAAGTGAGTGTACATAATGAGTTTAGATAATAATTCTCATTCA
>NZ_JAAIMY010000063.1 GCF_013300825.1 Blautia wexlerae
CGGCAAAATAACCTCCAATCGGCTACCGTGTCCCTGCAAGTCGTCATAGGTTTGTACAAACGCAAAGAAACGGCGGCTCTGAAATCAAAGCCGCCGTTTCATAAGGCGCGTGAAAATATGTCTGCTGTACGACGGCTTTTTTTCTTTTGCCGTCGTCCGGCAGATTAACATATGAAACTATAATTCATTGATGGTTGCAGTAATTGGCATATTGCGAATTCTCTTTGCAGGAGCATAAACAGACACAATAGCAGATATGAAGATAAAGGCAACGACAATTCCAAACCACAGGATAGGAAATCTCCACTCAATTCCAAAATAATGTGTAATTAGACGATTATATAAAAATCGACTAAGCGGGAGTCCAATGCCACATCCAACTATCAAACCAGAAATTGCATAGGTGTACGCTTCCGCAGAAATCATTCGTTTAAGCTGCCTATTATCCATACCAACAGCTCGCATTGCACCATACTGCTTAATTCGTGCAGATACACTCATAGAGATACTATTGACGATATTAAACAGCGAAATAACTCCGATAATAGCTAAGAAGCCATAACAAACAATTCGTGCAGCCCAATATGTAGCATTATTTTGTTTATTGCCTTCACGCTGATCTGTAATGATAATATCATCGTTTTCAAGACTTCTAATTTCTGCTATTGTTTCTTCAGTAGCGTTTGAATCTAACTGAATTCCAATAAGCCCATACTTTGTATCGCCCATGATACGGTCAAATGTTTCCTGTGAGCAAATAATAATCAAATCATCTCCGAATAACCCTTGTGATAGAGCGCAAGTAATCTCAACTTCTTCGCCTGCAAACTGGATGGTATCACCGATGTGCAAGGAATTGTTTCTATTAAATACGGTTGCCACTTTGTTACTGTTCCCGTAAACTGTATCTAATGATCCCTGAGCAATACTACCTTTTGAGTAATCTAGAAGTGTATCATCATAAGAAACAATATTGATATGGTCTATTCCTGCTCTTGAAGATGTTGCAGGAATGTTTTCTACATAGCTACTTCCATAAGCATTTGCAACCCCATCTATTTTTTTGATTTCATCGACCAGGCTGCGCTCAATATCCATTTTATTTGCATAACTGGATAATGCTATATCGGCTGATGTGACACTCAACGATGGAACAAGTTGCTTTGCAAAATCTAAAATTACAGAAAAAGAAAAAACCAGCATAATAGTCAGTGCAAAGGAAGCCGTCATCAGAAACCAGTTTTTCTTTTTTTCAACCGCATGATGTATGCCAAGTGAATTATCAATTTTTCCTAAGCTAAACTTGATAGCGTGTTTAACAGAAGATTTATTATCTACATTGCCAGAAACCGCAGATATGGGTGAAACTTTAGCAGCCCGCTTTGCTGGGGATTGTGCTGCTAAAAATACTGTTACCACTCCAACAACTACACCACTGATAAGTCCAACAGGGCTGATCTGAAAGACTGGCGTTGTAGAAAATTCTCCACCAATTCCATAATGAAGTGTGGCACAAATAATCCAACTAATTATTGTTCCAAAAACCACTCCAATAGGTACCGCGGTTTTACACCAGTTCAATGCCTCCAAACGGACAAAGCGGATAATTTGTTGACGACTTGCACCAATGCAACGCAACATTCCAAAAAATTGAGTTCGTTGCGCAATGATGCTATTCATACTGCCAGAAATCATCAATATTCCTGCCAACAACACTAAAACAAATAGAATTGCTGCCAATCCGTACATACTCTGCATCGCTGTATTGTTGCTTTGCCCAGCCATGCCCATAACGCCGGTATTTTCAGAAATACTCCCATCGGATAATTGGTACTGTGTCTGTAGTTCTGTTATTGCATTTGCCGCTTTCGCTGCACTTTCAAACTGCACATAATAAGTCAACTCATTGTTTGTTACTCCGTTTTGTGCCATAACAGAAGTAAATGCACTTTGTGTCAGATAAGAGCCTATCAAATAAGTCTGATTGTTATAATAGCTTTCATCATCTGTGCCAAAGCCAGAGATTGTAAATGTCCGATCTCCAGCAGGGGTATGTAAGGTTACACTATCCCCAAGCTGTACTCCTAAAGCAGTTACAGAATTAGGTGTAAGCATAACTTCCTCATCATTTGCCGGAAATGTTCCTTCTACAATTCCATTTGAAATCTGAGTAATATAGACTTCATCGGTGCCATACAAAACAGTTCGTTTTTCGTTGACTCGGTACGGTTGTTCTCCTTCAAAATTAAATTGAGAAGCTACACCAACTGCTGTAACATCTGAACGATTACTGATTTCATCCGCATTGTTCTGTGAAATATTTTTTATTGCAATGTGCCAGTTTCCATGGTTACTTATCATAAAATCGCTTTCTGTTCGTATCATCATGTCAGCAACACTGAAAATAGCTGTGACAAGAAACACCGAAATGATAATACACAAGACAGTCATACGATTTTGCCGCTTGCGCACCTTTGCGGAGATGGGAATGAGACTAAGATAGCTTTTCATTCACGGCACCTCCCAAAATCAGTCAAAGTACCATCCGATACCTGTAATACCCGGTCTGCCGTTTGCGCAATACTGCGGTTGTGGGTAATCATAATGATGGTCTGCTCGTATTTTTTCGATGTTTCTTTGAGCAATGCTATGACCTCACTACTGTTTTGTGAGTCCAAATTTCCTGTTGGCTCGTCTGCCAGAATCAGAGAAGGACGGGTAATCAATGCGCGGCCAATCGCCACTCTCTGCTGTTGACCGCCGGAAAGCTGACTGGGTAAATGATTACGACGATCTTTCAAATTCAAAACCGTCAGCAGTTCCTCCAAATATCTCTTATCCGGCTTTTGATAATCCAACAACAGCGGAAAAATAATATTTTGTTCCACCGTCAACTCCGGGATAAGGTTAAACGCCTGAAAGATAAAGCCGATATTCCTCCGGCGGAAAACGGTCAGCTTTCGATCGTTCATGGCAAAAATGTCCTTGCCGTCAATCAGAACCTTGCCAGATGTTGGCGTGTCCAAAGCACCGATCATATTCAGCAGTGTACTTTTACCAGAGCCGGATTCCCCGACGATTGCCACATACTCGCCCTTTGGAACAGAAAAGCTGACATCCTTTAATGCCTTGACAGCGGTTTCTCCGTTGCCATAGGTCTTACTGATATTTTTGACTTCTAATAAGTTCATAGTGTAAACACCTCTTTCTGAATGATTTTGCGATATAGGCAGGCTGTCTTTGTTTGTCCTGCCTATGTGTGAGAGAATAGCACCTGAATCTTACTGTAAGCCTACAGCCAGCCTACAATTTTGTAGGAATCAGAAAATTCATTGTGAAAGTTGTCCCGATACCTAATTCGCTGTCAACCTCAATGGTGCCATTATGTGCTTCAACGATTGCCTTTGCCAAAGGTAATCCCAGTCCAATCCCTTGCTTGTCCTTAGAAAAACGACTGCGATAAAACCGCTTGAAGATGTGATGTATATCTTCTGGGTGGATGCCGCATCCATTATCCGTTATCACAATTTGGACACCAGACGGCAACTCCTTCCACGCAACATGAATTGTTGCACCACTTTCTGTATGGTCAAACGCATTTTTCACAATATTGTCGATTGCCTCATTCAACCAATCACGATCACAAAAAAGAGAAAGATGATCCGAGCCAGACAGAATGATTTCTTTCTTTTCCTGTCTGGCTCTATATGCAAAATGCAGTTCAATATCCCGCATCATATCTGCAACATTTTCTGCGTTCTTTTCCAAGACAATGGCTCCGGCATCCAATCTTGTAATCTTGAGCAGACTTTGCACCAGTGTTTCGATACGGTCAAGTTCCTGCTCAGACAAACCCGCAAATTCTTTCACGGAGGACACTTCTATATCCTCGTCTTGAAGGAGTCCGTTATAAATATTGAGTGCTGCCAGCGGTGTTTTCAGTTGGTGTGAAATATCGGAGATTGTATTTTTCAAAAACTCTTTCTCTCGTAACTCGTTATCTGCATGGGCATTTAACACTGCCGCTAAAGAATTGATGGAATGAAACAGTCGGTACAATTCGCCCTCATTGTCACATTCAATACGGGCATTGCGATCACCATCAAGATACGCATTGATTTGTAATATCGCCTGCTCCATGATCTGATTTTGCCGATTAAAATATACAAAGCAGACTGCCCATACAGCACCACCAGCCAATAGAAAAAGGATTAGCAATAACAGAGAAAGCCGGCGATATGATAGCCATAGAAAAACCTCGGCTAAGAGAAATGTAACCCCAAAAACCAGTGAAAGCGAATGAAATAGATTTTTGATTTCTTTATTTGCCAGTATCTTCATTCTGCACCTCACCCGATAATATTCCATTTATATCCCATACCTCGAACAGTCAGGAGCATTTGTGGTTCGCTTGGATTATCCTCGATCTTCATACGAAGCCGACGCATATAGACCGTAAGGGTACTACTGTCGATATAATTCCCGTCGCAATCCCATAGCTTATCTAAAATTTGTCCCTTTGTCAGCACCATGCTTGGGTTTCTCATAAACAAGCACAGTAGCTTGTATTCCGCGGCAGTCAAATCCAACAGCTCCCCATTTTTGAAAACCTGTCCTTGCAGCAAAAGAACCTTGATGCCATTCGACTGCAATTCTGTGTCTGCTGCTTGAAAAGAATTTGCACGTCGAAGTAAGGCGTTAATCCTTGAAACGAGAACCCCCAGTTTGAACGGTTTTGTGATATAGTCATCACCTCCAATATCCAGCCCCATAATAATACTTGTTTCCTCATCCGAAGCCGTCAGAAAAATAATTGGCACCTTTGATGTAAGTCGAACTCTTTTGCAAAATTCAAAGCCAGACCCATCTGGCAGAGATACGTCCAACACCAACAAATCATATTTTCCGTCTGTCCACAATTCCTCCGCTTCTTTGAGCGTTCTGGCGATATTTAATTCAAATCCCTGCTTTTTGAAAGCAAAAGAAAGCCCGTTAATCAGGCTTAGATCATCTTCAAGAAGTAATATATTACTCATACTTTTTTACCTTTCCTTGTTTTGTTCGACCATCAATCGGCTTTTCCGCATCCTTTGGAATTAGCCAGATAGTTGCCATCTTTACAGCTCCAGATATGCGCCCGGCGGCACAATAGTAATTTACTCTACGAGGTGTCACGCCCCATTTTTCGGCGGCCTCTTTTAGTGTCATATAATCCATTCTGCACCTCCACAGCGTACATTATAGTTCTTTGTCTCGAACAATACAAGTTTATCACCAATCGCAGCTTTATATAATCGGCATAATCGTACAGCTTGTCAGACATAATAAGGTCATTCCATCACATAAACCGGAACGATACAATATTATTAAGGTGAACGATTATGCCGATTGATGATTTAACTGCTTTAGGGCAAAAATGCGGGAAACCCGAAAGAATAAAGAACTGACACAACAGGAACTTTCTGATCTGAGCCATGTTTC
>NZ_JAAIMY010000064.1 GCF_013300825.1 Blautia wexlerae
CGGCAAAATAACCTCCAATCGGCTACCGTGTCCCTGCAAGTCGTCATAGGTTTGTGTAGGCGCAAAGAAACGGCGGCTCTGAAAATCAAAGCCGCCGTTTCAAATGGGCATGAAAATATGTCAGCTCTACGACGGCTTTTTTTCTTTTGCCGTCGTCCGGCAGAGTATTATTCAATATTTAATTCAATGTTTCCAGTGAAATTCTCACATTCAATGCCGATATAGTTTCCACCTTCAGGGAGTGTAATTGTATCACTATATGTTCCGGTTGTTTCAAACAAAGTGACTGCTTCATCAGCTCCAGAAATCCAAAATACTTTTGCAGTTCCCTCCGTAACCTCCAGCGCGCAGTCAATAGACAGATCCTTACCAGCTTCACGCTTTATGGAAGTTCCTCCGAACAAATACTCTGTACCTGAAAAATCCTCATAGTTGGCTGTATAGCTTCCTGTATAATCATCAATTCCTTTTTCTTTCGTACCTTGTAAGGATGAATTTCCGGTAAGCGCTATGGAACCAGCAGACTGAACAATATTGTTATACTGATCGAGAAATTCGTCTTTTGTACAACCTGAAAGCACAGAAGCACCCAATAGTATCAGGCATAATGATAAAACTATTTTCTTCACAGCTATCACCTTCCTTTCCTGCGTACAGCACGCTTTCCTTTTCCCTTGGCATTTGCCTGTTTACGGGATTTCATTTCTTTTTTGTTACTGGACATCAGTAACAACAGCACCGCCCAGAGAACCATGATGCCAACCCCAATGACCGCCAACAAAGGGGTTGAGGATGTGGTTGTTCCGGCATATTCACTCATGTCAAATCCCACTAAAATCAGCGCAGCAGAGAACGGATAGATGCTGGCAAGGATACCACTTTTGAAAAACAACATGCTGTATCCAAGGAAGAACGCCAGAATGGAACCGCCCAGATATGCCCCTCGGATCTGCCCAAAAATCAGGATCAGCGGCATACAGACCAAATAGGTCGTCAGAGCCGCTAACACGATCTGCGTACCTCCATGAAAAAACACTTCCGCTGTCAGTCCCGATAATCCAACCGTCAATCCAGTAATCAAGGTAATGCCAACGCTGTATATTCCCAGCAGAACTGCAAGCATACCGACTAAAAGTAACTTAGCTCCCAACATTTTCGGCATAGAAACAGGAATTGTCATGATGTTTTTCAGTGTATCATGAGTGGATTCTCTGTCTATAAGCCATCCTCCAATCATTACCAGTGAAATTGGAAGGAATATCTGAGTGTTTCCCCAAACAACATTTTCAAATAGTGCAGAAAAATCATAATTTGGATTTCGGTACTCTGCCTCCACAATCAACTGACTTCCATACTGAACCAAAGGACAGAGTGCAAGCGCCACCAGCCCTACCAAAAGAATCTGGCACCGGCGCAGTTTCAGTAATTCCGATTTTAATAAGTTCCACATAGTCACACCCCCTTAGATTTCCTGTCGCCGGTAAACAAATGCAATCAGCGCAAGAAATACAATGGCTTCCACAATAATCACACCGAATACCTGAACACCATTCAGAAAATACGGACTGACCCGTTCCAACAAATCTGCTAACTCCGCACTGGTCTGGCTTTGGTCATAAAATTGGAATGTCCAGCGGAAGGCCAGCGGCCCCGGAAACAGGGTTCCTATGTTCAAACCAAAAGGCTGTGTGAGAAACATATCGTTCGTGGAAAGGATAGAATTCGCAATCGTATAGAAAAAGGTAATCACGACAGACACGATATAGTTTTTATTAAGAAGAACAACGAGCAGAATACAGGGAAGTGCGCCCACCCACATAATCAGCCCTTCTTCAATTCCAACGCCAAACAAGGTCCAAAACCCAACCGGTTCCCAACCCTGAAACAACAAAACCGCAAGATTTACCAATCCTCCAACTGCCATAAAGCCAACGGCAAACAACAGTAAAACCAGCATCTTGGACAGCACCAGCTTGGTTCTATTTACCGGTACGGTAACAAGGTTTTTCAGTGTGTCATTATCAAATTCCTCAAACAACAGATTCGAAGCCAGTATCACAAGAAGCGGCATCAAAAGCAAATATGCACTAAGCTGGATTAGGCTGGACATCACTCCATTTACAGCATCCACATCAGTGTTTACATCTGCCAGAAAGAAAGCATAAGCCAATGGCATGAAAACAGAAAGCAGTAGGGAAATAAATACCAATGGCTTCCGTTTTAATTTCAAAAATTCGCATTTGATTAGTTTAAGCAATTCCTTCTCCCCCTGTCACACGCTTGAAGTAATCTTCAAGACTTTCTTCACAAGTATGCACCTCCGATACCTCCAATCCGTTTTCTACAAAGGCAGTTACAATTTTCCCCACAGGCAGATCCAGGTTGTGCAGGCGCAGATTGTGGTCGTCCTGTATGGAGAAATGGTTTTCATGGAAATTGCGTTCCAAAATTCTTGCCGCCTGTGCAGTATCAGAGAGCGTAAAACGGATATGCTTACTGCTTTTTTGCTCCAGCTCAGCAAGGCTTTCTTCTTCCAGTAACGCGCCGTGGTCGATAATTCCAATATCGTCAGCCAGCAAAGAAATCTCCGAAAGAATGTGACTGGAAATCAAAATAGTTTTTCCTCTTGCGTCGCAAAGCTCTCGAATAAAGGATCGTACTTCTGCAATACCGATGGGATCGAGACCGTTGATCGGCTCATCCAAAATCAAAAGTTCCGGATCGTGCATAACGGCAAGGGCGATCGCCAACCGCTGCTTCATACCAAGAGAGTATTGCGAAAACAGCTTTTTATCCTTGTAAGGAAGCCCGACCAAATCCAGAGCGTCCTTGATTGCATGGCTGTTCGGCACTCCCCGTAGAGTAGCAAAAATACGCAGATTTTCCGTTGCGGTCAGATTCGGATAAAAGCCGGGGGACTCAATTAGACTGCCAATGCGGGGGAGCAGCTTCTTTTCATTCCCTTGCAAAGACTTTCCCCAGATTTTGACCTCCCCGGAAGTCGGCTTCGTTAAGCCCAACAGCATTTTCATAGTTGTGGTTTTTCCGGCTCCGTTTCTACCCAACAGACCATAAATTCTCCCACGCTTGACATGGATATTTAAGTCAGCCACACTCTTTTGTGAGCCGTATTGCTTTGTCAGATTTTTTGTTTTAATGATATAATTTGTATCCATATTCAAAACCTCCTGTTCTGTAAGGTATTCTATCATGCCAACCTTGCATTAACCTTGCCGCAACCTTGCATTAACCTTGCAATTTGAAATCTGACAAAACGACAAAGGCTCCCGCCATAAAGACGGGAACCCGCTTAACTTTTCAAAGGAAAAAGCAAAGTAAATTCAGTTCCTTTTCCCGGTACACTTTCAACTGTTATACTTCCCCCCATCTTTTCTACAAGCTGATGGACAATAGAAAGACCAAGACCGCTTCCTTTTTCAGACCGTCCTTTGTCACACTTATAGAGCCGTTCAAAAATGTGTTTCAAATCTTCCTTCTCAATTCCCACTCCATTATCCGCCAGCAACAGCTCCATGCTGTTTTCCTTCTTCGATAGGGAAATTTTAATTTTGTCTGCATGGCTATGAGCGATTACATTTTGAATAAGGTTATTGATGATCCTCATATAGCTATCCATATCTAATCTTACCCGGACAGGCTGTTCAGGAATATCAATGTCATAATCAACCTGTTTATCCTCAAAAATCGGTATCCAGTCAATGAGGATATTTCTTGTCAGCTCTGCGGCCTCAACACTCTGGATCTCCAAAGCAAACTCGTTTGAATTTAACTTGAACCAGTCAAAGAGTACATCAATATATTCTTTCAGATCATGGGCTTTCCGGCAGGCGGTTTCAATATAATCATCCCGGTCTTTTCCTGTGACCAGTCCTTTGTGTGCAGCGTCAAGATACCCAATCAGAGTAGTAAGGGGCGTTCGCACATCGTGGGAAAGGCTCGTCATAAGCTGGCGGTTGGTTTCTTCTGTCTGCCGTACAATCGAAAGTCTGCTTTCATAGGACACAACGATCTCATTGATTTCATAGGCAAGAGGTGCTGTCAGTTCATTTGTTGCAGATAGAATACGCCGGTTGCCATTTCCGTTTTTCACATCAACCAGTGCATCGGTCATTTCTGCGATTTGTTTTTTTACACGCCGAACGAGAACGATGGAAGTCAATACAGCCACAACAGCAATCACAATGGACAAGAATACGATAATTTCCATGCTGACTACACCTCCTTATTAAACCGGTAGCCAATCCCTTTGACCGTTTGTATATACTTTGGGCTTGAAGGATTGACTTCTAATTTTTTACGAAGTCGGCTGATAATCGCCATAATATTACTGTCATCATAGAAATATTCTTCGCCCCATACTTCCTCATAAATCTGCTGTTTGGTCAAAATTTTCCCTTGATGTTTTGCACAGTACAGGAGCAAATCAAATTCCTTTGGGGGCAGTTCAAAAGTGCCGTTTGATGTAGTAACAGAACGATTTTCAAGGTCAATCTGCAATCCGTCAAAATTTAGCTTTTGTATGGCTCCAGCTTGCTGATTAAAGCGAGTGTAGCGGCGAATAAGAGACGCAATACGGGCAATCAGTTCATCCATATCAAACGGTTTTGTAAGATAATCGTCCGCTCCGGCCCGTAAGCCCCGTACTTTAGAAATGCTGTCATTTTTAGATGTGAACATCAAAATCGGCAGACTGTTCTCTTTGCGGATTTCTTCCAGCGTTTCAAAGCCATCCATACCAGGCATCATCACATCCAGCACCACAAGCTGATACTCCTGCTCTCTTAATTTTTGTAAGCCCTCTTTTCCGGTATTACAAAAATCAGCTTCTATGTTTTCTGCTTGTACGCTACGTTTAATCAAAGCGCACAGTTCTCTGTCATCATCTATAATCAGGATTTTATTCATGATGCAACCCCTTCCCTTGTTTTGTCCTTCCGTCAATCGGCTTTTCTGCGTTCTTTGGGATCAGCCAAACACCAGCCATCTTTACAGCGCCGGGGATACGCCCAGCAGCGCAATAGTAATTTACTCTACGAGGTGTCACGCCCCATTTTTCGGCGGCCTCTTTTAGTGTCATATAATCCATTCTGCACCTCCACAGAGTACATTATAGTTCTTTGCCTCGAACAATACAAGTTTATCTGTTCCAACGCAAGCGTTTCTTTGTTGTATAGTTCTTCAGGTGTTTTTGCGTAGATAGATAGCTACGAGCTTACCATTCGCGTCTTTGATTCTGGTCCTATAATATAGGACACCTCTTTTCATAACTGTGCCATATGTACTGATGAAGGAGGAAAACTTGTCCTTCTTATTAACACTGACAAAAAAGGCAAAAAACAGGCGCATCAAATGAAATTTTATCAAA
>NZ_JAAIMY010000065.1 GCF_013300825.1 Blautia wexlerae
ATGTAAATTTCCAGCCCGAGATGCTTTTAGGGCTATTCCAGGCTGGAAATTAAGGGTATCTGTTAAAATTGACAATGATTAATATACAGGGGCTGCTGCACATGCAAGTGCGGCAGTCCCTGTCGAATGGATGAGGAAAATTAAAATGAACACAACAGCAAATCTTGGCAAGGCACCCGTACGCACTCTGGTGCTCCAGCTTGCCATCCCTTCTATGACCGCGCAATTTGTCAATGTACTTTACAGTATTATTGACAGGATGTATATCGGACATATTTCCGAAAATGGCGCACTGGCTCTTGCAGGTGCAGGCATATGCGGTCCTATCGTTACACTTCTCACTTCTTTTGGCACCCTGGTAGGAATCGGAGGTTCCATTACCATGGGAATCCGAATGGGCGAAAAGAATCACAAAAAAGCAGAACAGGTACTGGCAAATTCTTTTCTGATGCTCAGTATTTTTTCTGTTCTGCTGACTGTCAGCTTTCTTCTGCTAAAAGATAAGCTGCTTATGTTGTTTGGCGCAAGTGGGGCTACTTTTCCCTTTGCCAATACCTACCTGACTATTTATACAACAGGTACCTTTTTCGCACTGATGGCTACAGGGCTTAATTACTTTATCAACTGTCAGGGATTCCCCCTTGTGGGAATGTTTACCGTACTGATCGGCGCAGGATGTAACATCCTGTCAGACCCGATTTTTATTTTTGGTTTTCATATGGGAATTTCCGGTGCTGCCATTGCAACCGTTATTTCGCAGATACTCTCCTGCATCTTTGCAATGACCTTCTTATTGGGAAAAAAGGTTCCTGTAAAGATTACCTTCGGACAGTACAACTTAAAAGTCATAAGGAAAATCCTTTCCCTGGGATTTTCTCCTTTTCTGATCCTGGCCACAGACAGCCTGATCCTGATCTTTATGAATACAGTGCTCCAGAAATATGGTGGTGCTTCCCTGGGCGATATGCTGATCACCTGTGCCACCATTGCTCAAAGCTATCTGCTTCTGATCACCTCACCTATGATCGGGATCAGCGGAGGTACACAGGCAATCCTGAGCTACAATTACGGTGCCAGATGCGTAAACAGGGTCAAGGACGCAGAAAGGAACATTCTGGGAGTAATGCTTATCTTTACCACCATCATGTTCCTTCTCTCCCGGTTTATTCCCCGGTACTTTGTTCTTCTGTTTACCACTGATCCACAGTATATCAGATTCTCTGTCTGGGTCATCCGTACCTATACACTGATGATCATTCCGCTAAGCTTCCAGTATGTCTTTGTAGACGGGCTGACTGCCCTGGAATGTCCAAAGACAGGACTTGCGCTCTCCGTTACCAGAAAATCTCTTTTTGTGATCAGTGCAGCTGTCCTGCCTTCTTTCTTTGGTGCAAAAGCGGCTTTTTTCGCAGAACCTGTTGCTGACGGAATCTCTTCTGTCCTCTCAACAATTGTATTCCTGCTTCTGATCAACCGCCACCTGGATAAACGCTGCCGGATGGACAAGAAAGAGAGCCTGTAAATTACTCCTGTATCTCCGCATTTGAGAGATACAGGAATAAGTATGATTGTGCAGCAATCTATCAGTACTGCTGTTTTCTGGATCTCCTCCAACGCAAACAGACTGTCCGGTTCATTGCCCACATAGCGTCCCACCACATCACGGAGAAGATTTCTCGCCAGACGCCTCTGCCCTGTATAGATCAGGACAAATCTCTCATCCAGTTCCTTCTTTGTCTGCGGTGAAAGCTCTATGTGTGCTACCTGAAGCCGCTGTTGAAGTCCAGGCATGGAGGTTATATATTTAAGACCATTCTTGCTTTCATCGTCACATAGTACACCAAACCACCGAGCACTCCACCTACTGTATTGTAGAAGATATCCGATAGCTAAAACGTACCCAATCTAGGCAATAATTGCAGCATCTCAATGCTTACCGAAAAGATGAACGCTATCTTCCCGCTATACCACAGTATCTTCTTCCAGCCGTTTCCTGTCTTTTCTTTGAATGTCCACATCACTACCGAACTAAACGGCATCCTCGTGATAGGTCATGCCATACCATGTATCATTTGTTTTCAGAACCTTCACAGATATCTTCCCATGCTCCAGCAGTTCACCGATGAAGATAGGAATCAGATATTCTGCCTTTAGTGGATTACCCGGCACTTCCTTCTCGAAGAATTCTTTGAATCCCTCTTCCAGCGTTGTAAGGAGATCAGGAGTTAGCCTATGCTCTCGTTTTCGTTTATAGTTTCTTTAGAAAAAAATCATTTCTTCTTCATGGGGTCTGACCCCGCAGTGTTGCAATATCCTGTAGAATATTGATCGTAATTTTCTCACTGCGCTATAGGCTCTTCGGTTTGTAATTTGTACTCATTTGGGCTTCTCCTGCTTTTCGTGATAATAAGATTCTATAGCATTTTAAATTCAGAAATGTTCCACTTTTTCATATATATTTTCTCCTCGTCAGCCACTTCTGATCTATACATTTCACCTCACCATCAAAACGGATATGGAGATGAACTCCGCCAGACCTCGGATTAATTTTTTCTACAATTCCATTCCCGAATTTCGGATGTGTAACGCTGTCTCCAATCTTATATTGAACAACTTCGTTCCTTTCTTTCTGCGCTTTCTGCAAACGTTGATAAGTATCCCGGAGCGGTACTGTCTTATCATGAATCCGATTCTTCAAAACCTTGTCATAGTTATGATCCATCAGTGCTTCTCCTGCCTTATAATAAGGTGTCGGAGCGGCTCCTATAAGAGAACAGCAATATTTCCATGCACTTCCATGTGTTCCTGTCTGCCATTTATACTTCTCAGGTATCTGCATATTGTACTGCATGTAATGCGCATACTCATGCTTAAATAAATCAATACGCTCTTCCTTTGACAATGGATTCTTCACTCCATATGCAATAAAGAGCAATGAAAAATGAAAATGCTCATCTTCATGGGAACTCCGTCTTGTGTAGGATCCCAAGGAATCTGTATCAAATCCAAATGTCACTGGTACTTTTGCTCCGTTTAAATGAAACTTCCGGTCCAGTTCCTTATATAAATTCTGTATTAATGCTGTCAAAATCGGAATTTCTTTCTGCAAACGCTGCCGCAGGAACTGATTTTCCTGATCATAATAAGTCATTATTTAACATTTCCTCCTGATTTCCCTTACCTTTCTCGCTTCTCATATGATTCTATCAAACACTGATGCTTCTTCGTCTTCTTATCATAATTTACCCCAACCAGTAAAATATCACCTGTATACTGTTTTATTGATTCGGGATATTTTCTCTCTTTTATCTACTGTAACGCTGTCTTGGCATTCTTATTCCATTTTTTCTTTTTACCGCATGAGTAAGTTCCTGTCGTATTTCTTCATTTGGAATAAAGGCTTTTCTGGCATTCTGATTATATCCCAAATATCCAAGATGGAGCAAATAAGTAATAACATCATCTTTATTCGCAAATCCAACCATATCATTCTGAAAAGATGTTACATCCACTTCTACAGCTGCCCCAGACACCATTTCAATAATTGCCGTTTTCATCTTCATGGGGTCTGACCCCGAGAGTTTTTTAATCAGATGTTCATAGAACCACTCTGCATCCGATTTATACTGGAATGTTACCACAAAGTAGGTAGACCCAAGGAACCTCCCCTTGAGTCCCCATCAGAACCGTACGT
>NZ_JAAIMY010000066.1 GCF_013300825.1 Blautia wexlerae
CGATTGGAATAATCCATCGATGAACTACCTGTATCATAGAACATTTTTGTGCCCTGTGCCGTATGTCCACAAAGTAGGAATTAAGGGTAAAAATCGGAAATTTCCACGATTGCGGAAAGTGTGATATAATCCAGTTAAGCGGCAGAAATACAACCGCTGGAAAGGAGCGTGCGCCTATGAAAGGAGCAACTACCATACAGGAACGTCTTTGGGAACTCCGCAAGGACAAAGGCTTAAATTTGGAAGAATTATCAGAACTGACGGGCATTTCCAAATCAGCTCTTGGAAGTTATGAGAAAGAGGATTATAAGGAAATCAATCATGGCAACCTTATCACGCTGGCAGACTTCTATGAGGTTTCCGTTGATTATCTGCTGTGCCGGACAGAGAACCGGGAACAGATCAACACACCATTAACAGGGCTTCATTTGAACGATGAGATGGTGGCACTTTTGAAAAGCGGTCGAATTAACAACCGTCTGCTCTGTGAGCTTGCCACTCATAAGGATTTTATCAAGTTTCTTGCGGATATTGAGATTTATGTAGATGGGATTGCCACCATGCAGATTCAAAACCTCAACGCCCTTGTCGATACTGTCCGGCATGAAATCATTGAACGGTATCGCCCCGGCGAAGATGACCCCCATTTGAAAGTGCTACAAGCCGCCCATATCAGCGATGATGAATATTTCAGCCACATGGTGCTGGATGATCTCAACCTCATTATCCGGGATATTCGGGAAGCCCACAAAAAGGATAGTGAAAGTGCCCCACAGATCACCGTTGCCGATGAACTGAAAGAAAATCTGGAAGCGGTCGAAAATTTCAAGGGTAGTCGGGATGAAAAGCTGGTCATCCTTTATTGCAAGCAACTCGGTATCAACTATAAAAATCTGTCGGAAGAAGAATTCCGCTGGCTCATTCGGATTCTCAAAAAATCAAAGAAAATGGGAACGCCTATCAGCCAGAGGAAAAAACGGTAACAAAAAACCGCTGTTGCATGGTTGTGTTAGCTTCCATGTAGCAGCGGTTTATGCTGTGGTTATTCAGTTGAAATTTCAGAAAGACAGGCTGGAATTTATGAACTTAATGCCGTTACCAATGATAAATATCTTTCTGTCTTTTTCTTAATATCATCTTCACTAACACCATAATAGATATACAAATCTTTTGAAATTTTCTCAAACTGTTTCATTACTTTCTTGTTTCCAGAATAAGATATACCGAATATATTCCAAATATAATCTATCTCCATCTCAAGAGAATCATCACCGATTCTTATTTCATATAGATGAAAGTTCATAGGAATTACATTATCTGGCATTTCGGCAATCATTTCGCTTCGAGTCTTTATTTTACAAAAATATTCTCTGACAGATTCTTCATTAGAAACATCCGGCTTTGGAATATCCTTCATTTCACCTAAAACTTCTGGTTTATGCTGTAAAATCAAACTCTCCTTTAGGTTTTTTTGTTGTTCAATATATTTTCTCTCAGTTGAATTAGTTTCAATTAGATTGTAGGTATTCATTGCATATTGTACCAATTCATCAAGAGTATGTGAATCTGCAACCACTTTCTTCTCTACTATCTTACGTCTATATCTGTAGATAATATTTCGTATCCTTACTTTTAGAGGCTTTTTCCGTGTTCTGCCAGCTATAAAAATACTTGTTGGGCCATCTGCACCACCTATTATTGAAACTTCACTTTTGCTTTTTTCTTTCATAAGTGTTCATCCTCGCAAATTGGAATTTGACTAATCCTACATGTGCATCATATTACACTCATGTAATTATCCTCTACATAAACAGCTTTTCCATCAGCAAGCTTAATCTCATCTTTGCCGTTCGGTAATACTGTTGTTTCAGAACCATTCCAATGGGGGATAATAGGATTGTCAATAATATGTAATCCATCTGTTAAATTTCCCGCCGCATACATACTTCCTGCACTGATTCCGACATATATAAGTCCGTTTTTAATTGCATTATTAAGTATTCTATCAAAACCAGTTCTAGACATTTCACGACAAAGCACAGATACATCACCACCACTGACAAAAACAGCATCAAATTGGTTTAATTCTTCAAAAGTTAATAGCCTTGTAAGCATAAACGGGGTTGTAACATACGAAGAATAGGTTCTTTGATAGTCTTTTGAAAGAATTAATTCCAGATTGTACACTAATATATTTTCGTACTGAATTCCCATTAGAAAGAGTTCATGAAAACATATTGCAAGCGACTCTCTTGCACCATCTGTTTCAATGCCAGCTGTTGGAATATAAAGCACTTTCACATCCTTCGGACACTTTCCAATAATATCAAAGAATTTCTCTTTCATCTTATCGGTCAACCCTGCAGATGTAAGAAATAGATGTTTTCCATTCATATTCTTTTACCTCGTCAGTCGAGTAGACTTACACCTCACAATGTAAGCCCCTCACAGAACCGTACGTGCGGCTTTCCCGCATACGGCTCTTCATAATAATATTTACAGTCTCAAAACAAGCTGACATAAATCTTTGGCATTGCCAATGGATAATATTTCAGCATTTCAATGAATCCTTCTCTTGTATAACTCTTTCTGTCACTTCGTCTATTCAGCACCTTAAACAGAAGTTCTCTCACTTGTTGTTTGTAGTTTGAAATCATTCTGCCATTAAAACTTATGCCATAGTACCTATAATGGCCTATTAGTTTCAGATTTAGCATACCCATTAGTTTCTTTAGCGGTTGGTCTCTATTCGCATATAACCATACCTTGATGTCTCGAATTTTCTGTCTGAATTTCTTAGAGCTTGTCTTTGGCATTATATATGGCATGCCTTTGCGTGAACGCCCACAATAGAATGTGAATCCCAGAAAATCAAATGTTTGTAATCTGATACACTCACCGCTCTTTTGCTTTGCCCTTGCAATATAAGCACCGCTTTGTAAGAGACGACTTTTACTGTCTTCTAATTGCAAACCGAACTTTTCCATTCGTTCTTTAAGAAGCTTGTAGTAATTCTCTGCTTCCCATTTATATTGAAATCCTGCAACAAAGTAGGTAGACCCAAGGAACCTCCCCTTGAGTCCCCATCAGAACCGTACGT
>NZ_JAAIMY010000067.1 GCF_013300825.1 Blautia wexlerae
TAGTAACAGGAGACAATCAGGGTTCTTTTGTACGTTATACTTTTACGGAATAAGAGTGCCGGTCAGCAAGGAGAAGGAATGATCTCTTTGATACTTTTATAGAGAATAACCCTGTCCATCATCTGGTATGAAAAGCTGTTCCGAAAAATTATGCGATACATAAGAATATTCTCCGGTCATATAATGTTTTGTAAATCATTTTGCATGGATGTTCGCTGATAATAGGTATTTATGATATCCTGTAAAGTAATCGTATTCATTTTTTCTTCAGTAGTTTTTTGGATTTCATTATAGAATCCCTGCAAAGACAACTGAATATTAATGCCAACACCACAATCAGGATTGGTATGAGTATCTAAATGAAGCAGCGGCTTCTCGCCTTCAACTGCTTTATAAATATCCAGTAATGTAATCTGGTCTGCTGGCTTTGAAAGAGAAGGGCGGGCATGTCCGGCTACACTGGTCATAAGTCCGGCTTTTTTTAGTTTTAACATAAGCTGGCGTACAAAGCCGGGATTTGTATGGACACTTTCTGCAATTGAGGCGCTGGAGAGAGATTTTTCCTGGTTGATAGCAATCAGAACCATCACATGAACAGTATCACTTAATTTCGTTGAATATTTCATGATAAGAAACTCCTTGTAGTATGATATAATGATTTTGCTTTCACATTTTGAGACAAAAATATTTCTGGTTTGTCTAAAACATTTCAAGTTCTCAACAGTTCTTTTCAATGTGTTGAGAAACTGTGCATATTTATTATTTTGATGATTGTAAATAATATAATTACAACTATAATGAAATTTAAAGGAAAAGTCAACACAGATACTATAAATACTCACAAAGGAGAACTTATGGAATACAAAAATCAAACAGAAAATCGTGCATTTCAGGAAATGTTTCAGGTAGCAGTAAAACGGCTGCAAAATCGTTCCGGAGAGGATATTGCTGCAAAAAGCGGGGCTGTTTTTCATAGCAGCCGAAATGTGCTTGAAGTACGGAGTTTTTATGAAACGATTGAAATTCAACTCCCTGAATTTTGTATTAACTCAGACATGGACGAATGGCATTATCTGACATTGCTGCATTATCTGGATATGGCCGATGGAACAGAAGGTTCACAGAAACTCATTACTTTTGGTAACCTGAAAGATGGATTGATTCGAGGAACCAAGTTTGACCGGACTGCAGAGCAGAAACTGGAAAAGCTTTTGCAGGATAAAGATCCTGAGAAAATTCAGAAAGCATGTAAAAACCTGGGTGCAGAATTCACAGAGACAAAGGCGGATTTGTGTGCTGTTTTTCCAGTTCTGCCAAGATATCCGGTAACTTTAAAGATATGGTTTGCAGATGAAGAATTTCCTGTATCTGGAAAAATATTTCTTCAGGATCATGCCAATCATTATCTGAGTGTAGAAGATGCGGTAACGGTTGGAGAAATTTTGCTGCAAAAATTATCGGAAGCATTTTCTTCTCTCTGATCATGAATCAGAAAACTTTCTAGCCCGGATTTGATAAATTTGTCGATTACTGTCTGAATCTGTTTCCAGTCATTACAGTGATTGCGGAGCATCAGTCTGTTGATGGAAAGGCAGCCATTCATTTGAAAATAAAAAACCGATTCTGCCTGTTCAAAGGTCAGGAGGCTGTGTGACATAAGCCAGGTCACATAGCCTTCTTTTGTATTTTCTGCTATTTTTTCCAGAAGAATAGGGGCAATTGCATCATCCAGAAACAGTGCCCTGTATTGTGATTCCATCTGTATTTTCTGACAGAACGGATAGGAACAGCTTTTTTGATTTAGACAGAATAAATGATCTACAGTTGTTAACATATCCTGAGTCATAGCATTAAAAATATCTGATAATACATCATAGATATCGTAGTAATGAAGATAAAAAGTGCCACGGTTGATTTCAGCATTTTTGCAGACCTCTGTAACTGTAATTTTCGTAAAACTTTTCTGTTTTAACAATTCTAAGAACGTATCTTTTATGGTTTGTCTGGTATAGCGGGTACGGCGATCTTGTTTTTTCGTTTTTTCTGACATTATATACTCCTGTATTAGTTAGTATCATATGATTTCTCAACAATTTTTCTGATGTGTTGAGTAACCATACAAATCTCACAGACTGATTATTGTAATTTATATAGTAACAACTATAATGAGGTTTAAAGAAAAAGTCAACAGATTGTTCAGAATTTTAGGATAATAAGCGGGAATCCTCGGCAATTCAATTACCGAGCCTGCAAATAAA
>NZ_JAAIMY010000068.1 GCF_013300825.1 Blautia wexlerae
GTGGACTTGCCATCTGGGGACACCTTGCGTTGCAAGCTGTTCCCAGCCGACAAGTAAAATATGGCTTGACTTAAAATTTTTATTCAGTTACCCTTAGATAAGAGTTACCGGTAGCTCTTTATCTAATCAATAAGGAGTGTGTAAAAATGTATCATGCACATTTTAGGGGAACACACTACGAAGCTGGTTTTCGGTGGGGTTCCTTACTGTTAAAACACAAAAATATAATTTTAGAGAACATACCATTTGAAATCACGCAGGAACGGATTGACTATGCTTTGTCCTGCCTTCCGATTTATGAAAAGTATTACCATGAGATTGTAGAAGAAATTCAAGGTCTGGCAGATGGACAACAATGTGATGTCCGTATTTTGCAAGCTGTATTATTTAGTATGTACTCTATGCCTCCATCTTGTAATTGCTCTTGTTTTGCTTTTACAACGGAACAGGAAATTCTTCTGGGACGAAACAGTGATTTTCTGACAGAAATTGAAAGGCTAAATCAGAATGTAGTTTATAAATTGACGGATGGAGTTTATTCTTTCACAGGAAATACAACTGCTTTTATTGAGATTGAAGATGGTGTTAATGAACATGGTTTAGCTGTTGGTTTAACATCCGTCTATCCTAACCAATGCAAACCGGGATTTAACGCAGGTATGATTGTCAGATACCTGTTGGAGAAATGTAGAAATGTGTCGGAAGCTGTCTCCTGTTTATATCAATTACCGATTGCTTCAGCACAAACTTTAACCTTAGCTGATACAATGGGGGCGATAGCTGTTATAGAATGTAATGCGGAACAGATAAAAATAGAAAAAACATTGAATAGCAATATTGCTTTTGTCTGTGCAACGAACACTTTCCATCTGCCAGGAATGGTAGGCTATAACAACGATAAGATTGATAATTGGTTTGCAGAAGAACGGTATCAAACATTGTATTCAGCTTTTAGCGAAAAAAATGGAGGTTTCAATTTTCCATTTGCAGAAAAACTGTTGTCTGGAGATTATGGTTTCCTCTGTCAGTATGACAGAAGTACAGGTAAAGATACTGTCTGGTCAGTTATTTATGATATGAAACGACACAAAATTTATCGAAGTGAAGGGAATCCCAGACGACACAAATTCAAAGAAGATATTCGTTTTCAGTTTTGATTTTTCAAATTGATGTATTTCTACAACTAAATACCCGCCGCCCATACAGCGGCACACCGAGCAGGAAATCTGAAAAAGGTCTCCTGCTTTTTTTCTGCCCAAAATGAGGTGGTAAAACGCCACCCCATCCACCAATTACCGAAAGGAGGGACACGAAATGCCCTGTCCACACAACGAAATCACGATTGTTCAGCGCAGCCAGCGGCAGTCTGCGGTTGCCGCCGCTGCTTACCAAAGCGGCGAAAAGCTGTTCTGTGAATACGACCAGCAAGTAAAGCACTACCCGGAAAAGCGTGGTATCGTCCACAATGAAATCCTGCTCCCGGCAAACGCCCCACGGTCGTATGCAGACCGCAATACCTTATGGAACGCCGCCGAAGCGGTGGAAAAGCAATGGAACTCCCAGCTTGCAAGGAGGTGGGTGCTTACCATCCCAAGAGAGATACCACCCGACCAGTACGCTGTCCTTGTCAGGGAGTTTTGTGAACAGCAGTTTGTTTCAAAAGGCATGATTGCTGACTTTGCCATCCATGACCCCCATCCGCCGGGACACAATCCCCACGCCCATGTCCTGCTGACTATGAGGGCAATGGACGAACATGGGAAATGGCTTCCCAAGAGCCGCAAGGTTTATGACCTTGACGAGAATGGGGAACGGATAAAGCTGCCGTCCGGCAGGTGGAAAAGCCATAAAGAAGATACGGTTGACTGGAACGACCAGAAGTATTGTGAAATTTGGCGGCATGAATGGGAGGTCATCCAGAACCGCTATCTGGAAGCCAATGACCGCCCGGAGCGTGTGGACTTGCGTTCCTATGCCAGACAGGGGCTTGATGTTGTCCCTACTGTCCATGAGGGTGCTGCTGTCCGGCAGATGGAAAAGCGTGGTATCCAGACGAATATCGGCAACCTGAACCGCGAAATCAGAGCCGCCAACAGTATGATGAAGTCCATCCGGCAGCTTATCCAAAACCTCAAAGGCTGGATTACCGAGCT
>NZ_JAAIMY010000006.1 GCF_013300825.1 Blautia wexlerae
TTTTGGCATATTCATGCCAAAACACCTCGCGGGATAGTGGTGTGTGAACAGTAACAAAAATGGCACTTATTTCGCATTTTCGAGTAATACACCACGAGTTCTGTCAACAAAACGTAAAAAACAGGACATTCCGCATCTCTGCAAAATGTCCTGCCATTTTTATTTCTTAACTATATTTTAATTACTGCGCTAACACAAATTACTGCTCTGTCAGTAATTACCCTTTTTTATTCTTCGGCTTTATCCACTTTGCTTGCTCTTGCTTCGATTTCTTTTGCCTGGATATCATTCGGAGCCTGCTCGTAGCGTGCAAATTCGTAGGAGAATTCTCCGCTTCCACCTGTCATGGAACGCAGATCTGTGGAATATCCGTAGATCTCAAGCTGAGGTACATCTGCCTCGATAATCGTATTTCCCTGATGGTCAGGAGTCATACCAAGAACACGACCGCGGCGTTTGTTCAGGTCACCCATAACATCACCTGTGTATTTATCCGGAACTGTTACTTTCATGGATACGATCGGCTCTAAGAGTACAGGTGATGCATCCATGAAGCCTTTTTTGAATGCAAGGATGGTAGCCATCTTAAATGCCATTTCTGAGGAATCTACCGGATGATAGGATCCATCATACAGAGTAGCTTTCACACCAACTACCGGATATGCAGCCAGAGGTCCCTTTAATACGCATTCCTGCAGACCTTTCTCAACTGCCGGGAAGTAGTTCTTCGGAACTGCACCGCCGACTACAACCTGCTCAAATACATAAGGTGTTTCCAGATCGCCTGACGGCTCGAAACGCATCTTGACATGACCATACTGTCCATGTCCGCCGGACTGTTTCTTATGTTTGCCTTCAACGTCTGAATTCTTACGAAGGGTTTCGCGGAACGGAACCTTCGGTTTGCTCAGTTCTATATCTACTTTATAGCGTTCTTTTAACTTATTGGCGACAATGTCCAGATGCTGATCACCGATACCGTAGATCAGGCTCTGACGGTTTGCACTGTCGTTCACTACACGGAGTGTCTTATCTTCACTCATCATCTTGGCAAGTGCCTGAGAGATCTTATCCTCATCACCTTTCTTCACTGCTTTGAATCTCTTGCAGGTATAAGGTGTGGAGATAACTGCCTTCGGATAGAAGATCGGATTTGCCTTTGTTGCAAGGCTGTCACCTGTCTGTACACTGTTTAATTTGGCAATGGCACCGATATCACCTGCATGAAGTTCAGGAACCTCGATAGGTTTGGAGCCTTCCAGTACATATAATTTGTTCAGACGTTCTTCTTCGCCCTTCTCTACGTTTACCAGAGTATCATCGGATTTGATAACACCGGAGCATACCTTGATAAGAGAATATTTGCCGAGGAACGGGTCTGCGATAGTTTTCCATACATATGCGGATTTCGCTTTTGTGAAATCATAGTTTGCTTCGAAGATCTCATTTGTCTTCTGAGCGATTCCGTTGCAGGAACGTTTGTCCGGGCTTGGGAAATATCCGCAGATATCATCCAGTAAGTTGGATACACCGCGAAGATTGATCGGTGAGCCCATGCATACAGGTACGATAGATGCTTCCTGTACGTTCATTGCAAGTGCTGCGGAAACCTCTGTCACTGAGAATGTATCACCTTCAAAATAACGGTCCATGAATTCCTCGCTGGTCTCTGCAACAGATTCCATAAGGATATCGTGATATTTCTCCAGATATTCATCCAGGTATTCAGGAATCGGGCATTCCTCTTTCTTACCTTTATCTATGTACTTACGTCCTGCCTGTTTTACAACATTTACATATCCTACAAATTTGCCATCTTCACGAATCGGGAAGTGAAGCGGTGCGATCTTCTTGCCGTAGAGTTCAGTGAGCTGTTCTACTACTTTACGGTAGCTGACATCATCTACGTCCATATCTGTGACGAAGATCATTCTCGGAAGTTTATATTTCTCACATAAGTTCCATGCCTTCTGTGTTCCAACCTGAACGCCTGCTTTACCGGAAACTACAATGATCGCTGCATCTGCTGCGCTTACTGCTTCTTCTACTTCGCCTACGAAATCGAAATATCCGGGAGTATCCAGCACATTGATCTTTACCTTATCCCACGGTACCGGGATCAATGTGGTAGAAATGGAAAAATGTCTCTTAATCTCTTCTTTGTCATAATCGCTGACAGTATTTCCGTCTTCTACTCTTCCGAGACGGTTAGTCATTCCTGCTAAGTAAGCCATTGCTTCTGCCAGTGTAGTTTTGCCAGCGCCCCCATGACCTAAAAGGACTACATTTCTAATTCGGTCAGTTCTAAATACATCCATGTTGCGTACCTCCCTGTTTGTCTGTTATGTTATTGCCGCCTGTAACGTCCGCAGCAACGATATGGCTATATATTACTAAATTTTTTTATATTTTTCAAGTATTTTATGAAATTTTAACATCTTTTTTTATGAACTTCTTGTAAATTGATGAGCATTTTATATATTTTCAGTAATTTTTACGGATTTTGACTGTGAATT
This sequence comes from Blautia wexlerae, assembly GCF_013300825.1. Lineage (GTDB taxonomy): Bacteria > Bacillota > Clostridia > Lachnospirales > Lachnospiraceae > Blautia_A > Blautia_A wexlerae_B. The sequence goes on from NZ_JAAIMY010000006.1 coordinate 2,517, forward strand.
TTATCTCAAGTGTACAGCTACTGACTGATTTTGATTATACGAATATTTGTAGTGCATCGTTTTTTCAGTTGACTATAACAGTCCTCGTAACCAGAGTGCGAAAGACATGGAAGATATCTTCATATGATACGGCGCTTGCTTTGTCGCTTTAAATTATTTATGTATAAAAGTGCCGTATGAATTGACTTTTCAAATCATATCCTTTAAAATAGTAAATTATGAAATCATGTAACTGTTCCGTATTTTCACAGTTACGAATAATGTTACCTGAAAGGATGCAAAAACCACTATGAAAACTATCGGTTTTATCGGTCTCGGACTGATTGGCGGATCAATTGCCAAGGCCATCCGAAAATACCATGAAGACTACCGACTTCTTGCTTATGATCAGAATCGGGAAACACTTGCTGCAGCAGTCAGCAGCAATATGATCGATGCTGTATGCGAAGAACATGATGAGCGTTTCAGGAGCTGCGATTATATTTTCCTGTGTGCTCCTGTAGAATTTAATGTAAAATATCTTGAATATTTCAAAGAGAATATCGGTCCTGACACGATTCTCACAGATGTTGGAAGTGTCAAGGGCATTATCCATAAAGAAGTGGAACGTCTTGGAATGGAATCCCGTTTTATCGGAGGTCATCCAATGGCCGGTTCTGAGAAGACCGGATTCGAAGCTTCCAGTGACCGTCTGATCGAGAATGCTTACTATATTATTACTCCGGGCGGTGAAGTTGCACTGGAACGCCTGACAGATTTCACAGAGATGATCTCTTCCCTGGGTGCGATCCCGATGGTCCTTACAAGTGAAGAACACGATTTCATCACTGCCGGAGTCAGCCATCTGCCTCATATTATCGCTTCTGCACTGGTAAATCTTGTCAATATGCTGGACAGTGAGCAGGAATATATGAAAACGATTGCAGCCGGAGGTTTCCGTGATATCACACGTATTGCTTCTTCTTCTCCAATTATGTGGGAGCAGATCTGTGTTGAAAATAATCAGAATATCTCCAATGTTCTGGATGACTACATTCGTCTGCTGGTTCAGATTAAGTGTTTTGTGGATAACAAGGACTCTAGGAGTCTGTATCAGATGTTTGCAAGTTCCAGAGATTACCGTGATTCTATTGATGTGGTAGACAATGGTCTGCTGAAAAAGGCTTATGTCCTGTATCTTGATATCGCGGATGAGGCCGGCGGTATTGCTACGATTGCCACTATCCTTGCGATGGAGAAGATCAGCATAAAAAATATCGGCATCATTCACAACCGTGAATTTGAGGAAGGTGTCCTCAAAATTGAATTCTACGACGGAATTTCTATGGAAAAGGGTGCCGCACTCCTTAAGAAAAGAAATTATATTGTCTACGAGCGCTAAACAGATTACCCTTTGACATTCATTTCAAAAATATTTTGTCAAAAGCAGATTGCTGTAAATAGCTGCAGGGAAATACAGAAATATTATAAAAACAGGCAGGAATCAGATATGGAAATAAAAAAACAGACAAACCTCAGAGGAGAACTTACTGTACCTGGAGATAAATCCATTTCCCATCGTGCAGTCATGTTCGGTTCTCTCGCACAGGGTACTACAAAGATCACACATTTTCTTGAAGGAGCTGACTGTCTCTCTACTATCTCCTGTTTCCGGAAAATGGGAATCGATATTGAAAGAAATGCTTCCGAAATCCTCGTTCATGGAAAGGGACTTCACGGACTCAGTGCTCCGTCTGAAACTCTGGATGTGGGAAACAGCGGGACTACCACAAGACTGATCTCCGGAATTCTGGCAGGACAGTCTTTTACCAGCGAATTAAACGGCGACGCTTCCATTCAGTCCCGTCCAATGAAAAGGATTATGACTCCTCTTCTGTCGATGGGCGCTGATATCGTAAGTCTGAGGGGCAATGGATGCGCACCTTTGCGTATTACAGGAAAGTCTTTACATGCCGCTCATTATCAGTCACCGGTTGCTTCCGCACAGGTAAAATCCTGCGTGCTTCTGGCTGGTATGTATGCAGATGGGATCACCAGCGTTACTGAGCCGGTACTTTCCAGAAATCATACAGAGATCATGCTGAATTATTTCGGCGCAAATGTGACTTCCCGGGGAACAACTGCTTCTATTGAACCGGAGCCTGTACTGAACGGACGCGAGATTAAAGTTCCCGGAGATATTTCTTCTGCTGCTTACTTTATCGCAGCAGGGCTTCTTACTCCCGGAAGTGAGATTCTTCTTAAGAATGTAGGCATTAATCCCACCAGAGACGGAATGCTTCGTGTATGCAAGGCTATGGGGGCTGATATTACTCTGCTGAATGCAAGTACAGAGGGTGAGCCTACCGCTGACCTGCTGATCCGCACAAGCAGTCTTCACGGAACCACTGTTGAGGGTGAGATCATCCCCACACTGATTGATGAAATCCCGATGATCGCTGTGATGGCAGCTTTTGCAGAGGGGACTACTGTTATCAGGGATGCACAGGAGCTGAAGGTAAAAGAATCCGACCGTATCGCAGTGGTAACAGAAGGACTGAAACGCATGGGAGCTGATATTCAGCCAACTGATGACGGAATGATCATCCATGGGGGAAAACCACTTCATGGTGCTGAGATCAATTCTTATCTTGATCACCGTATTGCCATGTCCTTTGCTGTTGCAGGTACAATTTGTGACGGTACACTTACCATTAAAGATGGGGACTGCGTTAAAATTTCCTATCCGGAATTCTATGAAGATCTTTATTCTCTCGGAAAATAGCAACTGTCATTTATAATTATGCTGCTGTCAACATATCATTTTTTATGTTTGTTGACAGCAGCATAATTTTTACTGTTCACCGGTAATATCCCGCAAGGTGTTTTTTTATCCTGCATATCTTTTGTCTTTCTGTGCATACTTTTCATAATAAAGCATGATTTGCAATTCCTATTTACGGTATCTTCATACTCTCTCAGATTGTATTTTTATAGATACTTGAGAAATTTTATCCAAAATAGTCTTTTCTTTTTCCGACAAATCAGTTATAATGTGAATCGTCAGAAGATTGTTATTATTTTAACATTATTTGATTTGTTTTACTATAGCAGGATTTCACACTCTGATGGTCTGGATTAAGATGCATTATTTATGAGGATTGCTATAAACACTGATATTATAATTTTCACGGTGAGTATACCATACAGGTATACAGCCAGAGAGGAGCTAACATTTATGAAAATCTTATTTTACGGCACAAAAAACTACGACGAAGAATTTTTCGAAAAGCTTCTTCCTTCCTATCCGGGAATTACAATTAAATTTACCGAAGCAAATATTCACGAAGAAACTGCTTCCCTTGCAAAAGGATATGAGGCAATCTGCGCTTTTGTAAATGCTGATCTGAGCACTCCTGTTATCGAAGAGCTGAATGCTCAGGGTGTTAAACTGATCCTTATGCGCTGCGCAGGATATAACAATGTAGATCTGGAAACTGCTCACAAATTCGGAATGAAGGTTCTGCGTGTTCCGGGATATTCTCCAGAAGCTGTGGCTGAGCATGCAATGGCACTTGCGCTGACAGCAAACCGCCACACACATAAAGCATACATCAAATGCCGTGAGAATAACTTCTCCTTAAGCGGTCTGATGGGACTTAATTTCTATCAGAAAACTGCCGGAATCATTGGTACCGGGAAAATCGGCCAGGCAATGGCAAAAATCTGCAAAGGTTTTGGTATGAGAGTTATCGCTTACGATCTTTTCCCGAATAAGAGTCTGGATTATCTGGAATATGTATCTCTGGATGAACTTCTGGCGACCAGTGATCTCATCAGTCTTCACTGCCCGCTTACAGAAGAAACCAAACACATCATCAATGAAGAAACCATCGCCAAGATGAAAGATGGTGTAATTCTTGTAAACACTTCCCGCGGCGGTCTGATCAAGACAGAGGATCTGATCTCCGGAATCCGTGATCATAAATTCTTTGCAGTCGGTCTGGATGTTTATGAAGAGGAAACTGATTTCGTATTCGAAGATATGTCCGAGCGTATTCTGCAGAGTTCCATTACTCAGCGCCTGCTCTCCTTCCCGAATGTAGTGATGACTTCTCATCAGGGATTCTTTACAAAAGAAGCACTGACTAACATTGCCGAGACTACTCTCGAAAATGCGAAAGCATTTATGGATGGGAACGAACTGAAGAACGAGGTTCTTTCCTGATAATTACAGAAATATGATCAGGGGGCTGTCGCAATAATAATTTCAGCGACAGCCCCCTTGTGATTATTTTTCAGTTTTCGTTTTAGTTTCTGATTTCGTTGTATCTGCAGAATCTGATGTTTCAGTTTTATCCGCAGATTTTTTTGCAGAAGAATCCGAAGTTTCTGCTTTATCTGTAGTTTCTGTTGCATCTGTAGTATCTGTAATGTCAGTGGTTTCATCCTCAGGCTCATCAATCTGTTTCATATCCTCATCAGAAGTATCTGCATCCATTTCATTCAGCTCTTCTTCTGTCAGCGGTTCAAGATCATCCTGATAAATTTCCTTATTTGTAATATCATCTTCTGACTTCTTCCCACATCCGGCAAGGCCGATGGATGCCAGAAGCATTCCTGTAATCATAAAGTATTTTATTTTTTTCATTTTTGTCATCCTTTCGTCTATTCCACATAACACAAATGGTGTTTCATTTTCAGATAATATTTATTCTGCTGTTCTCAATCTGCCTGCCAGATCTTTTATTTCCTGTATGATATCTGCTCTGTCTCTGACCGGTACTTTGTCTGTACGATTCACATATACAGTACCCAGACTGCCACAACTCATCTGACGAAGCAGCATCTCTGCCGTACTTTCCGCTTTTTCTCTGGGTCCGATGCTTCCTGCTGTCAGCAGAACTGCTCCTGTTTTCTTCTTTGGAACAGGTTCTTCTTTACGGATATATCTGGCGCTAAAATAGGTCTGCAGTCTGCTCATCACTGCAAGAAGCATTCCCGTAACTTCTTCAAAATATACAGGAGATGCCAGAATAATGTGGTCACATTCTTCAATATACGAAAGAACCTCCTGCCATTCATCTTTGACTGCGCACCCTGCATGGTCAAAACACCATCTGCAATCTATACACGGGCGGATATCTGCCCTGTACGCATTAACCACTTTAAACTCTCCGCCAAGCGCTTCCTGCAGAATCCGGATCATATATGCAGTCTCACCGTTCTTTCTCGGCGAACCGTTAAATATCAGTGTTTTCATCTTTATTTGTCCTCATACTCTTTCCTGAGAAGTGCGATCTCTCGCGCCCATCCATCATCATCATTCGGTGTTTCCAGTATAAACGGGATTCCTTTTGTAACAGGATGTCTGATCACGCGCACCAGTGCCTCCAGACCAATTTCACCTTCACCGATTTTCGCATGACGGTCTTTATGGCTGCCAAGTCCGTTCATACTGTCATTCAGGTGGATTGCTTTTAATCTGTCCAGTCCGATCACACGGTCAAATTCCGCAAATACTCCATCAAGATTATTGACGATATCATATCCACCGTCCCAGACATGGCAGGTATCAAGACAGACACCCAGTTTGTCTTTCTGCTCCACTCTGTCAATAATTTCGCGCAGTTCTTCAAAGTTTCGGCCTACCTCACTGCCCTTTCCTGACATCGTTTCCAACAGTACTGTAGTGCTCTGTCTCTCTGCGAGTACTTCATTCAGAATCTCCGCAATCTTATCAATACCAGTCTCTGCTCCCTGTCCGACATGGCTGCCCGGGTGAAAATTATAATAATTTCCAGGTGTCAGTTCCAGACGTTTCAGGTCATCTGCCATTGTTTCTCTGGCAAAATCTCTCAGATTCTCCTTTGCCGCCGCGCAATTCATTGTGTAAGGAGCGTGCGCAACCAGCTTTCCAAAATGATTCTCCTGCGAAAGCTGCAGAAATTTCTGTACATCCTGCGGATCAATCTCCTTTGCTTTCCCTCCTCTTGGATTTCTGGTAAAAAAGGCAAATGTATTGCCTCCATTTGCAAGTGTCTGCTTTCCCATCGCCAGATACCCTTTAGATGAACTCGTGTGATTTCCTATATATAACATATATCATTCCTCTGTCTGTAATATTTATGTAACCTTTTGTCATAGTATTATAACAAAAATACAGTTTTATGAAAAGACTTATTTCTTGACGATTCTGTGAATTCTCTATATACTTTGAATATATCATATGATGATCATGATTTATTTTTTGTTGATTTTGATCATCTATTCAGATATCTTGACGATTCTGTCTCTTTATCAGTTTTTTCAAAATAAACATTGCATCCTCATCTATTATATATGAAAGCGAGAACTATACATATGAGCCCACAACCATCTAAACGTCCCCGGACAAAATCTTCTTCTGTCCGCAGAAAAGACATCTACAAAAAATCAAAATACTATCAGGAAAAAAAACAGAAACTGCTGATTGCAGCAGGTATTGGTGCCTTTGTTCTGGTTTTCATACTTATTCTGGCGGGTATCCGCGGATGCAGTAACTATATGAGTTCCAGACAGGCAGCAGCCAAAAATACTGTTTCCATGAACCCTTCTAAAGACAGCAGCAAAAAAATGTCCGCAGATTCTCAAAACACGGATTCTTCCAATGCTACGGTATCTTCTCCTGTTTCTCTGACACTCAGTGTTGTCGGTGACTGCACGCTTGGCACAGATGAAACTTTTGATTACAATACCAGCTTAAATGCTTATTATGAAAATTACGGTGCAGATTATTTCCTGCAGAATGTAAAAGATATTTTTTCCGCAGATGATCTGACTATTGCGAATTTTGAGGGAACACTCACCGATTCTGATGAACGGGAGGATAAAACATTTGCATTTAAAGCACCCGCATCCTATGCCTCTATTCTGACAAACGGATCTGTAGAAGCCGTAAATACCGCTAACAATCACAGTCATGATTACGGTGATCAGAGTTTCGATGATACTCTGGCAGCACTGGATGATGCAGGAATCGTTCATTTCGGATATGATGAAACTGCTGTTATGGATGTAAAGGGAATCAAAGTGGGATTAGTCGGTATCTATGAACTGTACGACCATCTTGAGCGCGAGCAGCAGTTAAAAGACAATATTGCAAAAGTAAAGGCAGACGGGGCACAGCTGATCGTAGTGATCTTCCACTGGGGTAATGAAACGGAAACCGTTCCGGACAGCAACCAGACAACACTTGGACGCATCGCGATCGATGAAGGCGCTGATCTTGTATGCGGACATCATCCGCATGTACTTCAGGGCATTGAAACTTATAAAGGCAAGAATATTGTATACAGCCTCGGAAACTTCTGCTTCGGCGGCAACAGTTCTCCAAGTGATATGGATACCATGATCTACCAGCAGACCTTTACTATTGATGCCAATGGGGTAAAAAAAGACAACGTGACCAATATCATTCCCTGCTCCATTTCTTCTGCTGCCTATGATGGATATAATAATTATCAACCAACTCCGGCAGAAGGTGATGAGGCAACAAGAATCCTTGGAAAAATCAATGAGCGGAGTTCCTGGATTTCTACTGCAGAAGGCAGTACTTTTACTGCAAAATATAACAGTAATAACGACTCCCAGAGCAGTTCTGCAGATACAGCTGCTTCAGATAGCGATATCGTTGATATGAACAGTTCAGATTCAGATGACACAGACGCAGAGACATACGACGAATCCTATGATACTGATAATTCGGACGCCGAATAAATGGAGCCTTCATTCATCCAAAATCACATCAATACTTCAAAAGAGCTGAAAAATCCAGTTAAGGACTTCTCAGCTCTTTTTTATATTTTTACTATGCTTTTATCAGGCAGATAAAAGCATCCTCTTCGCTACTTGCTCATAACCAAATAATTGATTGATATAATTATTTGGGGTGACATTATATGATAATCATAGCATCTCCAAAAGAGAAAAATCTGTACTTTTCCTGCACTGCAGTCTCATAGGCATGCATGATATTCTCCTTGCCTGCCAGCGCAGACACCAACATCACAAGTGTGGATTCCGGCAGGTGGAAGTTTGTGATCAGGGCATCGATCATTTTGAAATGATAGCCCGGATAGATAAAAATCTCTGTCCAACCGCTTCCGGATTTCAGAATTCCATCTTCTCCTGTTGCAGATTCCAGTGTTCTGCAGCTTGTGGTTCCCACTGCTATTACACGTTTACCTGCCTTCTTTGTGTCATTGATCAGCTTTGCCTGATCCTCCTCTACTATGTAGAATTCGGAATGCATATGGTGGCTTTCCACGTCATCTACTTTGACAGGACGGAAAGTTCCGAGACCTACATGAAGAGTCACATGAGCGATATTGACGCCTTTTTCCTTTACTTTTTCAAGAAGCTCTTTAGTAAAGTGCAATCCTGCTGTCGGTGCTGCTGCGGAGCCTTCGTTCTTTGCATAAACTGTCTGATAACGGTTCTTATCTTTCAGTTTATGTGTAATATAAGGCGGCAGAGGCATTTCGCCAAGCTGATCCAGGATTTCCTCAAAGATTCCTTCATAATGGAACTGGATCAGACGGTTTCCCTCGTCCACCACATCAATAATCTCACCTTTTAAAATACCATTTCCAAATGTGATCTTAGCACCCGGGCGTGCCTTCTTTCCGGGTTTTACCAGACACTCCCAGATATCATTCTCTCTTCGCTTCAGAAGCAGGATTTCAATCAGTGCTCCTGTCTCTTCTTTATGTCCGTATAACCGGGCAGGGATTACCTTCGTATCGTTGATGACCAGGCAGTCTCCCTCTTCCATATAATCCAGAACATCTGTGAAATGGCGATGCTCAATGCTGCCATCTTTTAAAGACAGATGCATCAGTCTGGATGAACTTCTGTCCTCCAGAGGATCCTGAGCGATCAGTTCCTGAGGAAGGTCATAATAAAAATCTGATGTTTTCATTTTATCTGCTCCTCTTCTTCCTTCCACTGTTTCCTTAACTGGCGCACATAGTTCCATTCTTTGTTTGTCAGATCAGCTTTCTTAAGAAGATCCGGGCGTCTTTTTGCCGTGCGGTAAATTGACTGCTCTCTGCGCCACTTTTCTATATTTGCGTGATGACCGGACATAAGAACCTCCGGTACCTTTTTGCCATGCCACTCTTCCGGACGGCTGTACTGCGGATACTCCAGAAGGTTTCCTGCAAAGGATTCTGTCTCACCGGACTCCTGATTGTTCAGTACACCCGGAACCATTCTGGAAATGGAATCCATCATGACCATTGCAGGAAGTTCGCCGCCTGTAAGCACGTAATCTCCGATAGATACGTAATCTGTGACGATTTCCTCCAGAACACGCTCATCAATTCCCTCATAGTGTCCACAAAGGAATACCAGATCCTCTTCCTGCGCCATTTCTCTGGCCATAGCCTGGTTAAATACCTGCCCCTGAGGAGTCAGATATACAACTCTTGGCTTTTTTGCCGTACGGTTTGCAATCGCCTCATAAGCAAGGTAAACCGGTTCTGCCTGCATCAGCATTCCGGCACCGCCGCCATAGGTATAATCATCCACTTTCTGATGCTTATTGAATGCATAATCACGAATGTTCACTGCCTCCAGTGTGAGGAGACCTTTTGTGATCGCACGTCCGGTAATGCTAGTATTCATGCCATTTTCAATCATCTCCGGAAACAGGGTTAAAACATGAAAATTCATTTATATTAATCCTTTCATCAGATGAATGGTCATTACATTCTTCTCCACATCCACATCAAGGATACATTCCCTGATAGCAGGGAGCAGAATTTCTTCGCCTTTGGCATCCTCTACTACATAGACATCATTAGCGCCTGTTTCCATTACATCTTTCAGAGTTCCAAATTTGCTTCCGTCTTCGAGAACTACATCCATACCGATCAGGTCTGCAATGTAATATTCATCTTCTTCCAGCTCCTGCGCTTCTTCTCTTGGGATCCAGAGTTCTCTTTTTTTATACATCTCTATATCATTAATATTATCAATTCCCCTGAATTTCAGGATTACAAGGTTCTTGAAATACTTAACATTCTCTATTTCAAGCTTTCTTTTCTCTCTGCCTGTGTCAAGCAGAACATATTCCAGATCCAGAAATCTGTCTGCATCTGTGGTAGGATATACTTTTACTTCCCCGCGTATTCCGTGTGTCGTAGTGATCACACCAACTTTTAATAAATCTTCCATCTGCTGACTCCTATAATTTTCATATCATACGTCATTTGCATTCTGCTTTTATGCCTGCTCACAGCGAATGCTGATCCATATTCCAAATCCGCTTAAACCCAAATCAGGAGCCATGGGATGTTCCACAGCTCCTGACCCTTATTTTCATTGCAGAATATCTACAATCACTTTTTTGCTGCTTTTTGAAGAAGCTGCTTTTACCACAGTTCGGATCGCTTTCGCAATTCTTCCCTGCCGTCCGATAACCTTGCCCATGTCAGCAGGTCCGACTTTCAGTTCAACGATGATCGCGTCTTCCTTTTCTGTCTCAGTAACAACTACTTCATCCGGATTTTCAACAAGAGATTTTGCAATTACTTCCACTAATTCTTTCATTACATACCTCCCTGACCCGTCCCCTGTGGACGCTGCAGAAATACCTTACATGGTAAATCTGAATTATTTTTCGATTCCGGCATCTTTGAGGATTTTTGCTACAACGTCTGTAGGCTGAGCTCCTGCTGCAAGCCATTTTTTAGCTGCTTCTTCATCAACTGTTACAGCGCTTGGCTCAAGGTTTGGATCGTATGTTCCGATTTCTTCGATACATCTTCCATCACGTTTGCAACGAGAATCTGCAACTACGATTCTATAAAAAGGTGCTTTCTTCTGTCCCATTCTTCTTAATCTGATTTTAACTGCCATTGTTTCTTTTCCTCCATTAAATAAAATATATTGTTTTCTTATGTTATATTACTGTTCAGCTATGAAACAGTAACTTTTATGTCAAAGCGTTATCCGCTTCGCTAACTTCTCAATTACAGTCCGAACGGAAGTTTAAATCCACCGCCGCGCTTACCGGCTTTTCCGCCCATAAGACCAGGCATCTGTTTCATCATCTTCTTGCTCTGCTCAAACTGTTTCACCAGACGGTTTACTTCAGAGACATCTACTCCTGCACCTCTGGCAATACGGTTCTTTCTGGAAATGTTCAGGATTGACGGATTGCTTCTCTCCTGAGGTGTCATGGAAAGGATAATTGACTTGGTTCTGTCCATGGCTTTCTCATCGATCATTCCCTCAATATCCTTCATCTTACCGCCCATACCTGGAAGCATATTCAGGATACTGCCGATACCGCCCATCTTGTTCATCTGTTCCATACTGGTAAGGTAATCGTTGAAATCAAAGTCCATTTTCTTTAACTTCTTCTGCATGTCCTGCGCCTGTTCTTTATCGATGGAAGCTTCTGCTTTCTCGATCAGACTCATGACATCACCCATACCAAGGATTCTGGAAGCCATACGTTCCGGATAGAACTGCTCCAGATCAGAAAGTTTCTCGCCCATACCTACATACAGAATAGGCTTACCGGTTACTGCCTTGATAGAAAGGGCTGCACCGCCTCGGGTATCACCATCCATCTTGGTAAGAATGACACCGTCGATTCCTACTTTATCAGCAAATGTGCTTGCCACATTTACCGCATCCTGTCCGGTCATCGCATCTACGATGAGGATGGTTGCATCTACCTGAATGTTCGCCTTGATATCTGCAAGTTCCTGCATCATATCTTCATCAACATGAAGACGACCGGCTGTATCGATAAGTACGACATTCTGCTGATTTGCCTTCGCATGCTCTATGGCTGCTTTCGCAATATCCACAGGCTTCTGCTTATCTCCCATGGAAAATACTTCCACGCCCTGTTTCTCGCCGTTGACCTGCAGCTGTGTGATAGCCGCCGGACGGTAGACATCGCAGGCTACTAAAAGAGGTTTCTTACCTTTGGATTTCAGCTTGCCTGCAAGCTTCGCAACTGTGGTGGTCTTACCTGCACCCTGCAGACCTGCCATCATGAACACTGTAATCTCATTTCCCGGGCGAAGAGGCAGATCTGTTGTCTCACTTCCCATTAATTTCACAAGTTCATCATTAACAATCTTGATCACCATCTGACCCGGATTCAGACCACTCATAACGTCCTGTCCGATTGCCTGCTCCTGTACAGATTTGGTAAACTGCTTCACAACCTTAAAGTTTACGTCTGCCTCTAACAGAGCCATCTTTACTTCCTTAAGGGCAAGCTTAACGTCCTCCTCTGTCAGGCGGCCCTTGCTTCGCAACTTCTTAAATACATTCTGCAGTTTATCTGTCAAGCTTTCAAATGCCATATGTTATAACTCCTCTAAAATCTCATTGGAAATATTTACAATTTCATCGGAATGATATTCCCGGGCAAGTACACGGATCTGCTTTACCTGTGCCCGTATATTCAGGAATTTCTCTACAAGATGAAGCTTCTGTTCATACTCTTCAAGGGTCTTGTTGCATCTCTTGATCATATCATGCACACCCTGTCTGCTGATGCCCAGATCCTCTGCGACTTCACTCAGCGAGTAATCCTCCAGCACCACGCTCTCATAAACCTGCTGCTGTCTCTCTGTCAGAAGTTCTCCATAAAAATCATATAAATAACCTTGCTCTACAAACTTCTCCATCTGTAATCACCTTGACTATATTAACCTATTTCCAATGTGCTGTCAAGCATTTTCTCTTGACAGCACAAATTTATTTTTTCCGATACACTTCTTAAAAATCTCATCAAAAAAGCCCCGGCATCCATATACTGAACACCAGAGCTCCCATTTCATTTATTTACATGGCAGATGCTACTCTGAGACAATCACAGACTTGGGCGGATCACCTTTGGTCTGCATCCTGCATCTTCAAGAGCTTTAACAATCTCGTTCTTATGATCTGTACCAAAAGCCTCCAGTGTGATCTTAAGTTCCACTGCCGCATTTCTGTTCGTACTTACAAACTGGTTATGATCCAGCTTAATAACATTACCCTGTGCCTTAGCGATCACACTGGCCACACGCACCAGTTCACCCGGCTTATCCGGAATCAGAACAGATACGGTAAAGATTCTGTCTCTCTGGATCAGACCATGCTGAACAACAGAAGACATGGTAATAACATCCATGTTTCCACCGCTTAAGATAGAAACAATCTTCTTTCCCTTCACATCCAGATGACGAAGCGCTGCCACTGTCAGAAGGCCGGAATTCTCTACGATCATCTTGTGGTTCTCAACCATGTCAAGGAAAGCAACGATCAGTTCATCATCCTCGATAGTGATGATATCGTCCAGATTCTTCTGGATATACGGGAAGATTTTCTTTCCGGGTGTCTGTACAGCAGTACCATCAGCAATCGTATTTACGTGCGGAAGAGTCACAACCTCACCCTTCTTCAGAGAAGCTTTCATGCAGGCAGCCCCTGCCGGTTCCACACCAATGACTTTGATATGTGGATTTAAAAGTTTCGCAAGTGTGGAAACACCTGTTGCAAGTCCGCCTCCACCGATTGGAACCAGAATATAATCAACAAGTGGAAGTTCCTGGACGATTTCCATTGCAATGGTACCCTGTCCTGTAGCAACCGCCGGATCATCGAAAGGATGGATAAAAGTATATCCCTCTTTCTCTGCCAGTTCCAGTGCATGTGCACATGCCTCATCATATACATCTCCGTGCAGGATAACCTCTGCACCGTAGCTCTTTGTTCTCTCAACCTTGATCAGCGGAGTTGTGGTAGGCATAACGATCACTGCCTTCACGCCATATTTATGCGCAGCATAGGCAACACCCTGTGCATGGTTTCCGGCAGATGCTGTGATCAGACCTTTATTTCTCTCTTCATCGGAAAGAGTGCTGATCTTATAATAAGCACCACGAACCTTGTATGCACCTGTACGCTGCATATTCTCCGGTTTCAGATAAACCTTATTTCCTGTAAGTTCACTGAAATAGCTGCTCTTGATCAGCTTTGTTTCCTGTGTGACCTGTTTTACGATCTCTGATGCCTGTTCAAAACTCTCTAAAGTAAGCATTGTTTTCCCTCCATTTTGTCCTAATCTTAAGCGTCCGGGTTTTCTTTATGGTCTACATCAAACAACGCATTTACAAAAGCATCTGCATCGAATTTCTGAAGATCGTCAATACTCTCTCCTACGCCAATGTACTTCACCGGTATATCCAGTTCAGACTGAATTGCAACTGCGATACCACCTTTGGCAGTTCCGTCTAACTTGGTGAGAATAATACCGTTGACATTTGCGACCTCCGCAAACTGTCTCGCCTGTGCAAGAGCATTCTGTCCGGTAGTACCATCCAGCACTACCAGTGTCTCCAGATATGCATCCGGATACTCCCTCTCCAGAATCCTGTAAATCTTGCGAAGCTCTTCCATAAGGTTCTTTTTATTATGAAGACGTCCTGCTGTATCGCAGAGAAGTACGTCTGCATTTCTTGCTTTGGCTGCTGCCACCGCATCATAGATAACAGATGCAGGATCTGCTCCCGCCTGTCCACCGATGATCTCTACACCTGCCCGGTTCGCCCATTCGGTAAGCTGCTCTCCTGCTGCTGCGCGGAAAGTATCTGCTGCTGCAAGGATAACCTTCTTGCCCTGGTCTTTTAATTTTCCTGCAAGCTTTCCTACGGAAGTAGTCTTTCCAACGCCATTGACACCAATCACAAGAACTACAGATTTGCGGTTCTCAAATTCATACTCTGTGCTGTCCACACGCATCTGATCCTTAATCTCATTGATCAGAAGCTGTTTACATTCCATCGGTTCCTTAATATGACGTTCGGAAACCTCTTTCTTTAAATTCTCAATAATAGAAGTGGTCGCATTGATCCCGATATCACCCATGATCAGAATCTCTTCCAGCTCTTCATAAAAATCTTCATCAATACTGGAAAAACCACTGAAAATACTGTCAAATCCGGCTACGATATTGTCTCTGGTCTTTGCCAGTCCACTGACTAATCGTTTAAAAAAACCTTTCTTTTCTTCTGCCATGTGAAACTCCTCCTGTTACTGGGTAAGCTGATTCTCCACCAGGTCGACGGAAACCAGTGTTGATACCCCTTTTTCCTGCATGGTAATACCATAAAGCCGGTCTGCGGCATTCATAGTCCCACGCCTATGAGTTATTATAATAAATTGTGTGTTTTTCGTCAACTTCTGTAAATACCCGGCGAATCGTCCAACATTTGAATCGTCCAGCGCTGCTTCGATCTCATCCAGCAGACAGAACGGTGACGGCTTCAGGTTCTGGATTGCGAAAAGAAGTGCAATAGCTGTCAGAGCTTTTTCCCCGCCGGAAAGCTGCATCATGTTCTGCAGTTTCTTCCCCGGCGGCTGGGAAATAATCTTAATTCCTGCCTCCAGGATATCTGCCTCTTCATCCAGTTCCAGAGTTCCTTTTCCGCCTCCGAACAGTTCCTTAAATGCCTTGTCAAATTCCCTTTGAATCTCCCCGAACTTCTCAGCAAACTGTTTCCGCATTCCCTCGTCCAGTTCCTGAATGATTTGTTCCAGAGTTTTCTCCGCTGTGACCAGATCCTCATACTGACCGGACAGAAAGGTGTGTCTTTCCAGAAGTTCCTTATAATCCTCAATAGCATTTACATTTACAGGTCCCAGCTTTCTGATGTCATCTTTAATCCGGGCTGCCTGTTTCTTCATCTGCGAAAGGTCATTAAGTTCCTCTTTTCGGTAAGAAAGTGCATTATTCGGCGTGATCTCATATTCTGACCACATATAGGCGATCCGCTCTTCTCTGCTTTCCTCCAGCTTCTCCATCTGACCCTGAAGACGGTAGCATTCTTTATCCAGAAGACTGATCTGACCGGACAGATAATCTCTTTTCTCAAAGAATTCTTTATGACGGGAAGTTCTGCTCTCCTTCTCTTTCTGCAGATTCTCCAACTGTATCTGTGCCTGTTTTTCCTGGAGAACAGAGTCTTCTGACTCCCTTTTCAACTGAACGATCATCTCCTGCTTCTTTTCCATCTCTTCACTGCTGTGAGAAAGAGACTGATAAATATCTTCTTTCTCTGTTGCAAAAGCAGTGATTTCCGATTTCAGACGGCTCAGATTTTCCTGGTCAAACTTCTCTTTCTGATCAAGGGCAGCTAACTGAAGACGGATTTCTTCCAGTTCTCTGGAAATTTTTCCTTCTTCCTCTTTCCATTCATCCAGTTCCGACTGCTTTGTCTCAATAAAGCTCTCCAGTTCTTTCTCATCCTGATCTGAACTCTTCAGTTCCTGAACGATCCGTTCATGATCCTGCCTAATCTCCATAA
The DNA here is from genome assembly GCF_013300825.1 of Blautia wexlerae. Taxonomy (GTDB): domain Bacteria; phylum Bacillota; class Clostridia; order Lachnospirales; family Lachnospiraceae; genus Blautia_A; species Blautia_A wexlerae_B. The sequence goes on from NZ_JAAIMY010000006.1 coordinate 18,860, forward strand.
CCTGGCGTTTGATTTCTGCCTGGTCCCTGTTGATCTGCGCATATCCGCTGCGGATTTCTTCTGCTTTCTTTTCCTGCTGCTTAATATTCATTCTGGCAGTATTCTGTTCAATATATTTCTGTCGGAGCTCTTCCTGAAATCCTGCAATGGTATCGCGAAGCGTATTTCTCTGATTTCTGTTCTCTTCAATGGATTTCTGCATTTCGACCAGATTTTGCTTCAACTGATCTGTTTTTGTTTCCAGTTCCTCTATCTCACGCCGTCTTCCCAGCAGATTACTGTTATTTCTGAAAGCACCACCGGTCATAGAACCACCCGGGCTTAAAGATTCACCCTCTGTTGTAACCATTCTCAGACTGTGTCTGTATTTCTTTCCTATTGCGATAGCATGATCAATGTTATCAACTACCAGCACTCTTCCAAGAAGAAATTTCGTAATCTGCTGATACTGAGGGGGCACAGACACCAGTTCACTGGCAATTCCCACAACTCCCGGTTCTTTCAGTGCTTCCTTCGATGTAAACTCACCGCGTGGACTGATACTGCTCATAGGGAGAAAGGTTGCACGTCCATAACGGTTCTTTTTCAGAAATTCAATCATCATCTTGGCAGTCTGTTCATTATCTGTAACGATATTCTGGATACTTCCGCCAAGTGCTGTCTCAATAGCGATCTCATAATCTTTGTTTACCTGGATCAGATCTGCAACAACGCCCTGGATTCCCGGAACACGTTCCTTTTGCTCCATAACTCTCCGGATACTGTTTCCGTATCCATCATAACGCTCCGCAATATTTCTGAGAGAATCCAGACGTGAGGCTTCTCTGTGATAAGCAGTCTGTTCCGCTTCCAGCCTTGCGTTCTGTTCCTTCAGTTTTTCCTGAAGCTTCATCACACTCAGGTTCAGATTTTCACATTCCCTGTTGGCATTTTCTATCTGCTCTGTGATCTCATCATATTGTTTTTTTGCTTTTGAAAGGATGGTCTGCTGCTCTTCCTCTTCACTCTTTAATCTGAGGATACGCTGGCTGATCTCAGCCTTGCGGATCTCCGCCTGCTCCATCATTGTATCAAATCTCTGAGCTTTACCCTTGACATTTGCACGGCTGTTTAAAATCTCAATGATCTCATTTTTGCCATTCTCCACTTCCAGATTGCAGGCTTCCATATTCTCCTGCGCTGTCTTTATTTTCTCTTCTTCCTCAGAAAGCTTCCTGCGAACCGCCTTTAACTGTGCATAAATATCCGATTTCTCTTCTTCCAGTTTCTTCTTTGAAGCTGTTCTTACTGAAAGTTCTGCCTCAATAGTCTGAAGACGTCTCTTATAATGTTCTTCATTCTGGGCACCTGCCAGTATCTGCTCATTTAACACATTGATCTGGCCTTCCAGCTGCTGTTTACGGATTGCCTGTTCCTGACCGGAAATGCGAAGTGCATCCATTTTGGAATTTAAATCTTCCAGTTCCTGCTCCAGACGTTCATATTCAACTTTGGTCTGGTCATAGGAGCTCCTGGTATCTTTCAGTTGATTCTGCGCAATTTTATCCTTCTCTTCCAGTTCCTTCAGTTCTTTGGCAGCAGCAGCATACTCCATCAGGAACATATTCACATCCAGTTCCTTAAGTGTCTCTCTTTTGGAAAGATAAATCCTCGCTGTCTCTGACTGTTTCTCCAGAGGACCCAGCTGTCTGGTAAGCTCTGAGAGGATATCTGTCACCCTGACCAGGTTCTGACGTTCCTCCTCCAGCTTTTTGATCGTGGTGTTCTTTCTTCTTTTAAACTTAACAATACCTGCCGCCTCATCAAAAAGCTCTCTTCTCTCCTCCGGCTTTCCGCTTAAGATTCTGTCAATCTGTCCCTGCCCAATAATTGAGTATCCTTCTTTGCCGATACCTGTATCATAAAACATCTCGTTGATATCTTTCAGTCTGCAGGCACTTCCGTTGATCTTATACTCGCTCTCTCCTGAACGGTAAAGCCTTCTGGTAACCGTAACTTCGTTAAAATCGACCGGAAGCTTATGGTCTGAGTTATCCAGCGTGATCGCCACCGATGCATAGCTTAAAGGTTTTCTTGTCTCTGTACCGGAGAAAATAACATCCTGCATATTCCCCCCTCTCAGAGACCTGGCACTCTGCTCACCCAGCACCCATCTCACTGCATCACCAACGTTACTCTTTCCGCTTCCGTTAGGACCTACGATACCTGTGATCCCATTATGAAATTCAAAATTGATCTTCTGGGCGAAAGACTTAAATCCCTGTACCTCTATATTCTTTAAATACATAATTCTCCTGCTTATTTTCCGAGCACACGGATCGCCTGGTATGCTGCGGCCTGTTCTGCTGCTTTCTTTGTATGGCCGCTTCCCTGTCCCATCACTTTGCCGTTTACTCTTGCTTCCACAGTAAAGTTCTTGTTATGATCCGGGCCTTCTTCTTTTGTCAGAATATATTCCACCGGCTGTGTTCCGTTTTCCTGCACGATTTCCTGCAGGATGGTCTTGCTATCATAAAAGAGCTGTTTGTGTTCAATATCATTCAGGATAAACTTCAGCACAAACTCCTTTGCATTAGCAAAACCACCATCCAGATAGATAGCTCCCAGTAAAGCCTCTGTTGCATCAGATACGATAGAATCCCTGTTTCTTCCGCCTGTCATATCTTCGCCCTTTCCAAGCAGCAGAAACTGCGGCAGTCCGAATTCTCTTGCACAGTAAGCAAGACTTGGCTCACATACCAGACTGGCTCTCTTCTTTGTCAGTTCTCCTTCAGGTACCTGAGTAAATCTGGCATACAGATAATCACTGCTGATCAGTTCCAGCACGGCATCTCCCAGAAATTCCAGTCTCTCATTGCTTCCCAGTTTTCCCAGCTTCTTCTCATTTGCATAAGAACTGTGTGTAAGCGCCTGTATAAGATAATGTTTATTTTTAAAATGGTATCCTATGATCTCTTCTAATTCTTCTGTTTTTTTGTTCATTCCTCTAACCCTCTCCATATACGCCGGACTGTCTTCTGACAGCCCGGCATCATTTCTTTATTTAATTGTCCGAATTGCTTCAACAGCATCACCGACTGTCTGAATCTGTTCGACAGATTCATTATCCAGCTCAATGTCATACTCCTCTTCAATCCCCATAATAATCTGAAAAATATCAAGAGAGTCTGCACCAAGATCATCTACAAATGTAGTGTCTTCTGTGATCGAATCTGCATCAATATTCAGAACCTCTGCTATGATAGCTTTTATTTTCTCCAGTTCCATCTTCAACCCTCCTTCCTGTTTCTGTTCCTGTCCTGCTCTATTCTGCTTCAGACTTCAGTGTTTCCTGATCCTCCAGAATACGCTCTGCGATCTTCTCGTTAATCTTCTCCTGTTTGAACTGTACACACTGGAAAATACCATGTTTGATCTCAATGGCTTTTGCACTTCCATGAGTCTTGACTACAAGTCCCTTAAGGCCCAGAAGAGGTGCTCCGCCATATTCCGTTGCATCAAAGGATTTCAGAGTTTCCTTCAGTGCAGGCTTTACTAAAAGCGCACCGATCTTACTTCTTGTACTGGTCATCATTCCTTCTTTGATCTTCTGTACCAGAGCAGAACCAACTCCTTCATATAATTTAAGAATCACGTTTCCCACAAATGCTTCGCATACGACCACATCCGCATATCCCGCCGGGATATCTCTGGCTTCGATACTTCCGATGAAATTAATACTTTTGCATTCTTTCAGAAGGGGGAAGGTTTCTTTTACAAGTGCGTTTCCCTTCTCCTCCTCTGCCCCGTTATTTACGATGGCAACTCTTGGATTCTTAATGCCGACTACATTCTCCATATAAATAGAACCCATCTTCGCAAACTGTACCAGATGTGATGGACGTGCATCCACATTGGCACCGCAGTCTATCAGAAGGGAAACTCCCTTTGTGGTAGGGATCAACGGTGCAAGAGGCGGTCTCTCCACGCCTTTACTTCTGCCTACCAGCACCTGTCCGCCAACAAGAACCGCACCTGTACTTCCTGATGAAATAAAGGCATCTGCTTCCTGTTTCTTAACCATATTCAAACCTACTACGATTGATGAATCTTTTTTCTTACGGATTGCAAAAACCGGAGGCTCTGCTGTCTCGATTACCTGGGATGCATTGACAACCTGGATCTGGTTCTTCGGATATCCGGAGTATTTCGCCAGTTCCTTATCTATCACTTCCTGTTTTCCTGTAAGAATTACTTTTATGTCCTGTCTCTCTGTTACAGCTTCCACTGCAGCCTTGACAGGTTCTGCCGGGGCATTATCCCCGCCCATTGCGTCCACTACAACTCTGACCTGTTCTGCCATATCTTCATATCTCCTGTTCACTTACTGTTCACTCACAGATGTCAGAATCAAAAGATATTTTCTGTCACTGACCCGGCATCCGCAAATTGCCCTGCTGCAAAGCAGCTCCTGCAATCTTCCATAATCTGTATCATACTAAAGAACCATCTGCAAAGTCAATAGCATCTGAAAAAAATCACTTTTCACTTTTTTGTGCCTCAATTCTCTCTGCCAGATCATTCAGATAAACCCACCTGTCCATCTTCTCATCCAGCTCTGCCTGTGCTTTTTCCTTCTGCTCCATAATCTCACGAAGCTTCATGGAATTAGTGGCATTGGTCTCCATATCCTTATCCAGCTTCTCCAGCAATTCCTCCAGAGCAGCAATATCGTCATCAATGGTCTCAAACTCTCTCTGCTCTTTATAAGTAAATTTTAGCTTCTGGGGACGGTTCTGTTTCCAGTCTGCCTGGGCCGACTTCTTCTTTTCTCCACCGGTAACAGTAGTCTGTCCTTCCGATACTGCCCCGCCTTTTCTCGCCAGCGCCTCTGTATAATCCGTATATCCGCCCTCATACTGAGTCAGATGTCCATTCCCCTCAAAAGCAAAAATCCGATCCACAATATTATCCAAAAAATACCTGTCATGTGACACTGCAATCACAATTCCCGCAAAAGAATCCAGATAATCCTCCAGAATGGTCAGTGTAGGAATATCCAGATCATTACTTGGCTCATCCAAAAGCAGCACATTCGGTGCCTCCATCAGAACCTTCAACAGATACAGACGCCTCTTTTCTCCACCAGATAACTTGGCAATGGGTGCATACTGCATAGCAGAGTCAAACAAAAAACGTTCCAACATCATGCTGGCAGAAATCTTTCCATCCCTGGTAGGAATATACTCCGCCACATCACGGATATAGTCGATCACACGCTGATTCGTATCCATATCCGGCACTTCCTGTGCAAAATATCCAATGCGGATCGTCTCACCGATTTCTACCTCACCGGCATCCGGCTGCACCATTCCATCGATGATCCTGATCAGAGTTGACTTTCCGCATCCATTCGGGCCAATGATCCCAAGTCTCTGATTTCTCAGCACAATATAATTAAAGTCATCCAGGATTACCTTATCTCCAAAGTTCTTGCTGATATGATGAAGTTCAATTGTCTTCTTTCCCATACGTGTCTCAACAGAATCCAGTTCCACATTCACATCCCGTACCGGAGCCTTTCCATTCTTCAGCGCCTCCAGACGTTCCAGACGTGCCCGTTGCTTGGTACTTCTTGCCCTGCATCCACGCTTTGCCCATTCCAGTTCCATACGAAGCACACTTTGCCGCTTCCTCTCACTGGCAAGCTCCATCTCCTCACGCTCTGCCTTCAGCTCCAGAAACTTCGAGTAATTGGCCTCATAAGCATAAAGACTGCCATGGGAAATCTCCAGAATCTTATTGGTAACCCTGTCAAGGAAATATCTGTCATGGGTAACCATGATCACAACACCTTTAAAACTTCTCAGAAAATCCTCCAGCCAGGTCACCATCTCATTGTCCAGATGGTTGGTAGGCTCGTCCAGAAGCAGCACATCACAGGGATTCACCAATGTCCTGGCCAGTGCCACCCTCTTCTTCTGCCCTCCGGACAAATGATCAATCTTCTCCTCGTGATCCATAATTCCAAGCTTATTCAGTACATTCCTGGCCTCACTCTCTGTGCTCCAGTCCTTCTGCCACTTCCCCTCAGCCACATAATCCAGGATAGAAGCCCCTTGCGGAAACTCCGGCATCTGCGGCAGATACGTAATCCTGAGACCATTCTGTGTGATTACCTGCCCTTCATCCGGATCCTCCAGACCACCGATGATCTTCAGAATTGTAGACTTCCCGGTTCCGTTAATCCCGATAATCCCAATCTTATCCCCCTGATGCACCCCATAGGAAACATCATCCAGAACCACCTTTTCACCAAACACCTTGGAAACATGCTCTATATTCAGAATATTCATAAACTTAAACCTCTCTCGTAATTTTCGCTCCCATTATACCATCTCATCAGGTATTCTAAAACCCCCATCTGCTTTTTAATTATTACTTATCCCCATTCCCGGAAGCACGAAAAAACTCCTCCCCGGGCATCACCCGGAAAGGAGCATTCTCATCCCTGTTTTTTATAAAAAAGGATTCATCAGTTCATCTCAGTTCCATTCTCAACTGCATACTTCAGTCCCTGCACAGCAACCGCCAGCGTAGCTTCCTCTACAGTAGCGCTTCCAAGATCACCCATATCCAGTGTCAGTGTATCATCATCATTCACTGCCACGCCAAAAGTAAGTGCCATCTCAGAAACTTCATCAGTAATCGTCACAGTACCATTCTCTTCATCAAAAGTACCTTCACCAACAAAGCTTACATAGTTATCATCCTGATCGATCACAAGTACTGAGCAGAAAGTTCCATCCTCATTAGCTGCATAAATAAAAGTCTCACCCGCTTCTGTTTCGCCGGAATAACACTCTGTCAGGATATCACCCATATCCTGATAAGTCTGATTGTAATCCGACTCATCACCGTCTGCCTCATAAGGCTCCAGGGTTGCAGTCAGGTCCAGACTGTCCGGATCATAAAGTTCCAGAAGATTCTCTTCCTCATTTGCCTGCACCAGATAAGTTACCATATTTTCATCATCATACGTGCCGTCGTCATTTGCGAACTGCATTACCAGAGCTGTATATTCTCCGTCTGAACTCAGAGCATATACGCCAAGAACATCCTGCTCTTCATCCTTCCACTGGCCAAAAAACGAATTATCTTTATAGAATCCGTAAATATCTCCCGCACTGTCCTTCCACAGACCCAACATTGCTTCTGATACATCCGCAACATCTCCGTCTGCCTCTTCTTCTGCTGCGTCATCTGCTGCCCATACCGGAGCAACCACAGAACCTAACATAGCCGCCACACAGAAACCTGCCATTAATTTTTTCCAGTTCTTCATAGTTGTTACCATCCCTTCTTTAAAATGTAAGTCTTTTTTACTGAATTTCCATAACCTTACTATATGAAATTCTGACATCATTTTCAATATATATGGGATTAAATGACATTTTCCATGAAATATGGTTACAGTAATCCTTGAATAATCTTTCCAAATAGTCTAAAATACAAACTATATTGCAAGGCGGACATTCGCAATCCGCTTTGTCACTCAGCTCTACACCAAATAACTGCTTTGCAGTTTATCAGGAGGTACTCTTTTTGAATATTGCAATCCTTGATGATTCAAAAGAAGATCTGCGGCAGATAAAATCTGTTGTCTCTTCTTACTACGAATCCCGGAACACATCCGCAGACATCTGTCTGTATTCCAGTGCAGAGTCCTTTTTCGCAAAATATTCTCCAGGCTTTTATGACCTGATCATTATGGACATTTACATGGGCACCATGACCGGTATGGATGCAGCCAGAAAATTGCGCGATGCAAAAGACACTGCCGCTCTGATCTTCATTACAAGCAGTGATGCCTATGCTGTAGAAAGCTACGATGTCCAGGCATCCTACTATCTGCTGAAACCCTTTGATCCGGAAAAATTGTGCCGTATCCTTTCCACGATCCAGCTCAGACAGTCCCAGAATTCCAGATACATCGAACTGATTTCTGACCGAACTCCTGTAAAGATTCCGGTACGCAGCATTCTCTATGTAGATACTTACCGCAATGCCATTCAGGTACATACAACAGATGCCGGTATCATACGCTCTTACATGACTTTCCAGAAATTTGAGGAGATTCTTGACGGTATGAAATGCTTTCTTTCCTGCTACAGGGGCTGTATCGTAAATATGGATCATATCGAGGAGGTCACCGAGGAAGGATTTCTCATGGACAGCCGGGAACTTGTCACTGTACGCAAACGCGGCTCCAATGCCATAAAAAAAGCATATCTGGAATACTTATTTTCATCAGATTCCGATAAATAATCATCTTACAATAAGTATTCCTGATATACCCCTTATACTTCTGCTGCTGTTTTTACAGGCAGGAAAATATTAACTTTAAATACACCATCTTCTGTACAGAAGGTCACATAACCCCCGGCTTTCTGTACCACCTCTGACACAGATGCAGTCCCAATCCCAAAGCCTTCATGTTTTGTCGAATAAAATCTGTCTTCTTTTCTCTGTATTTTATTTGTGTACGTATTGGAAATTTCTATCAGCAGTTTTTTATTCTTAATCTTTGTAAGGATCTTTACATAAGGATTCTTTTCCCGCGACTGTTCTGCCACTGCATCCACAGCATTCTCCAGAAGATTCCCGTAAATCTTGCATAAATCAGTATCTGAAATGCTGATATTTTTCGGAAGCATCATATCATGTTCAAGCAAAATCCCTCTCTGCTTCAGTTCACCGGCATAGAAATGGATGACCGCATCTACTGCCATATTTCTGCAATAACAGACTGTTTTTTCCTCTTTTGTCATAACAGAAGCATACTCCTGCAGATACTTCATCAGTTCTTCATATTTTTCCTGCTGTGCATAAGCCATGACTGTGCGGAGATGATGACGCATATCATGGCGCATTTTGCTGATCTCATCCATCTTCTGTGTAAGCTCTTCGTAATGCTGTTTCTGCATCAGAAGCTTCTGCTCCATCTGACGGCTGTATTCCCCATAGGTTAACTGGAATCTGTAGGCATTGGCAAGCTCTATCCACAAAGTCAGACCCACACAGAAAATAAGCACTGCAGATCCAAATTCCGTAAACCATCCTCCTACGATCGGCTCATAGGCTTTCCATATTCTGTCTGCTGCCAGAGATGAAGCATAGGCAGTAATTCCCACCAGAAGAACACTGTTGTATTTCTGCTGTATATCCTTCACACTTCTGAACATCAGATAAGCTGCCGAAAACCATTTCATAATTTCCGTAATCCCTGAAATCAGATAAAGACCGCCTGCAGACTGAATCCCGGAACAGAACAATTCTGCCGCAAAAATCAAAACACCTGCCGCCGCAAGGATAACTGCCAGAATTTCCGGAAAACGTCCTTCATCACAAAGGATTTTCTGCTGCACAGCCACAACACATGCAAACATCAGATAATAAAATAAAGTTTCCAGTCCATAACTGGGCTGCACTTTTACAGGGACAAATGCGTGAAGGACAGGATAGAAACTATATCCTATAACACAGACGCAAAGCAGGGCAAAAAAGCAAAGCTCCGTCTTTTTTGTACGCACAAACATATAAACTGCAAAAAGAAAAACAAAAAATGTAAGCGCCAGATATACTGCATCACCCACAATCGACAAACCTCTGATCAGATTCACCTGCAAAGGAGAGCCAAATACCGGTACAAACTGAATGCCGGAGGATACTGAATGCCAGTCTGTCACAGAGATCATCATCTCCACAGTTCCTTTTCCCTCAAATGTAAAAACTCTGTTCTGTATCTGTTCCTTATAATTCTCCGGATCCGGATTTCCCACCTGTCCGATCAGATTTCCGTTTACATACAGATTATAAGAAGAAAATACTTCAACAAGACCTATTGCATATCGTTTTTCCTTCTCAGGAAGCACCAATGTCAGCCGATATGTTCCGCTTCCAAAAGGAGATTTATCCTCATCTCCAAGATCCATGCCACCATATTCTCCTATGGAAATATAACGGCTGTAGTACTCTTCTTTATGTTCCTCAAGTTCTCGGGGTGTCAGCAGCAGATTAGGATAATATTCCCATTCTCCTGTCAGATAATGTACAGAATCCTCCTGTATATAAAGAATCCCCTGTATTGCACGGTCACCTTTTGCCGTATATTTGTTGTCAAAGCAGTAAAGCAAAAAGAACACACCCATGGACAGGGCAAACACAGCTGCTACAAGTATCAATGAATATTTCCGGTTTTTCTTCATTGCTGCCACCTCCTTTTTGTCCACAGGTGTATTCTTATTCTATCTGTTTCTTATGTTATTTCGCTTTTTTCTCAGAATCAGGAGCAAAATCAGTCCGACTGCTACAACGCTCAACAATCCACAGATTTTTCCGGTTTCCATTTTCTGTTTTTCTGATAATCCTTCTGCATTTACCTCTTTTGCCATAGTGCTGTCCGCTTCCCCATCAGAAACCACTTCTGCGCTTTCAACGGTATCTGCGTCTGATACTGAAGCTTCTGTCAAATCTGTCTCTGTTTTATCTGCCTGCCCACTGACAGAAGCTTCTGAGATGAAATAATCTCCTGTCTTCTCTATCTCAACCCGCAGAATCTTCTGTTTTTCCTGCCAGGTTACCGCACACAAATTTCCCTGTGTATCCGCAACTGTCACAGTCTCCGGAGATGAAATTTCTCCAAATACAGAAGTCTGAAATTCCGCTTTACTTCCCGGAATTTCCGTTACTTCCTCTCCTCTTACAAGAATTCTCAGGGAAAAAGCAGATTCTGCAGTTTTCTCTATTCTCATCTGGATTTCATCATTCGCTGCCACTTTCCAGGTATTTATCGTCTCAGGCAGAATCGTCACAGAAATTCCCTGCTTTTCAAATCTGACGATTCCATTTTGCTGTAACATCAGAAGCAGTCTCTGACCGCTGATTGCTGTGATAGTATCTGTACTCAGCTCAGTTACCGTACTATCTGCAGCATCAAAATCCGATGTTGTTCCGGAATCAGTTGCTTTTATCTCTCCTGCTGAAGTTTTCTGCCCGGAGCTTCTGCTATTATCCGAAGTTTCGCCGGAACTTTCTTCATAATAATTCTCTTTAGTATCCGGAGATTCCATTCCTTCTACGGAAGGCACCGACGTAACCGTCTGCCCCGGGGCCTTCTGCACAATAGCTGGAAGATTTTTCTCATCTCTGTCTGAAAAGTTTCTCTCATGCCAGTATTCGTTCACAATAAAATCCTCATTATACAGAAAAGAATAAATCCCTGTACTCCCTGTTTCATAAACCGCACAGATATCGTAATTATTTCCTTTTTTCAGTACTTCCCGGCAGTAAAGCTGTATCCCTCCGGATGTTACTTCCGCCAGTTCTCTGTCCAGCTTCTGATAACTCCCTTTATTCTCACGTATATAAACCTGCACATTCTGAAGTTCTTCTGCTGAAAAATCTGCCATAAGCATCGGAAACTCTACCAGATCCACTACAGGCATACTGTAAGTATCAATCTGCGGATTTCCCCTTTTCTGTACGGAAAGATAGGCATATGCCTTTGGCAGTGCCAGATTCTCAGCTAACTGATATCCTTCCGGCACCACAAATGTACCGATGAGTTTACAAACGCCCTGTTTCGTAAGATCAGCCTGACTCATATCCCAGGAAGACTCCAGAATAATCTCAGGGTTTTCTGCTGTATTCTCGAATTTCTCAGCAGTGCTGACGCGAAGTCTGACACTTTCTTTCAGATCTTCTTCTATTTTTTCCAGACTGCTGCCGGTTTCTACTGCATAGGCAGCACATCTGCTCAGATATTTCTCATCTTTTGCATTATAAGAACGAATACGTTTTGCAGGGCTTCCCGTATTTCCAAGTTGACTGTACTGGTAACTGTATACTTTAAGACTGCCATCCTTTTGATACCGAAAGCGCAGAGTACCGGTCTGTCTCTGTCCATCGCCATAAACTACCATCAACGAATACGTATTTCCCACAACCATGCTCTGATTGGAGACATACAGACCATCCTCGCTGCAAAGGGCAAACCCTTCCTCTGTAAGATTCATCCACTGCCCGTTATCCTTTTTCAGATAAGCTTCCATAGAATCTGCATCTTCTCTTTCCAGCCATGGAAAAATATAGAGTCCGGCTGCTGTCAGCCTGTAATAAGTATTGATCTCCGGCCTTCCCGGATACTGAATCGAAACTGTAGTCTGCACCTGCGGACTATTGATTTCCCCGAGATCATATCCCCGGGGCAGTTTCAATGTTCCCTTTACAGTATAAACACCCGGAAGCTCCATATTGACAGCAGAAACATCCCACAGAACCGGAATATGCAGGATATCTGAGTCTGTATAAACAGTATAGGTTATCTCTGACAGCTTATCACAAATGCCTTCACTGCTTTTATTTATCTCCACTGCCACAGCAGGAATATCTTTGGGTGCAGTCACGTGGCTGACCGTATTTTCCTGCCCGCTGATGACCGTCGTTTTTTTTATGATAAGCATCCCGGACAGACAGATACCTATCATCAAGATCAAAAATATACGCTTTTCTTTTCTCATAGTATTCTCCATCACTATGACACCAGGAATCGTCACCTGTCTGTCACCTGTCTGACATCTGTCTTTAGCTTACCTTATTTTCCTGATTCCATCAACAGACATAGGATAAACTGCATTTTTTCATGAAAAATGGCGTTACTGTTTCTATCTCCGGAAATGCTCTGCCTTTTCCTTTCCAGGGAATTTCATGAAATAGTATACAACAAACAGCACCGCCGTAATACTCCATGAAACCGGATAACTGAGCATGATCGTATTAATTCCCGGGTACATCTGTCCGGCTGTAAAAAGCCACAGGATTCTCAGGGAACACACACCGCCACAGGTAAGGAGCATAGGCACCAGAACCTTTCCGGTACCCCTCAGTGCCCCGGACAAAATTCCTATGATTACATAAATGAAATAGGACGGCAGCAAAAAACGACTCATATGAACACCATGAACGATCACTGCGCTGTCTGTGGTAAACAGACGATAAATCCAGGGAGCAAATGAATACATCAAAATGATCATCACCGCAGAACTGACCATACTCATGACCATGCAGACACTCACACTCTTTCGCATACGATGATATTTGCCAGCTCCGAAATTCTGTCCCACAAAGGTAGTAATGGAAATTGCAAACGCATTGATCACCATCCAGAAAAGAGCATCGATTTTCCCAAGAGTTCCCCATGCCGCCACTGTGTCAGTTCCCAGATTATTTACAAATACCTGTATCACAATATTGGAAATATTATACATTACAGATTCCAGACCTGCCGGAATACCGATTCTCAGAACTGAAAACAGCATTCTTCTGTCAAAACGGATCTGATTGATCTTCAGCACATATATCTCTCTGGTTTTCAGAAGCATTACTGTTACGATCAGCGCACTGATCACCTGAGAAGTAACTGTAGCAACAGCTACTCCTGTCACACCCATGCCAAACGCAACCACAAACAGCAGATCAAGAATAATGTTCAGCACACAAGTAATGATCAGAACATACAGTGGTCTTTTGGAGTCTCCTACTGCACGCAGGATGGCTGCTCCCATATTATAAACCAGGTTAAAAACCATTCCGCCAAAATAAATATGAAGATACACTGCAGAGTCCTCTACTACATCTGCAGGTGTCTTCATAAGCAGCAATGCAGGTCTGGTCAGAAAAATCCCCACTACAGTAAGAACAATTCCCGCTGCAATGGAGAATGCAAATGCTGTATGCAGTGCCTTACTCAGATTCTTCTTATCTTTTGCCCCATAAAACTGCGAGATCACAACTGCTGCCCCTGAGGAAAGCCCTACAAAAAAGCCAACGATCAGATTGGCGATCTGACTGGCAGAACCTCCAACTGCAGCAAGTGCCTGTTTTCCTACGAAACGGCCTACAACAATAGTATCTGCCGTATTATAAATTTGCTGAAAAAATGTTCCAAATACAATAGGAAAGAAAAATAACAGCAGCTGTTTCCAGATCACACCTTCTGTGATCTGATTTACCTTCTCCTTCTCATTCATTACTTTTTCCTCATCCATTATAATGTTCAGATGTATCCACTGTCTTTATCTTTATATGGATCATCTGCAGTTACTGTCCACGCTGCCCGGCAAACCGTTTCGCGCTACACAGAATTTTATAGCAATTCCGGAACATTACAGAGTAATTTCCTATAACATAAAATAATGCACAAAAAAGCAGGCATCCCAAACGGGAGAACCTGCCATACTTTGCAACCATTAAAAATTAGTCTTCAACTTTAATGATTTCCTTTTTGTTGTAGCTTCCGCAAGCTTTGCATACTCTGTGCGGCATCATCAGTTCGCCACATTTGCTGCATTTTACAAGGTTCGGAGCGCTCATTTTCCAGTTTGCTCTTCTCTTATCGCGTCTTGCTTTGGAAGATTTATTCTTCGGACAGATGGACATTATGTTACACCTCCTTAAATTTACTAAATATATCACTGATAGCTGCCATACGGGGATCCTTAGGTTCCTCGACGCATCCACAGGGACCGTCATTGAGGTTTTTCCCGCACTGGCTACAGATTCCTTTGCAGTCTTCTCTACATAAAACCTTCAAAGGCCAGCTCATCAGTACCTCAAGATAGACCAGCTGGTCCACATCCAGGTCCATACCTGTGAGATAAGAACTTTCGTCCAGATCATTCACACGGTCTTCATCCGTAAGCTTCATATCAAGTTTTCGCTCAATCTCCAAAGGAATCTCTATTGAAACCTCTTCCAGACATCTGTCACAGGGAATACCTACGGTAATCTTACCCGTTCCTCTGATTTCAAGATTTCTATCACCTGTATTCGTGATCGTAAGCTCTATGGGTTCTTTTGCAAGTACCGGAAAGCTTCCTGACTGAAAGGTGATCGTATCCATTCCAAACTCTGCAGTCTTCTGAATACGCATTCCTTCACTGGATGAAATATCTGATAAATGTATCTGCATACTTTTCTCCTATCCACACTTGTTTTATTATACATACCGCCTCTGCTTTTGTCAACGATAAATTAGAAAAATTTCACATTTTGTCAAGTAATATTCCTTTACGAAGTATTTTATCATCCGGCGGCATTATTATCAGGTAATTTCCACATGCCTTACGGGCACAAAGAAGGGTGCTCCTGACAGATGCACCCTTCCCTTCTATATAAATATAACTTTTATCCAGTTATATTTCTCTCGTTTGGACACAAAACAGACACTTTATTATCTGTGAAAATTAAACCAGAGCTACTGTCTCTCTGCAGATTGCAAGTTCTTCGTTTGTAGGAATTACAGCAACTTTAACTTTGGAATCCGGTGTAGAGATAACGATCTCTTCTCCGCGAACTCCGTTAGCTTCTTTGTCAAGTGTAACTCCAAGGTATCCAAGATAGCTTACAACTTTCTCACGTACAGGAATAGCATTCTCGCCGATACCTGCTGTAAATACGATGGCATCTACACCGTTCATAGCTGCAACATATCCGCCAACAAATTTAGCGATACCATAGCAGAGAACATCGATTGCGTTAGCTGCATCTTCGTTTCCGCTCTGAGCTGCATCGTTCAGGTCACGGAAGTCACTGGATAATCCGCCGGATAATCCAAGAAGACCGGATTTCTTATTGAGAACATTCATCATACCTGCGATGTCAAGGTTCTCTTTCTTAGCAATGAATTCCATAATAGCAGGATCAATGTTACCGGAACGTGTTCCCATAACAACACCTTCAAGTGGAGTAAGACCCATTGTTGTATCAACACACTCACCGTTTACAACAGCACTGATGGAAGAACCGTTTCCAAGGTGGCAGACGATAACTTTGGAGTTATCTTTGTCAAGACCAAGGAATTCAACAGCACGTTTGGAAACAAAGCTGTGGGATGTTCCGTGGAAACCATATCTTCTTACTTTGTAGTTCTTGTAATATTCGATCGGAAGACCATAGAGATATGCTTTTGCAGGCATTGTCTGATGGAAAGCTGTATCGAATACTGCTACCTGAGGTACACCCGGCATAAGCTCGGAGCATACACGGATACCGATCAGGTTTGCAGGGTTATGAAGTGGTGCAAGGTCATTGCATTCTTCTACTGCTGCGATTACTTCATCTGTGATCACTACAGATTTGGCAAATTTCTCACCACCATGTACAACACGGTGTCCAACAGCGTTTACTTCTTTCAGGCTTCCGATAGCGCCTGTTTTGTCATTTGTAAGGGCATCCAGAACCATCTGGATTGCTTCTTTATGTGTAGGCATAGGAGCTTCTGTGATCTCTTTGTCACAGCCTGTTTTCTGATATACTAATCTTCCATCGATACCGATTCTCTCGCAGAGACCTTTTGCAAGAACTGCTTCTGAATCAGAGTTGATCAGCTGATATTTAAGGGATGAACTTCCACAGTTGATTACTAATACGTTCATTTTCATATTCTGCCGGCAACAAATTTCGAATACTGTCCATAATCCTGACACAAGTCTTCGAATATTTCTGTCAGCTTTTCCTTTCATATTATAATATTATTCTCATCATTTCCAGGGAAATATGAGTAATGATATCAAAGGCATCAGAATCAGAAATATCTCCTCCGATGCCTTTAACATTATGTAGTCAATGAAATAATTCTCAGTCCGTTTTACGGTCTGACTGAAATCTTATTTGTTGTCGTCAGCCTGGCACTGTACTGCTGTGATAGCTACCACACCAACGATATCGTCTGCAGAGCATCCACGGGACAGGTCATTTACAGGTTTAGCGATACCCTGGGTTACAGGTCCGTAAGCTTCTGCTTTTGCAAGACGCTGTACAAGTTTGTATCCGATGTTACCTGCATCAAGGTCTGGGAATACAAGTACGTTAGCTTTACCGGCTACTTCGCTTCCAGGAGCTTTGGATGCGCCTACGCTTGGAACGATAGCTGCGTCAAGCTGGAATTCTCCGTCAAGTGCAAGTTCCGGATTCTGCTCTTTTGCGATCTTTGTAGCTTCTACAACTTTATCTACGTCAGCATGTTTTGCACTGCCTTTAGTGGAGTGTGAAAGCATTGCAACGATTGGTTTCTCCTGAACAAGAAGTTCGAAGGATTCTGCAGAAGATGCTGCGATTGCTGCAAGTTCTTCTGAAGTCGGGTTCTGGTTCAGACCGGAATCAGCAAATACAAATGCACCGTTTGCGCCGTATTCGCAGTTTGGAACTACCATTAAGAAGAATGCGGATACAAGTTTTGTACCTGGTTTTGTTTTCAGAATCTGAAGACATGGTCTTAAGGTATCAGCTGTAGAGTGACATGCACCGGATACCATACCGTCTGCATCGCCCATTTTTACCATCATTACACCATAGTACAGATACTGGTTAAGAAGAATCTCTTTAGCCTGATCCGGTGTCATGCCTTTTTTCTGTCTTAATTCTACTAACTTGTCAATGTATCCCTGTGTTTTCTCTGATGTAGCAGGATCTACGATCTGTGCGCCGGAAATGTCATATCCGTCTTCAGCTGCACTCTTTTTAACAGCTTCTTCGTTACCAACAAGGATAACCTTTGCAATTCCTTCTTTTAAAATTTTCTCTGTAGCTGCCAGAGTTCTCTTATCTTCTGTCTCCGGAAGTACGATTGTTTTTACGTTTGCTTTTGCTCTCTCTTTGAGTGTGTCAATAAATCCCATGATTAAAATGGCTCCTTTCATATAGCAGTTCTGATATCACAATATCTGTATACCAGATGTCATTACCATTCACCGAATATATACAGTGAACAGTAATCTGTTTTCTGCGCTGTCTTCATTATACCTCCTGAAGCCTTGTATTTCAAGCATCTGAATGGTAGAATATGACATAAAAAAGTTTTTTTTAAGATGCAATATGGTTAAAAAAAGAGAACTCTACAAAATTTCAGGAAGGAGCATCTGTGTAAATTTATGAAAACAGCAGGAATTATTGCAGAATATAATCCTTTTCACAAAGGACATGAATATCAAATCAGGTATACAAAGGAAAGGTTAAAAGCAGACTACGTTATTGTTGCCATGAGCGGAGATTATGTGCAGCGCGGCACTCCTGCTCTCACCTCCAAACACGCACGTGCAGAAATGGCTCTGCGGTGTGGTGCTGACCTTGTACTTGAAATGCCGGTATCCATCTCTACAGCAAGTGCAGAAGCCTTTGCAATGGGGGGTGTTTCCCTGTTAGACAGCCTTGGTGTTGTTGATATACTCTGCTTTGGAAGTGAGTCAGGGGAGATCAGTGCACTGAAAGAACTGGCTGAGATCCTTGTAGAAGAACCTGAAGAATATAAGAAACTGTTGAAAAGCTTTTTAAGCGAAGGTCTGACTTTTCCCGCTGCCAGAAGCCAGGCATTGACAGAATATTTTAAAAATCCGCGCAACTTCAATGGTGACGATTTTGACGGGGTACTTACTCCTCTGTTAAATGAAGTCACACAGATCCTGAATACACCGAATAATATTCTGGGAATCGAATATTGCAAGGCACTTCTTCGCCTGAACAGCAAGATCCGACCTGTCACCATCCGCAGGGAGGGAATGGGATATCATGAAACCACTGTCCCTGATGAAAATTCCACAGTAGCCTCCCCGGATTTACAGTCACCCACTGATTTCTTTGCATCTGCAACTGCTATACGGAACCTGATTCTTCAGGATTCCCCTGATCCGGATTCCCTGGCACCCCAGATTCCGGGACAGGCTTTTCCTGTTTTTCAGGAAGCTGTAAATTCCGGTGAATTTCTCACAGAAAATTCTCTGGACTCTATCCTCTCCTACTGCCTTATGAAGGAGAATGTGAAAAGCCTTTCTTCCTATATGGATGTTTCCGATGATCTCGCCCGACGGATCATAAATCAGCAAAATCTTCTGTTGTCCTTTTCCCAGTCTGTATCTGTTTTAAAAACCAAAGAGCTGACTCAGACAAGGATACAGAGGGCATTGCTTCATATTATATTAAATATCCACACTGCACCCACTCAGATTCCCTTTGCCAGGGTTCTTGGTTTCCGCAGGGAAAGCAGTGAACTGCTAAGCCAGATCAAGCAGCACAGCCGAATTCCTCTTATTACCAAGCTTGCGGACGCCCAAAATTTTTTGGACAATGAAGGAAATCAGATTTTATCTGAAACTGTTTTTTCTTCCAATTTATACGAAAAACTCCTTTGTCTGAAAACCGGCAGAAAATTCTGTCACGAATCGCAGAAACAGATCATTATCCTATAGCCCTTTGACTCTGCTTATAATAAAACAAGTCCCCACCCACGCTCTGTTACTTTTGCAACTTTCTTAGCGGGTGGGGACTTACTCAATTCAGTTTAAGCCCTATTTATTATGTTTATTTCTCTCCGGAAAGAAGAATACGGTCATTATCCAGCATCTTACCGGCACCTGTCTTAAACTTCTCCAGAAGACCTTCCACTGTCAGGCCTTTCTTTTCTTCTTCATGGATATCCAGCACAATGTTTCCGGAATCCATCATCAGAATACGATTTCCCAGATCAAGGGCCGACTGCATATTGTGGGTGATCATCAGACAGGTAAGCTGATGTTCCTCTACAATTCGTTTCGTAAGATTCAGCACCTTCTCTGCTGTGCCCGGGTCAAGGGCTGCTGTATGCTCATCCAGAAGCAGAAGCTTGGGCGGATTCATGGTTGCCATGAGAAGTGTCAGCGCCTGTCTCTGTCCGCCGGAAAGAAGTCCTACCGGCTGAGTCATACGCTTCTCAAGTCCGATATCCAGAAGCTTCAGTTCTTCATGGAATCGTTCTTTCTCCTGTCTGGACACATGGGAAAGCCATCCGCCTTTCCCTGCTGCAAGTGCCAGATTCTCTTCTATAGTCATTCCAGGTGCAGTTCCCCTCATAGGATCCTGATACAGGCGACCGATGGTCTTTGCACGTACATGCTGGGGCATAAAAGTAATGTCCTGTCCATCCAGCATGATCACACCGGAATCTGTAAGAAAATCTCCACAGATCGCATTAAACAGAGTGGATTTACCAGCTCCATTGGAACCGATGATCGTTGCAAAATCGCCCTTCTCCAGATTCAGGGATAAATCTCTGATGGCCTGTTTCTCGTTTACCGTACCCGGATTAAAAGTCTTGGAAATATGTTCTATCTTCAGCATAAATCACTGTACTCCTTTCCTGTGAGTCATTCTTCTCTTAATCTGCGGCCACTGTTTCTTCAGATATGGGCCTGAAATAGCCAGTACAACGATCACAGAAGATACCAGTTTCAGCATAAATGCCGGCATATTGAATCTCAGTGCAACGGTATATACCAGACGGAAAATAAAAGATCCAAGTACCATGCCAACAGCTCTCACGAAAATTCCACCTCTGCCAAGAATCGTACCACCGATCAGCAGGGAAGCCAGCGCGATGGTAACCATTCCCTGTCCGATATTGATATCTACAGATTTCTGTGACTGAGACAGAAGACATCCGGAAAGTGCTGTGAAGGAGTTGGCAACACAGAGACCTACAATCGTAGTAAATACCGGATTAATAGATGAGGATTTTACCATATCTGCATTATTTCCTGTTGCCCTGATTGCCAGACCAAGTCTTGTCCTTAAGAAAAATACAAGGAAGACAATCACAATGGCTACTGCAATGAAAGCAACTACAATATCTCCTCTTCCTTTCAGCGGTGTACTTTTCAATGTTTCTTTCATCATGGAAAATACCGTCTCTGTTCTGTTCATATTGATCAGGGAGGAACCTCCCATCACTGCAATATTCACAGAATAAAGAGCCGTATTAACGATAATTCCTGCAAGAAGACTGTCAACACCCAGCTTTGTCTGAAGTATGGCTGTCACAAAGCCCGAGCATACACCTGCAGCCATAGCTGCAAAAATTGATAAAAAAGGATGTCCGCTGACTGCCACTGCTGCTCCCACTGCTGCTCCCAGTGTGAAACAGCCATCAGTGGAAAGGTCACAGACATTCAGCATGGAATAACTGAGAAACAGGGCAAGAACTGTCAATGAACAGATCAGGCCAAGTTTCAGTGCGGTCTCTCCAAGAGAGAGTATAGTCGCAATAGTCACGATGATTTCCTCCAATTTGTATTTATTTTATTACATTCAATGAACAGCAACAGAAAATATCTGCTGCTGTTCATTTTAATCCAGAAAATATATCCGTCTTTTCAATCGGCACAATGGATTCCATAAACCCAGAACTTATTCTGAATTTATTCAAAATGCTGTCCGAATATCCTTATTATTTCTCTACATCATCAAAACTCTCTGCTGTAACGATCTCATTTACCTGTGTGCATAACGGCTCGAAATCTTTTTTAACAGTTTCAAGATCAAGTCCAAGTCCCTCGCAGGTTTCTGTGTTTACTGTTGCAGTACCATTATCAAAAGTTTCAACAGATGTTGTTGCAGGATCTGCATCATTCATAAGGATGTCTGCGATCATATCTGCTGTCTTCTGTCCAAGGTTTGCATAATCAACACCATATCCGACAAATGCACCGTTTAGTGCAAAGGAGTCAGCTCCTGTATACTGTGGGATACCTGCATCAATGAATTTCTCATAGATAGAAAGCTCTGCTGTCATAATTGTGTTGTCAGTTGGTGTGAATACTGCATCTACGCCATCTGCCACCAGTGCATCTGCTGCAAGCTGTACCTCATCTGTTGTGGTACCTGTACGCTCTACATATTCGATGCCTTCTTTATCCAGATAATCCTTGGCTTCCTGGATGGCTGTTGTAGAAGAATCCTGTCCGATATCGTATAAAAGTCCGATTTTCTTTACATCCGGGTTCACTGCCTGGATCAGTTTCATGATGGATGCTGTATCCAGATAATCGCTTGTACCTGTAATGTTTGCTCCAGGTGCATCCAGATCCTCTACAAGACCGCTTCCTACAGGATCAGACACTGCGGAAAATACAACCGGTATATCGGTTCCTTCTGTTGCGGACTGCATACGCATTGCTACAGGTGTTGCAATACCTACCATCAAATCTACATTATCAGCCTGAAAATCAGAAATGATCTGTTCCATAACATTGGCATCTGCATTACAGTTATCATAGGACACATCAAAATTTACGTCTTTTTCCTTGCCGATTTCTTCCAGATGGGACTGGATGTTGTCTACTATCTGATTCAAGGAAGCGTCATCTACATAATTGCAGATACCGATCTTGAAATCCTGTGCCATAACCGGTGATGCCATCATCATAGTTGCCATTGCTGTTGCTGCGATTGCTAATACTCTTTTTTTCATAGTCTTTTTTCCTCTCTCTACATCTTATTTAGCAGTTCATGATCTTTTAACTGCCATAGTCTCAGGGATGTTTGTCAATCCCTTGTTACTGTCTGTGAGAAAGAACTCCCCGGATTCCTCTTTTTCCCGGATGTGTCAACTGCTGTGATACCCACCTGCCATCAGCAGATTTTCCTGCATTACAGGGGGTGCCATATAACAGATTCTCTTTATATATAAAAAAATCCGCCACAAGCTATCTGTTGCTTGAGACGGTAATAAGAATCTTATTATCGCGGTACCACTCAAATTGACGAATCGTCCACTTTCTCATGTACAAACATACACTCCTGATTTATAACGGGTTCGGTTCCCGTCGGTGCCTACTCTCACACTTATCAAGATTTCGGACCGCCCTCGAAAGGCCATTCAACAATCAGTTTCATACGGCTTCCCACCAATTGCCGTTCTCTGGAATGATTCTTGGTTGTTTACTCTTCTTTCTCATCGGTTTTGTTGTGTTTACTTTACCACGCTAATGCAGATATGTCAAGAGGTTTATTTTTTATTTTTTCCCATTCCTTCGCTGTATACTGGCGGATTAACATATATTTCCTTTTTTGCCTGTATATTTCAGGATAGTAATGGATAGCAATGTGTAAACAGTGATGTTTACAGAACTATGTGATAGGTGTTAAAATAATGTTCAGAAAAGATCTGCTATGTGGTGATTTTAAGTTTATATAGATTAGATTATATAGAAATGAGGGATATTATATGTCAACAGCAAAAATGGTTTTTCATGGGAGTGATATTGAGAAAATATGTGAGGTCTATCAGCTTAAGCCGGAGGAAATTGTGAAGTTTGGGGCTAATGTAAATCCGCTGGGGCTTTCCGAGCATGTAAAGGAACAGCTTGCAGGGCGGCTGGATATCCTGTCTTCTTATCCAGACAGAGATTATACTTCACTTCGCAGCACAATTTCAGAATATTGTAATATTCCTGCTGAATTCATCCTGCCGGGAAATGGTTCCAGCGAACTGATCGCACTGCTGATACAGGAACGAAATCCAAAGCATACCCTTATCCTGGGTCCGACCTATTCAGAATACTCCAGGGAACTCTCCTTCTCCGGAAGCACTCAGGAATACTACCACCTGCGCGAAGAGGATAACTTTGTTCTCGATGTAGATGACTTTTGCCGGACTCTGGATGGAAAATACGATTTTCTCATCCTCTGCAACCCAAATAATCCTACCTCATCTGCAATTAGCATAAATGACCTGCGCAGAATCGTTTCCTTCTGCAATGAGCGGAACATTTTCGTGATGATCGACGAAACTTATGTAGAATTTGCCCCGGATATCAATGAGATCACTGCTGTCAGCCTTACCAGAGAATTCACGAACCTTATGATTCTGCGCGGCGTATCAAAATTCTACGCAGCTCCAGGTATGCGTCTTGGCTACGGAATCACCGGGAACCTGGAATTTCTCAAAAAAATGAAAGAAAAACAGGTACCATGGTCCCTCAACAGTCTGGGAGCCCTGGCCGGCGAGCTGATGCTCAAGGACAAAAACTACATCCGCCATACCCGGGACCTCATCCTCTCAGAACGCACCCACCTGCTCAAAGCACTGGAGAATATCCCCACTTACAAAACCTACCCGGCCTACGCCAACTTTCTCCTCCTGAAAATCCAGAAGCCCGGCCTGACCTCCCGGGACGTCTTCGACGCCTGCATCCGCCAGGGTCTCATGATCCGCGACTGCTCCTCTTTCGAATGCCTGAACGGAGAATACATCCGCTTCTGCATCATGCACCCCCAGGACAACACCCGACTTCTGCATATACTGGAATCCCTTTAAAGCAGGACATTTCTTTTATTTATAGTAATTCCATAAAATAATACAAACAATCCAATCCATCATAGCTTAAAACCAGCTACCAGCGGGGCGGAAAATATTTTGTCTGGGGTGCATTTGCAGGAGTCTTAGATATTCTTAGTCACCAGAAATCTGCGTTATGAGCCGTCTGCCTCACTGTCTGAGCGAAGTTTGCAACGGAGCGAGTTTGACAAGACGGCTCATGCTTTTAGCAGATTTCTGGCGGCTTAGAATATCTTAGGCTCCGAAACCGCACCCCAGACAAAATATTTTCCGCCCCGCGTCCCTCTTAAACAAAGAAAGGCCAGAAACTCCCCTTTTCCGAAGTTTCTGGCCTTTTTTATCAGTTTTTAAAGCTATGGATCGGTGCCGGAATCCTTCCGCCACGCTGCACAAACGCATCACAGGAGAACTGGTTCACCGGCATGATCGGTGCATAACCAAGCAGTCCACCGAACTCAACCACTTCGCCAACTCCCTTACCAATTACTGGAATCAGACGAACCGCCGTTGTCTTCTGGTTCACCATACCAATTGCAGACTCATCCGCAATAATACCCGCAATCGTAGAAGCCTTCGTATCCCCAGGAATTGCAATCATATCAAGACCTACAGAACATACACAAGTCATAGCTTCCAACTTCTCAAGAGTCAGTGCCCCTGCATTCACCGCATCGATCATACCCTGATCCTCGCTGACCGGAATAAATGCACCGCTCAAACCGCCAACTGCTGTAGAAGCCATAACTCCACCCTTCTTAACCTGATCATTTAACAGGGCAAGAGCAGCTGTTGTACCCGGTGCACCTGCATGCTCCAGACCGATCTCCTCAAGAATCTCGGCAACACTGTCACCAATTGCAGGAGTAGGAGCCAGAGACAGATCCACGATACCAAACTTAACACCAAGGCGTCTGGAAGCCTCCTGTGCTACCAGCTGACCAACACGTGTTACCTTGAAGGCAGTACGCTTGATCATCTCACAAAGAGTTTCAAAATCTTTACCTCTGACCTGTTCCAGCGCAGTCTTAACAACGCCAGGTCCGCTGACACCAACGTTAATGATAGTGTCTGCTTCTGTCACACCATGGAAAGCACCTGCCATAAACGGGTTATCATCCGGTGCATTACAGAATACAACCAGCTTCGCACATCCCAGGGAATCCTGATCTTTGGTAGCTTTCGCTGTTTCCAGAACGATCTCACCCATCAGCTTAACAGCATCCATATTGATACCTGTACGTGTAGATCCAACATTTACAGAACTGCAGACACGCTCTGTCTTCGCCATAGCCTGCGGGATAGATTCGATCAGAAGTCTCTCAGCAGGAGTCATTCCCTTGCTTACCAGTGCAGAATAACCGCCGATAAAGTTTACGCCTACCACCTTGGCAGCCTTATCCAGAGTTTCTGCAATAGTTACAAAATCTTCCTTTGTCTTACATGCAGCTCCGCCAATCAATGCGATCGGAGTTACGGAAATTCTTTTATTTACGATCGGAATTCCATATTCACCGGAAATAGCCTCTCCTGTAGATACCAGATCCTTTGCACAGGTTGTGATCTTTTTATAGATTTTCTCATTCAAAATGGCAAGATCACTGTCGATACAGTCCAGAAGGCTGATACCCATAGTAATGGTACGCACATCCAGATTCTCCTGCTCGATCATTTTATTCGTTTCATTTACTTCAAAAATATTGATCATTTTGTTTTTCTCCCTTGTATGTTCTCTCAGCATTTTTCAGGCAATCTGACACAGGAAAGTCTCACAGCGGCTTACCTGCTTTCTCATCTTCTCAGATTCTGTGCATTACATTGAAGATATCTTCATGCTGGCAGCGGATCACTACACCGATCTGATCTCCAAGGGCTTCCAGTTCTTTTGCAAGAACTCCGTTGTCTTTTTCACATTTGCTGGCATCTGTTACCATCATCATGTTGAAATATCCCTGTACAATGGTCTGGGAGATATCAAGAATGTTTACATTGTTGTCTGCAAGATAGGTACAAACCTTTGCAATAATTCCTACGGTATCGTTTCCTACTACTGTGATGATTGTCTTTTTCATAAGTTCTTTGTCCTTTCTACACTGTAATTACTTCTGATATGCAATCCCTTTTTGCCACCTGGATCCTGAAATCACGGGACTTATAAGGGTTGTCACCTAAGGTTACTTCTGAACAGACGGTTTCATACGCCAGTTCCTCATAGTTATTTTCCCTGCTCAGATGCCCAAGGAAAATCCCCTTCATATTGTCATGCAGCAGTCTGCATAAAAGCCTGCCTGCATTCTCATTGGAAAGATGTCCCCTGTCTCCAAGAATCCTCTGTTTCAGATAATAGGGATATTTTCCAACCTGCAGCATACGGATGTCATGATTTGCTTCCAGAAGAAGCGCATCCAGATTCTGTAGATTACTGACTATGTACTCATTATATTTTCCAAGGTCTGTAGCAATCCCTACAGAATGCTCTCCACACTCTACCCGGTATCCTACGGGCTGTGCAGCATCATGAGGGATCGTAAAAGGATTCACTGTCAGATCATTAATCTCAAAAGGCTCATCTTCGTGTATCTCACGAAAAATCCCCTCCGGCATTTTTCCAAGATTCATGTGGGATAAAGCTTCCACAGTTCCTTCTGTCGCATAAACCGGTATCTGATGTTTCCTTGCGATCACACCCAGACCTTTGATATGATCCGAATGTTCATGTGTAATCAAGATACCATTAATATCTTTTCCTGTCAATTCCAGAGAATTCAATCCCTGTTCTACTTTTTTTCCGCTGATGCCTACATCCACCAGAAGATGGGTGTTGTCTGAGCCCACATAAATACAGTTTCCGCTGCTTCCGCTGGCAATGCTACAAAGTCTCATATTTTCTGATTCCTTCCTCGATCTGCTGCCTGGTCTGTGCAAAATCTCCGTTATTTACCACAACATAGTCTGCATTTTCCCGGAAAAAAGCCTCCGGTGCCTGGCTGGCAATGATACTGACTGATTTCTCTCTTGTATAACCGCGATTCTCCATCAGTCTCCTGATACGGATTTCTTCATCCGTATGAATATACCATATCGTATCACAAAACTCCTGATAATGATCTTCCAGAAGGAGTGCAGCTTCTACCACACATATCTTCTGTCCCTGCTGTTTCTTTACATCCAACTGTCCTCTGATATACTGTTTTACAGCCGGATGGATGATCTGGTTTAATTTTCCCAGAAGCTTCGGATGCGAAAATACTACATCCGAAACCTGTCTGCGGTCAATAGTTTTATCATTTTTTATGATTTGTTTTCCAAATAATGCAATCACCGGTTCATAACAGGACTGCCCCGGCTCCATTACCAGATGCCCGATCTCATCCGCTTTCATCACATATGCCTGATATTTTTCTTCAAAAAAATCAAGCACCGTACTTTTTCCGGCACCCACTCCGCCGGTAATTCCTATTGTTATCATCATCACTTCGCCTCATACCAGTTATTGCCCTGATGCATATCGACTTCCAGCTCTACGGAAAGCTTTGCTGCACCTTTCATCTCTTCTTCAAGAATCGCAGAAACCTGTGGGATTTCCTCTTTACAGGTCTCTATCAAAAGTTCATCGTGTACCTGAAGCACAAGACGGGATTTAAGATTCTCAGTCTTTAATCGTCTGTACACACGGTTCATTGCAATTTTAATGATATCAGCCGCAGTTCCCTGTATTGGAGAGTTCATGGCTACACGCTCCCCGAAAGACCTCTGCATAAAATTACTGGATTTCAGTTCCGGTATCGGCCTGCGTCTGCCAAACATGGTGGTCACATATCCTTTTTCTTTTCCCTCTTCCACCAGTCCGTCAAGAAATCCCTTGATCTTTGGATAAGTTTCAAAATATCTTTCAATATATTCTGCTGCTTCTTTTCGTGTGATACTTAAATCCTGGCTGAGTCCAAAGGAACTGATTCCATACACGATTCCGAAATTTACTGCCTTGGCATTTCTCCTCTGCAGATCTGTCACCTCATCAAAAGGCACATGGAATACCTCTGATGCTGTATGTCTGTGGATATCCTGAGCTTCTTTATATGCCTGGATCAGTTTCTCATCCCCTGACATATGTGCCAGGACACGAAGTTCGATCTGGGAATAGTCCGCATCCAGAAATACATAGCCCTCTTCCGGAACAAATACCTTACGGATCAGTCGTCCAAGTTCCATTCTCACAGGGATATTCTGAAGATTCGGCTCTGTACTGCTTATCCTTCCTGTTGCCGTAATAGTCTGATTAAATGTAGAATGTATTCTGCCATCTTTTGCGATCACACCGGTCAGCCCATCTGCATAAGTGGATTTCAGTTTTGCGAGCTGTCGGTATTCCAGGATATCCTTTACGATGGGATACTCCGGTGCAAGCTTTTCCAGAATATCTGCTGCTGTAGAATAGCCTGTTTTTGTTTTCTTTCCGCCCTTAAGGCCAAGCTTTTCAAACAGGATTACTCCCATCTGTTTCGGAGAATTGATATTAAATTCTTCCCCTGCCTGCTGCCAGATCTGCCTCTCCAGTTCTCCGATACGTACACTTAGTTTCTCACCGTAGCTTTTCAGTTCTTCACCCTTCACGCTGATTCCCCATTTTTCCATGGAATCAAGAGTAAAGATTAGCGGAAGTTCAATCTGTGTATATACATTCCACATACCTGTATCATGCAACGCTTCACACATAGGTTTCCGGCAGGCAAGTGCTGTATAGGCCATGTAGCAGCCCCAGGCTGTAAGTCCCTCTGCACTTTCCTCCCATGCTTTTTCCACTGTTTTCTTTCCAAGAAGTTCCTCTCTTGCAGGTAAGATACGCCCATTCAGATATTCCTTTGCCATATCATCATAGGTATAGGAGGATTTCAGCGGGTTCAACAGGTATGCAGCCACGCCTGCATCAAATACAGCCATCGGATCATCAAATTGTATATACTTGAGTAATGCCTTTACATCCAATGCACAGACAGTATGTGTTTTATTATATTTCAGAGTACCGTCTGCATTAACATCAGATATCTCTTTTTCTGAACTTCCCTTTGTATCTTCTGCATTACATTCCATATTATTCTCTGCATTATATTCAGATACCTTACGAAAAAGCTCTTCTAATTTCCCGCAGAGATATCCTTCTGTGATCATCCCCTCCACAGGAATATAATAAATTTCCTCTTCATTCAGCGCAAGTCCTGCGCCAAATACCCTGCCATTCTCTGTAACCAGAGAAACACCCGTTGTCTTTCCTGCTTCCGCTTTCGCAAACAGTGCTTCACATCCTGCCAGGTCTGCACATGTGAAAAATTCCTGCTCCAGTGTATCTTCCTGTACTGCCGCAGAATCAAAACGATTAAGCAGATTCTTAAATTCCAGTTGTCTGCAGAGAAGAAAAGCTTCTTTTGTATAAAGATTTCCAAGTTTGGCCTTTTCATACGAAAACTCTATGGGACTGTCCGTACAGATCGTAGCCAGAGCCTTGCTCATCTGCGCCATATCATAATGTTCTCTCATTGATTCCCTGGCTCTGTTTGGCTTAAGTTCTTCCAGATGTTCATGAGCATTCTCAATACTTCCATACTCCACAATAATCTTTGTGGCAGTTTTCTCACCTACTCCCGGTATTCCCGGTATATTATCTGCACTGTCTCCCATCAGGGCCTTTAACTCAATAATCTGGGGAGGTGTCACCTGATATTTCTCGATCACCTGCTGTGCATGGTAATCCTCTATGGTAGTCTTGCCTCTTACAGTCTTTGGCAGGCGGATCATAATCCTGTCTGTCGCAAGCTGAAGCAGATCTCTGTCCCCGGAAAGGATTGTCGCATCCATTCCCTCTGCTTCACTTTTCCTGGCCAGAGTTCCCAGTATATCATCCGCTTCGTATCCCTCTTTTGTCACAATATTCACACCCATTGCAGTAAGCATCTCTTTGATCAGCGGTACCTGCTCTCTCAGTTCTTCAGGCATGGGTTTACGTGTTCCCTTGTATGCTTCAAACATCTTATGACGGAAAGTCGGTGTCTTCAGGTCAAATGCCACCGTCAGATACTGAGGCTTCTCTTCCTCGATCGTCCGAAAAAGGATATTCAGGAAACCATATACCGCCCCTGTGTGTTTTCCTTCTGAATTTGTAAGATCCGGCAGACCATAAAAAGCTCTGTTCAGAATGCTGTGTCCGTCAATCAGTAATATTTTTTCGCTCATAAAATCCTCCAGTATCTTTATAGAATGTAATTTGTCTCCATCATTACAAAAATCAGTATTGCCGCAATCGTAGCGATCAGAAGGCATATACTCACGCCAAACATAAGCCAGCTGACTTTCTTCTTGCGGATATATCTTCTGGATTTCCGGATGTCCTGTTCCAGCAGTTTTTTGAAATCCAGAACTGAATCGCTGCTGTCATCATCAAGCTGATGTGTTACCTCATGGACAATAAAATATGTCTCCAGTTCATCATAACAGGAAGAACAATTCTGTACATGATCAAGAAACTCTTCCAGTTCATTTAACGGAAGATCATGTTTAATATACCTGCTCACCATTCCTTCTGCAGTTTGGCAATCCATCTTCATTCCCTTCTTTCTTCCAAAAAAACATCCAGGATGCTGCGTTCACTATTACGAATTATAACCGAACCGGAGTTAATTGGCAAGAAAAAGCAGCAGAAGCTCAAATCGCCTCTGCTGCTTTCATTGCTGTTCACTCAGTTTTCTGTGATATAGCCAATTTTCCGGATTGCCTGCGACAATGGACTTTTGACTTGTATATCTCGAAAAAATATCACTTCTGCAGATTTATTTTCCCGGAAGATGTATCTGCGTCAGCTTCTGTACTGTTTTCGGATTCTGCATTGTTCTCAGACTTTGTATTACTTTCAGATTCCGCCACTGCAGTGGAAGCCTGTACAGGTGCATTCAGGATTTTCATAAATTCCTCACCTGTAATTGTCTCATGTTCATACAGATATTTTGCAAGTTCATGGAGCTTTCCAATATTGTCCTGAAGGATTTTCAGTGCTTTCTGGTGTTCCATTTTTACCAGTTCCACAACTTTCTTATCCAGAAGAGTCTGTGTCTCAAAAGAACAGCTTAAGCTGGAGTCTCCGCCCAGATACTGATTTGTCACATTCTCCATGGCAACCATGTCGAAGTCTTCACTCATACCATATCTGGAGATCATTGCTCTTGCAAGCTTAGTCGCCTGTTCGATATCATTGGATGCTCCGGTTGTAATGGAGTGGAAGATCAGTTCCTCAGCAGCACGACCGCCTGTAAAGGTCGCTATCTTATTTGCAAGTTCTTCCTTTGTCATCAGATAATGATCTCCATCATCCACCTGCATGGTATATCCGAGTGCTCCTGATGTACGTGGAATGATAGTGATCTTGTGAACCGGTGCAGATTCGGTCTGCTTTGCTGCAACCAGCGCATGTCCGATTTCGTGATAAGCAACTATCAGTTTTTCTTTATTGGAAAGAACTCTGTTCTTCTTCTGATACCCTGCGATAACTACCTCGATACTCTCCTCAAAATCTGCCTGGGTGGCAAATTTTCTGCCGTCACGTACTGCACGAAGGGCAGCTTCATTGACAATATTTGCAAGTTCTGCACCGGAGGCTCCGGCTGCAGCTTTCGCAATCTCATCAAAACGTACGGAATCTGCAATCTTAATCTTCTTTGCATGGACTTTAAGGATTTCCTCACGTCCTTTTAAATCCGGAAGTTCAACAGGAATACGTCTGTCAAAACGTCCGGGACGAAGAAGTGCGGGATCAAGAGAATCCGGTCTGTTGGTTGCTGCAAGAATCACAACACCTTTAGAACCGTCAAAACCATCCATCTCTGTAAGCAGCTGATTCAGAGTCTGCTCGCGTTCATCATTGCCGCCTGTAAATCCGGCACCATCACGTTTCTTGCCAATTGTGTCGATCTCATCGATAAATACGATACATGGTGCTTTCTCATTCGCCTGTTTGAAAAGATCACGCACCTTGGCAGCCCCCATACCAACAAACATTTCCACGAATTCAGAACCGGAAATGGAGAAGAACGGAACTTCCGCTTCACCGGCTACTGCTTTTGCAAGAAGTGTTTTACCTGTACCCGGAGGGCCTACAAGAAGTGCTCCTTTGGGCATGGATGCACCGATTTCTCTGTATTTCTGCGGGTTATGAAGATAATCCACGATCTCTGTCAGAAGATCCTTGGCTTCGTCCTCTCCCGCTACATCTGAGAATTTAATTCCCGTAGATGATTTTACATATACTTTGGCATTACTCTTTCCAAATGACATTGCCCCACCGGGACCTCCACCCATGGAACTCATCATCTTCTTACTGAGCCATCTTCCAAGAAGGATAAAGATAACAATCGGTAATATATATCCTGCCAGCAGGCTTACCCAGACAGAGGTCTGCTGAGGTGCTGCCGCACCAAACTTCACTTTTGCATCATGCAGACGATCTACAAGATCAGGATCATTCATCTTGACAGTCCTGAAATAGCCTTCCTGTCCGTCACTTTCTGCTACATAATAGATATAATCATCCTGAATTTCTACGGTCTTAACATAACCCTTCTCCACTCCTGTCAGAAAGACACTGTACTCTGTTGTCTGTACCTTTCGTCCTTCAATTGCAGGAAGTAAAAGCACATTCAGAAGAATGATAACAACTGCCGCAATAATATAATATACATAAAGCGGTTTTCTGCCCGGCTTTTTATTATCAATATTCATCGACTTTTCCTCCATTCGTTTTTGTTATGATGTACCATATCACTTATTTTCCACTTTTTCAAGAAAAGTGGGATAAATTTCATAAAGATTTTAGAATTATGGAATAATAACAGTAACTATCCCGAAAAAATAAGCTTCAAAATTTAAAAATACACTTGCTTTCTTTAACAGATTATGCTATTATAATAGTCGTTTCAACGCCGGCATGTCGGAATGGCAGACGAGGCAGACTCAAAATCTGTTGTGGGCAACCACGTGTGGGTTCAAGTCCCACTGCCGGCATTAAACATTAAATATAAACGAAGCCGTTATTTACTGCGGCTTCGTTTTTTATTGCCAGAGCGGGAGATTTACCTGATCCGGTTAAAACTTCACAAATTTTGTTTTTGTATACACACCGCCTGCTTTGATCAGTTTCTGATATTTTGAATATAACTTCTTCGGAAGTTTCAGCTTTACTGTCCTGTTAGCTGCCAGCGCTTTCTGACCCACATATTTCAATGCTGTGCTGTTAATTTTGACTGTTTTGACAGCCGCACACTGATAAAATGCTTTTGTGTCAATTCTCTTCAGACCTGCCGGAAGTGTAAAACTGTTCAGTTTCCCGCATTTTGCAAATGCACTGCTTCCAATCTTTGCGACTTTTCTGCCAAATCTTACAGTTTTGAGATTTGCGCACTGATAAAATGCCTGTTTATCAATATAAGCCACGTTATCTCCTAATGTCACACCGGTAATCTTCTTATTTCCGGAAAATGCCTTTGCCCCGACAGAGGTAACCTTATAAGATGTTCCATTAATATTAACTGCCGATGGAATCTGCACTGCACTCATATCTGCCGTACATCCTGTGACACAAACCTCTTTTTTACCTGAAACCTTATAATAAAGTCCGCCTGACAGATATCCGGAAGCCGTCTCCTTCAACAAAGGTGCTGCGCTGAATTGATATCTCACTGATTCTACTGTATCAGTAATTTTCCACTCTGTTCCATCATACATTTCCTTCTGAAAGAACACGTACAGATTAAATGTAAGCTTCTTATCGGTATATACTCCTTTTGCTGTTCCAATCTTCCAAAGCCTGAATATTCCATTTTCTTCCGGTTCAGGAGACTGACTCCAATATACAGGTACCCATCTCATATCGCCAGAAACAGGACTGGCGTTCTGAGTTCCCGCACCTGTCACTTTAAAATCATAATATATTTCAGGATAAAAAAGCAGCGGTTTTTCAAGCCCTGTAATAACGCTTTCATTAACATCCACATCTGTATTTTTATTCATTTCAACTGCAGTTTCACTGACACCGGCCGGCCATATATACCGTAATCCTCCGTCAAAACAGTTTTCACTGTATGAACCTGCTCCATCCGAAAACTGTGCTGCATCAACTGTAGCAGAACCAAGCGCAAGCATTCCTGCGAGCATAAAAGCAATTATTTTCTTCATCATTCCATCCTCCCTTTTCCCGGTGATAATCAGCCAGACATTTGTAACCATTCAGTCTCTTCACAGTTCACGGCTGAATCGTCATAAAGATTCTCTATAATTATCAACATACGCTTATATATCTATATATTACTATTTTTTCAGAAAATGTCTATCTCGATTTTCATCGAATTTCCTCATATTATTACTTAATCCTATTTCTCTGAACTATAGCACTCCTCGTAAATAATGCATATTGATTAATAGGCTTGCCAAATAACTTTCCTCTGTTATTTCCAGATTATATGTTTCACTGACATGCTGCCGCAAAAATCTCAGTATGATCAGGCAACGCAAAAGGTACTGATCTTACGACATTGTACATAAGATCAGTACCTTCCTTTTTGTATATATTTATCCGGAATATGCTGATTCACTGCGTAAATCGCGTTTTCCTGTATTATTTCATATCTTCCAGCAATTTCTCATAAATCGGGAAGCAGTCAAATGTTGCAAAATAATCCTTCGGTGTCTCGGCACGGCGGATCATTTCGAAGCTTCCATCTTCACGGAGAAGAATCTCAGAAGATTTCAGCTTACCATTGTAGTTATATCCCATGGCAAAACCATGAGCTCCTGTATCATGGATCACAAGAAGATCTCCCATATCTACTTTTGGAAGATAACGGTCAATTGCAAATTTATCATTGTTTTCGCAGAGAGAACCTGTCACATCATACATATGATCACATGGCTGGTCTTCTTTTCCCATAACAGTGATATGATGGTATGCGCCATACATTGCCGGACGCATCAGGTTTACTGCACACGCATCCACACCAATATATTCTTTATGGGTATGTTTCTCATGGATCGCCTTAGTTACCAGGCAGCCATACGGCCCCATCATGAAACGTCCCATCTCTGTATAAATTGCAACATCACCCATTCCTGCCGGAACAAGTACCTCTTCGTATACTTTGCGGACACCTTCACCGATCTCTCTGATATCATTCGGAGTCTGATCTGGTTTGTAAGCGATTCCCACACCACCGGAAAGGTTAATAAACTTCACATGAGCGCCTGTCTCCTTCTGAAGTTTCACTGCCATTTCAAACATCTCTTTCGCCAGCATCGGATAATACTCATTTGTCACAGTATTGCTTGCAAGGAATGCATGGATACCGAATTCCTCGGCACCTTTTTCCTTCAGGATCTTGAATGCTTCAAAAATCTGCTCTGTTGTCATACCATATTTGGCATCTCCGGGGTTGTCCATAATATCGTTGCTGATCTTAAACACTCCGCCCGGATTATAACGACAGCTGATCACCTTCGGAATATATCCTACGGCTCTTTCTACGCTCTCGATATGTGTGATATCATCAAGATTGATGATCCCGCCGATTTCATTTGCATATTTGAATTCTTCTTCCGGTGTATCATTGGAAGAAAACATGATATCTCCCTCTTTGCATCCGATTGCTTTGGACATCATCAGCTCTGTCATGGAAGAACAGTCACAGCCACAGCCATACTCCTGAAGAATCTGAATCAAGAACGGATTTGGCGTTGCCTTTACAGCAAAAAATTCTTTGAAGCCTTTATTCCATGCAAATGCCTCTTTCACTGCCTTCGCATTCTCGCGGATACCCTTTTCATCATAAAGATGGAAAGGTGTAGGAAACTGTGCGGTGATTTCCTGAAGTTTATCCAGGGTGACAAATGGTACTTTTTTCATAATAATCTTTTCTCCTCTTACTTCTTGTGTATATGTGTATATAAATGATCCTGACAGTACTCGTAGTTTCCGTTACATTTGGAACAGAAACGGAATTCCAAATTCGGATCATCTTTCTCTGTACGGCCACAGACTGCACATTTGTGCTTCGTCACTTCCCCTGACTTGTTACCACCCGAGAAAGGAACAGTCTTGCTTTCTCCCATTGCTCTCTTAAACTGATTTCTGCGATGGATTTCCTTCGGATTGTATCTGTTAAGATTTCTTGTACCAAGGAAGAAAATAATAAAGTTCAGTAGGGATGCGATGATCGGCAGTGCCATAAACCATGCTCCACTCATGATATCACTTACAACATCATACATGACAATCAGCACATACACAATTGACATCCATTTCATCTTAATTGGTATTACAAACATAAACAATACAGTTGTATCCGGATATGTCAGCGAATATGCCAGAAAAACTGATAAACTAATATAATATGTGGAAAAAATCATCCCACTATATCCATCCAACATTCCATCCATTGCAAAATGCAGAATAAATGCAGCAATCACTGTAAAAAATATTCCGGACAAAATATATAAGGTGAATCTGAATTTTCCCCATGTATGCTCTAAAGAAGCACTTACAGGATAATAAAAGAATAAAATTGCGATTACAAACCAAAGTGGTGATGACATACTTGGCGGTGAAATAATCCATGTAACAAGTCTCCATATCTGACCATGCAGGATTTTAGAGACATTCAAACTCAACATGGAAAGAGCCCCTGGATTAATATACATCAATGCATATCCCAGTACATAACTTACAATAATATAAATCGTAAGATTCTCAATCCCGCGGTTTCCAAATTTTCGTTCCAGTTTGTCAATAAATTTCATAGATCTCCTTTTCTCACAAAATGCTATTCGTTCTTTCGTTACAGCGGATATCCACAATCTGCTTTCTCTGCGTAACTCTGCACCGCATAGCTGCTTTTCAGTCCAGCTGCAAAATCAGAAAAACTTCTTCTTGGAAAGAAATATCGCTGCAATGATACTTGCCACTACAGAAAGGATGATAACGATAAGAAATCCCCATGGTGTCCTGGAAAACGGCATTCCCGCAGCACTCAGGTTCATGCCATATGCGCTGAAAACAATAGTCGGAATACTCATAACAATGGTAATAACAGCCAGAACCTTCATGACAATGTTCAGGTTATTGGAAATAACTGACGCAAAGGTTCCCATCATACTGCTGAGGATACCGCTGTAAATATTAGCCATCTCAATAGCCTGCTTGTTCTCAATGATAACATCCTCCAGAAGTTCTGTATCCTCCGGATATTTCTTGATACTCTCCACCTTCAGAAGTTTCTCCAGAACCATCTCATTGGAACGCAGAGATGTGGTAAAGTATACCAGTGATTTCTCCAGTTCCAGAAGTTCCATCAATTCCTGATTTCTTGTAGACAGATGAAGTTTCTCCTCTATCTGCTCGCTCTTCTTATCTATAATACGCAGATATCTCAGATACATGCTGGCATTACGGTACAAAATCTGCAGGATAAATCTGGTTTTCATATAGGTAAAAAAGTTTCTTACCCTGCCTTCCATAAATCTTGTCAGAACCTGTGTGTCTTCCAGACATACAGTAAAAATCATCTTCTGAGTTACGATAATACCAAGAGGAATAGTCACATACCAGTCCTTCTCGTTACGTTCTTCAATCGCAGGTACATCTGCAAGGATAAGGGTATAATTGTCCTCCACTTCAATACGGGAACGTTCTTCCTCATCCAAAGGTGCGCGCAAATCGTCCACCTCTATCCCAAACTGCTCGGAAATTTCAAAAATCTCTGTTGCCGTAGGATTCGTCAGTGCAATCCAGCAGCCCTCCTGTGGTTCCTGTATTTCATGGATAGCGCCATCGATTGTCTTAAAAATCCTTACCACGATCCACACTTCCCTTCTTTTTCTCGATTTCCCCTCAAATAAATCTGCAACTATTCAGAGTTTCTGCAAGAGATTACTGAACAGTTACGTTTGCTCTTTATTTTCACAAAGACTCAAACATCATTATAATTTGAACATGAATTTTTGTCAATTCCAATGCTTTCGGTTTACAAAACTTTTACACTTCGCTATAATAAAGTAGTATTTATAGAAGTCCCGGATGAGAGCGTCGTAGCGGGCTACGGCAACCTATAGCAAAATATATCGCAAAATGGGGCGTACAGATTGTGGGAATGATTTTTCAAACACACTCTAATACAATAACAGGAAAGGATACAAATCATATGAGCCAGTCATCATTTGGAAATAAATTTAAGGTAACCACCTGGGGTGAATCCCACGGAAAAGCTCTCGGAGCTGTGGTAGACGGATGCCCGGCAGGCCTCCCTCTCTGTGAAGAGGACATTCAGAAATTTCTCAACAGAAGGAAACCCGGACAGAGCAGATACACCACTGCCCGCAAAGAGGGAGATCTGGTAGAAATCCTCTCAGGTGTCTTTGAAGGCAAAACCACCGGAACTCCAATTTCTCTGATGGTAAGAAATACAGACCAACGCTCCAGAGACTACGGAAATATTGCATATTCCTATCGTCCCGGACATGCAGACTATACTTTTGACCAAAAATACGGATTCCGCGACTACAGAGGCGGCGGACGTTCTTCAGGGCGGGAAACCATCGGAAGAGTTGGAGCAGGTGCCATTGCTTCTAAAATATTGGGAGAACTTGGCATTTCAATCTGCACCTAT
Organism: Blautia wexlerae; assembly: GCF_013300825.1. Lineage (GTDB taxonomy): Bacteria > Bacillota > Clostridia > Lachnospirales > Lachnospiraceae > Blautia_A > Blautia_A wexlerae_B. Next base: position 57,734 of record NZ_JAAIMY010000006.1, read on the forward strand.
ACCAAATCTATCGGACCTGTTGAAATTTCTTCTTTTAATAAAGAAGAAATCAATCAGAATGCATTTTACATGCCGGATGCACAGGCAGCAGTAAAGGCCGGTGAATATCTGGAAGAATGTATGAAAAATCAGGACAGTGCAGGCGGCGTGATCGAATGTCGTATTACCGGAATACCGGCAGGACTTGGCGAGCCTGTCTTTGACAAACTCAGTGCTCTTCTCGCCCACGCCCTGATGTCCATCGGTGCAGTCAAGGCTGTTGAAATCGGCGACGGCATTGCAGTAACTTCCTCAAACGGTTCCACTGACAATGATGGATTCACAGTCAAAGACGGTGAAATTATCAAAACCTCCAATCACGCAGGCGGAATCATGGGAGGAATCAGTGACGGCAGTGAGATCATACTCCGCGCCCATATCAAGCCAACCCCATCTATCAGCCAGCCACAGCAGACTGTAACCAAGGATAAAGAACCTCTTTCTCTGGAAATCCATGGCCGCCACGACCCAGTCATTGTCCCAAGAGCAGTGGTTGTAGTAGAATCTATGGCAGCAATCACACTGACGGATGCACTCTTTGTCAATATGAGTTCCCAGATGGATAAGGTTCGGGATTTTTATCGGAAATAATTTCAAATAATCCACATAAAAATACCTTCACCTGAATTCTGAGCTGATCTCAGTTTCAAATGAAGGTATTTTATTATCTGTCTATATTGCTAATTCTATGTAACGAATCTGTTATTCTTCTGGCACCGGCCAGATTCTGATACAGTTTGGTTCTGTAATCTTAATCGGCTTGCCGTTCATCACAATAATATTCTTCTCATAATCCACTGTAAAAATAGTCAGTGTATTACTTGCATGATTAGCCAGCACCAGATGCTTATCATCCGGTAAAAGCACCAGATCTTTCGGATATTCACCACTGATCGGAAGTGTAAACTTCCTTGTCAGCATACCAGTCTCCTCATCACGCTCAAACATGGAAACTGTATCCTCACCTGCTGTTGTACAGAAAAGATGCTTGCCATCATTTGCAAGAGAAAGACCGGACGCTGCATTATGTGTATCATGAACATCCTTCTTCGCACTTGTCTCAATCGTCTGGATCAGTTCAAACGCCGGAACCTTACCGCTTCCATCATATTTGTAAGCCCTGATCTCATTACTGAGTTCAAAGAGAATATAAGCAAACTTACCATCATCGCTAAAACGAATGATACGCGGGCCACTCTCTCTCGGACATCTCAGGATGTCTACCAGTTCCAGCTTATTGCGCAATTTGTTGACACGGTAAATCTTCACCTGATCGATTCCGTTATCTACTGCACAGAGATATTTATTATCCGGAGTCGGACGAACACAGTTCACATGGGGACGGAAGTTACGCTCTGCAACACTTCCGAGTCCTGTATGGAATACGCCATCCATCAGGCTTCCAAGTCTGCCGTCCTTATGAGTATGTACAACAGTCACCTTACCGTCATGATATCCGGCAACATAAAGATACTTACCGTCAACATCTGTAGAAAGGAAACAGCCTCTCATTCCATCAATATTTACACTGTTGATACGTGACAGATCACCATTTTTATCACGTTCAAATACTGCAACACCCTCATCCTCGATAGAATAAAGATATTTACCATTCTTTGAAACAGCCATGTGGGAAGCATTACTTACTTCAACACTGCTGCGTTCTGTAAGAGTGCCATTCTCAACATCAACATCATAAACATGGATTCCCTGTCTGGAAGCGCCATGCGTATAAGTTCCCACATAAGCTACATATTTCTTTTCACTCATAATGCTTTTTTCCTCCTGCTGTCCTGAAGTTTATTTATCATCGCTCACTCTGTTTCCGTCTGCTGCCAGTGAGCAATGATGTTTTCGTCCCGATATTGCCGGACGATGTCATACGATAGGAAGATTATAGCACATTTTCCTAATCAGAACAAGATTACGGAACTCAGTTTTATGTATTTTTTCCAGTTCATAGGGTACTGTCGTTACTGTTCACATACAAGCCAAAATTCTATTGCTGCAGGCAATCTGGAATGAATTTTGGCTAAGTTCTATACCGGATAAGCGCTCTGCTGTTTATTTGGTAAAATAATTTCTGACAGCTTCCAGTGTCTGGTCTATGATCTCATCTGTATGGGCAACAGATAAAAACATTGCCTCAAACTGTGACGGAGCCATATGGATTCCCTGTGCAAGCATTCCCTTGAAATATTCAGAGAAAGCTTTTGTATCTGAAGATTTGGCTGATGTATAATCCACAACCTCCTGCTCTGTAAAGAACAGGCTTCCCAAGGAAGATACGTGATTGATATGGTAAGGCAGATTTTTCTCTGCCAGGATTTTCTCCATACCGCCATAGAGACGTTTTCCTTTTTCCTCCAGATCTTTATAGATTTCCTGGTGCTCATAGAGGTATTTTAACTGTGTCAGTCCTGCTGCCATTGCAATAGGATTTCCGCTTAAGGTACCGGCCTGATAAACCTTTCCAACAGGAGAAACCAGTTCCATGATTTCTCTTCTTCCACCATATGCACCAACCGGCATACCTGCACCAATGATCTTACCATAGGTAACCAGATCAGGGGTCACGCCAAAATATTCTGCAGCACCGCCAAAAGCCAGACGGAAACCAGTAATAACCTCGTCAAAGATCAAAAGAGCACCGTACTCATCGCAGAGCTTTCTCAGACCTTCCAGGAACCCCTTTTTCGGAGGAACCACACCCATATTGGCGCCTACAGCTTCCACAATAACAGCAGCAGTCTGTCCGTCAGCCTGCTCCATCAGTGCACGTACACTGTCCAGATCATTATAAACAGCAGTCATGGTATCCTCTGTGCATCCCTTAGGCACACCTGCACTGTCCGGAACACCGCTTGTCATCACACCGGAGCCTGCGCTTACCAGCATGGCATCACTGTGTCCATGATAGCATCCTGCAAATTTAATAATCTTATTCTTTCCTGTAAATCCTCTGGCAACACGGACTGCACTCATAACAGCCTCTGTACCGGAATTTACCATACGCACCATATCCACATGTGGAATATGGTCACAGATGAATTCAGCCATCTCCACTTCGATTGCAGTTGCACATCCGAAGCTGAGACCCTTTTCACATGCCTTCAGTACACTTTCTTTTACTTCCGAAAAATTATGTCCCAGGATCATAGGTCCCCAGGAATCGATATAATCCACATATTCTTTTCCATCAACATCATAAATATGGCATCCGTCTGCACGGTCGATAAATCTCGGTGCAATACCGATAGCGCCATAGGCACGTACAGGACTGTTTACTCCTCCCGGAATTACCTTTACTGCTCTGTCAAATAATTCTTCTGATAAACCCATCAGCCGATTCTCCCTTCATCCATGCATTTTGCAAGTTCTTTTGCATAATAAGTAAGATAGATCTGGGCACCTGCACGGTATGCACTGACTGCCATCTCACACATAATACGTTCTTCATCGATCCAGCCCATCTTTGCAGCTGCTTTCACCATTGCATATTCACCGCTTACACTGTATGTTGCAACCGGCACATTTACAGCCTTTGATACCTCAGAGACCATATCCAGATAAGACATGGCAGGTTTTACCATAATGATATCTGCGCCCTCTTCCACATCCGTAAGAGCTTCCTTCATTCCTTCTCTTCTGTTATGGAAATCCATCTGGTAACTCTTTCTGTCACCAAAAGACGGTGCAGAACCTGCTGCATCACGGAATGGTCCGTAGAAAGCAGATGCATATTTTACTGCATAGGACATGATCGGTGCTCCATAATGTCCGTTCGCATCAAGAGCCTCACGGATAGCACGTACACGTCCGTCCATCATATCAGAGGGAGCTACCATATCTGCGCCTGCCTCTACATGGGAAACAGCTGTTTTAGCCAGTAATTCCAGTGTTGCATCATTATTTACATCATGACCGCAGAGCACTCCGCAGTGTCCGTGTGAAGTGTACTCACACATACATACATCTGTGATATAGTACATGTCCGGGAACTGTTTCTTTGCTTCTCTCAGGGCTTTCTGTACGATTCCGTTGGGGTCGTACGCACCGCTTCCCACCTCATCCTTATGATCCGGGATACCGAACAGCATAATGCTGTTTACTCCTGCATTCTGCAGACGTTCCAGTTCAAAAGGAAGACGGTCTACACTATAGCGGAACTGTCCTTCCATAGAAGGGATCTCTTCTTCGATTCCTGTTCCCTCTTTTACAAATAAGGGATAGATAAGGGAAGACTTGTCCATTCTTGTCTCTCTTACCATTTTTCTTAAATTTTCACTGCCTCTTAATCTTCTTGGTCTCTGAATTAAATCCATGTCTTTTTGCTCCTTTTATCAACAATTCTCATAACTGTTCCATTTTTTGCAGAATAGTTATCAGTTTTCCTGTTTCATCTCTTCCACAAGCTCTATGAGACTTTCGATGGTAGCTTTCTTTGCCATGCGGGTCTGCATACCATAAGCATCTGCTGCAGATTTGGTCTGTTTTCCGATACAGGCGGCTTTTACCTTCGTATAGTCTAGTCCCTTTGTGCCTTCCACAAAGCCCTTTACAGTGGATGCACTGGTAAATACTACACAGTCCACACTTCCTGTCTCCAGCTCTTTCTTCTCATCGATCAGCCTGCTCTTTTCATAACAGGTTGTGTAAGTAGCAATGTCATCTACCTTCGCACCTGTCTGCTCCAGCAGTTCTGTCAGCTTTTTATTTCCGGCTTCAGCTCTTGGGATCAGGATTTTTTCATTTCCCTGAAGTTGTTTTGCAAGCTCTGCTCCAAGAGTATCTCCGTCATACACACCTGGCACAAAATCAGCTAGCAGGTGATGCTCTTTCAGCTTTTTCTTCGTTCCTTCACCGATCACTGCGATCTTCGCCTGTCCCAGGCTGCGCACATCCATCTCTTTTCTGTCCATCTCGTCAAAAAAGATCTCCACACCTGCAGGACTTGTAAAAATGATCCACTGATAAGTATCCAGTTTTTCAAATGCCTCATACAGTCTGCCATTATCCTCCACAGGTACTGTACAGATAGACGGCAGCTCCAGAACCTCGGCACCTTTCTGACGGAGAAGATCTGCTGTCTTTGAAATATGCTGTCTTGGTCTTGTGACCAGAACCTTCCAGCCTGCCAGAGGAAGCTTCTCATACCAGGAAAATTTATCAGCCAGGGAGCAGACCTTACCCACAACAATAATGGCAGGTGTCTCTATCCCCTGTCTGTCCACCTCTTCCTTGAGGGTACCTACAGTAGCAACCACCCGCTTCTGTCCTGCTGTTGTTCCTTTCTGAAGAACTGCTGCCGGCATATCCGGATCCATTCCACCTGCAAGAAGCCCTTTGCAGATATCCTCCAGTGCTGCAATTCCCATTAGAAACACCAGTGTTCCCTTTGTCCGGGTCAGTGCTTTAAAATCTATATCATACTCCTGCCCTGCGCGTTTATGTCCTGTAATAATATGTAAGGACGAACAGAAATCCCTGTGTGTCACAGGAATCCCATTATAAGCAGGAACAGAGATGGGAGATGTCACTCCGGGTATAATCTCATAAGGGATTCCATTCTCAGAAAGAAGTTCCAGTTCCTCCCCGCCTCTTCCAAAGAGAAAGGGATCTCCACCTTTAAGTCTTACTACTTTATTTCCTTTCTCAGCTTCTTCCAGAAGAACCTTATTAATATCCTCCTGCACCATTGTATGGTGATTTGCTCTTTTACCTACATTAATCAGTCTGGCATGCTCCGGGATCTTTGCCAGAACCCCTTCGCCTACCAGACTGTCATATACTACCACATCTGCCTGCTGCAGAACCGCTGCGCCCTTTAATGTAAAAAGCCCGATATCACCCGGTCCCGCACCAACCAGCCAAACCTTGCCAGCTGCCATGTTTCTTCTCCTTTTTGCATCACAAGAATTTTCTTTTTATAAATTTTTTATCTTCCCTCACAGTCAGATTTCAATTGCTTTGCAAGAGCTGTTCCAAGCTTCTCTCCATCCTCTGCTGCACCTCTGATCTGACCTGTAAGCCACTTTCCTGTAGCTTCACTGTAATATAAACCGCGGATAAAGATCTCATCTCCGTCCACCTCTGCAAATGCAGCTACAGGCGAAGAACATCCTCCGTCCAGATATTTTACATATGCGCGCTCTGCAGTTCCTGCAATCCAGGCATCCCTGTCACAGTATCCGTCCAGATACCCATAATCCTCACCTTTGCGTCCCTGCACAGCCAGAATCCCCTGACCTGCTGAAGGAATCAGCTCATCCGGTGTAAAATATCTACTGATCCTGTTTTCCAGCCCCAGTCGTTTCAGACCTGCCGCTGCCAGGATCAGCCCGGAATACTCTCCTTCATCCAGCTTGCGAAGCCTTGTCTGCAGATTTCCACGGATACTCTTTACCTCCATCTCAGGATACAGCTTCTTTAACTGAAGAGTTCTCCTTAAGCTGGAACATCCCAGAGGTTTATCCGGATCCAGCTCCGCCACTCCCTCAGGAAGCACCAGTACATCTCTTGGATCCTCACGCTTTGAAAAAGCCAGAAGGGGAAGCTCTTTTGGAACCTCCATAGGCATATCCTTAAGACTGTGTACAGACAGATTGCTTTTACCATCCAGCAATGCCCTGTCCAGTTCTTTTACAAACAATCCTTTTCCGCCCACCTTATCCAGGGTACGGTCCAGAATAATATCTCCTGTTGTTTTCATAGTCAGGATATTTACTGTTATTTCAGGGCCGGCATTTTCTTCGCGGCTTTTCTGCTCTATGTAGCTTTTTACCATCTCACTCTGGAGAACGGCCAGTTTACTCTCTCTACTTCCAATGATCACCTCAGTCATCATTTGCCTCCTCATTCTCATCTTCCTGCGCAACCCTCTCCAGGGCATTCTGGATTTCTTCTCTTATCCTGCGCGCTTTTTTATGGTCCAGACCGCTGGCTGTGATTCCCACCACCAGTCCATCCTCCATATAGATCCCGGGGAAATAAAAATCGCACTGTTCTCTGTCGCTGGCTACATTAACATAAACGCCTTCCTGCCTGCAGATCCTGTGGATCTCATCATTTAACTTTCTGTCATTGGTAGCTGCGATCACCATATATGCCATTCCAAAGTCTGTACGCTTCACCGGACGTGTGATTAGCTCTACATAGCCGGCTTTGCTAAGCTCCATCATCTCCATAGTGACCTTCGGAGCAATGACTCTGATATTTCTGGTAAATGATAAAAGGGTTTTCACTCGACGGGTTGCAATGTTTCCGCCGCCCACAACCACGATATTCTTGTCTGATAAATCTATAAACATTGGAAAATACGGCTTATTCTTCATATATTTTCTCCAGTCCTGCCACACACTCAAGGAAAATCTCCTGATTCAGACTGTCACGCAGACCAAAGATCAGTTTATTTACTACTTTTCCTGCTGCCGTATCCACTGCATGGACCAGATTCTGCCTGTCATCCTCTTCCATAGGTGTTTTCTTTAATATCTTTGCAATCCTTAAATTCAGGTCATTGACTGCCTCATCTTTAATATCCTGAATTCTTGGAATCAGGTCTCTTCCATCCAGCCATTGGAAAAATTCATCCATCTGCTCTCTTACGATCGCGCCTGCTGCCTCCAGATTTTCCTGAAGTTCTGCAGGAACCTCCTCTATACGGAAGCTGTCCATGTCATAAAGTGTGACCCCCTGGAGCTTTCCAACAGATGGCTCTATATCTCTGGGAACTGCCAGATCGATCAGAATCAGGTCATCCTTTGTCCGGATTCCCTGGAATAATTCTTCTCTTAATGTGAAATTCGGGCTTGCAGTTGCACTCACTACAAGGTCACACTGCGGCACATACTCCATTCTATCACCGTAATTAATGCGCTTACAGCCCAGCGGAATATTCACAACTCCGCTTCTGTACTGACGGATGGTCACTGTCACATCTGCACCTGCCTCCTGCAAGGCCTGAGCAGCCACCTTGCCCATCTCACCGTTACCGATAACCATACAGGTCTTATCCCTGAGAGAATACCCTTTCTCTGCCAGAAATCCGATGGCCTGATGGATCACTGACGGATTTCCATGAGAAAAAGGAACCTCTGTCTTAATCCTCTTTCCTGCTGTAGCAGCCATTCTGAACAGAACCTCCAGAACACCATCTGCCGCAAAATTCTCTCTTGCCAGATTCAGGGCATCCTTCACCTGTGTAAGGATCTGATCCTCCCCTATGATCTGTGATTTCAGACCACTGGTAAGATAAAAAAGATGCTCAACTGCCTCCTGATCCTTACGCTCCACAAAATATTGTCTGTAAGAATCCTCAGTAATTCCCTTTATCCTGCAGAGGCAGTCATAAAGACAGACATCCACCTCATCATCCACACTTGCCCAGACCTCCAGGCGGTTACAGGTGGACAGGATCACGCATCCATATATTCCATTTTGATTCTTTATTTTTTCCATTGCTTCACCGGCATTTTTCTTTGTAAATGCAAATTTCGCACGAATATCCACCGGTGCCATATTATGGTCAATTCCAATCATGGAAATACTCATAATTTCTAACTCTCCTTCGTATTTCACCATTTCTCATTCATTTCATATCAAATCAAATATCCCACTGGCAACAGGGTATTTGATTTGATAAGAAATCCGGACAGCTAAAAAGCGCCGTCAGAGATATCATAATCATTTCCTGTTAAGATGTCAATTGCAAACACGGAAAAAGCCTATTCTTATAGTAAAAGGCTCATACCAACCTGTTACTATCGCAAGTGACAGTGGCAAACGAAGTAAAATGGTATAATATAGATATAGATAGAATACGTATGTAAACGAATTTCCCGGGATAATGAAATGCATATGGGTCCCGAACAAGAAAGGAGGGTTTCTATGAACAGAAAGTGCAAAAAGATAGGGATTTTTATAGGTCTTACTATGGCAATTACAGGTATGACTGCCTGCGGTGAAACTGAACCGGAAGAAACACCGGTGGTGAAAGAAGAAACTGCGAAACCAACAGAAACACCGGCACCAACTTCAACGCCGACTCCCACACCGACCCCGATTCCTGAATATGTAGATTATGATTATGAGGAAGCCGGAGTTACCATTCAGATTCCAGGTATGTTGTGGGATATCAAACCGGAGAAAACAGATTCAGGTCTTATATTTACAGCTCCTGATGAAAAATGGCTTGTTCGTTTCTATCCGCTTACCTATGACAGGAAAATTCGTGTATATGATAATCTGACAAATGTTTTTGGAGAAGATGGCTCGAAAGTAAAAGATAAAAATTTAAGCTCCGTTTCCATTGAAGAAGGGGACTATGGAAATTCAGGTTATAAGTACAAACGTTATACATGGGCTTTAGATGTAGAAAAAGCAAGCGCATATGAATCATTTATTACGGCGTACCCCCATATTGTTGAAATTATCAACTATGACCAGACTGCGATTGAGGGATATAATGCAATTCTGGTGGAAGTTACAACACCGGAAGGACTGGATGAGGCCGGCTCTTTAGATCGGGAACAGTTTTATGCGTATACTTCGCTGAAAGAATCATTATCCAGAGATATTCAGGATCAAACTGCAACTCGCGAAAAATATCCGGATGTTTCGGATATTGACACCAAAGAGACACGCCGCTTTGTAGAGAATCTGACATTTGCAGAAGGCGGCTCTACCATTGCAGCTTCTATTGACGGAGTTGAACTGGAAATTCCTGCATTTTGGGAAATAATTCCTACGTCTGCTGAGCAACATCTTCTGGTATCTTTTAACAGAGGTACGGAGGAGAAAGGATCTCTTGCAATCCATCCGGCTACTATGAATGGATATGATCCCGTTTATAATGCATTACTTGGCTGTGGACGTGGTGCTGGTGTGGACCGGGATGACCAGGAAGAGATTCAGGCGCGGTTTAAAGCTGCAGAAGCAGATGGTCTGGTAAAAGAATTCAAGGCAGGAAAAACTGTTTTCTACGGTGCATATTCACCAGTATCACATAAACTTTCTTTCAATACCCTGTTTACCAAAGAGCATTGTCTGTGTATAGAGCTTTACTTTTTAAAAGAACTATCAAAAGAAGAACTGTGGGATTATGCCCAGGGCGAGAATTTTCAGACCGTACTGAATTCTATGAAAATTGATGTAAATATTCCAACGGCAGAAGAAATACAAATAGATAGGTCGTTTGATATTAGTAACGATGGTGTTCTGAAGAAATACAAAGGAACTGATCCGGAAGTGATCATATCAGATGTGATCAAGGGAATAGAAGTTAAAGAAATCGGCGAATATGCATTTTACAATTGTGCTGATGTTAAGAAAGTAGTTATTTCATCAGCAGTAGAACGGATCGATAAAGGCGCATTCGCAAATTGTGCAGCACTTGAAGAAGTTACCCTGCCATCCACATTAAAATATCTGGGGGATTATGCATTTGAAGATTGTTCTTCTCTTACGAAAATAGAGTTACCTGACGGTCTGGAGGAAGTTGGTGTTGAAGCATTCAGCAAGACATCAATTGAAAAACTGACAGTTCCGGGAAGCATGAAAGTTATTGGTACGAACGTTTTTGGTGATATGATGAATTTACATGAAATCCATATAGAAGAAGGCGTAGAAGAAATTGGGGAAAGTGCATTTCAAGGTGCCGGTTCAAGAGATACTTATGATGCGCCGGAACATTGGGTTTTCATGGACAAAGAAATGGCTGCCAGATATGCAGATCACATCATCGATCCAGCCGTTCATACTGAAATACCATGGTGGATTAATATTTATCTGCCGTCTACGATAAAGAAAATTGGAGACGCCATTTTGGCAGGCAGCAGAGTGGAGGGCATTTATATGGAATCCTTTGATTCTGTGGAATCTCTTCCTGAGTTTTACGTTGGTGAAGAAATATATGAAACTACCTTCGGAGGAATTGAATATCTTTCGCAAATTTATTTTACAAAGGATACCATTGATAAATGTGGAAAGGAATTAGACGAATTCTTTATGTCCCTTCCATTTGGAGAGGACTGGGCATGGTATTATGAAGGCAACGATATCTACTGGATAGATGAGTCTGCAAGAGATTTTATGACACCTGAAGATCTGAAAACAGTTTTCGGTGAATAACGGATATGCTCCCATGGGATTTTGTTTTTTATAAAAAGGGAAGGTGATGAAATTTATGAAGATATTGAAGAAAGCAGGAGGGGTTCTCCTTGTAATAATCGGAATATTCTTTTTTGTATCTGCTTTAAAGATGATCTTTGTGGATAACCCCAAAACAAAAGCAGCTCTGAAAAACTCAGTTTACGTTGATGCAGCAGATACGATCGACCCGGAAAACGATGGAAAGACAGTCATTGTATGCGGCACATTCGAGCTGACTGAACCGGCACATGATGATGAGCTTGGACTGGACTTTGACAGCATCCGCATTTCAAGTTCAAAACAGACAATGAAATTAACAAAATCTTCTTCCAAAAAGAAGGAGGCAATGACTGACGACGAAAAGAAATATGGCGTTCTGGAATGGAATTCATCTTTCAGCAGCATGCCGGTATCAGGCCAGGGGAAAATTGGAAATTATGCACTTTCGCAGGATTTTATTGATGATATTATGCTGACCAAAACCTGGGAAGATTACGACAAGGCAGCATTATCATCTGCCGGTTATACATATGTACCGGATAACACCTATACACAGAAGCATTTTATAGAACCATCGAACCAGACGACACGTTCACATAAAGAATATGATGTTCGTTATTATTATTCTGCTGCTGATTTCGAAACAGGGCAAACCGTAACTGCTATCGGCATACAGGACGGACAGACTCTCAAATCCGCACCCGGAATCACAGAGAATCTGATGAAAAATAAACTTGACCGCGATGAAGCGATCAAACAGGGCGGCACCCCAGGTGTAGGAGCCCAGATCTTTTCAGTTGTTTCCTCATTGCTGTTAATATTAGGAGGGTTCCTTCTTATTATATTATGAGAAATAAATCTATAGCAATCCTCTTAAATGCATTATTTACGAGGATTGCTATAAAAATAAGATATTGCTGTATCATCAAATCAGATGGTTAGGCGATATCCTCTGTGACATACTCCGTATCTAGTACATCGTTTTCGAAATAACTATACCACTCACTTGTCTGCAAATCCGAGTGCACAGGTCTAAAAGCCTCAGCGTAGCCCGCTACGCCTGCGTTTTTAGACCTGCACACTCGAATCCGCATCCTACGCGATTGGTATAGTTATTTACGAAACGATGTACTAGCTTTTTACTTCTCAATTCTAAGCATGCGATATCCAATGCCAATATGTGTCTGGATGTATTGCACTCCATTTTTCTCAGGCTCCAGTTTTTTTCGCAATGTTGCCATAAAAACTCTAAGAGAAGCAACGTCATTATCCGAACATCGTCCCCAAATCTGCTGGGTAATATAGGTATGTGTCAATACCTTTCCCACATTGCGGGACAAAAGACAGAGCAGCTTATATTCTATAGGTGTCAGATGCAATTCCTCTCCCTTCAGATATGTACAACCTGCCGTATAGTCTATCTTTAATCCACCATTCTCAAAAACAGAGCTTTCTATCTGCTCTCCGCTCTGCATAACCGCAAGTCTCCTCTGGGTGACACGAATACGCGCAAGTAATTCCTCAACAGAGAACGGTTTCGTAATATAATCATCTGCTCCTGCATCCAACGCCTCTATTTTATCTGTGTCCTCACTTCTGGCGCTGATCACAATAATCGGCATGTTCGACCAGGTACGGATTTTTTTAATCACTTCTACCCCTTCCATATCAGGAAGCCCCAGATCCAGAAGAACAATATCCGGATTGTGGGACGAAGCTTCCAGAATAGCTGAAGATCCGTTTTCTGCAGCCAGATATTTATAGTCATGTGTTTTTAATGTAGTAACGATCAGATTGCGTATGGGTCTGTCATCTTCAACCACCAAAATTAATGTTTTATTCATTTAATGTCACCTCGCTTAAGGGTAAAGTAAAAGTAAAATTACATCCATGAGGATTATGATCTGTCAGAGCCAGGGTTCCTTCATGTGCTTCTATAATAGAGCAGCAAAGTGCCAGTCCAAGTCCCAGACTTCGTTGACTATCCGCAACTGTTGTTTTCCCTGTATAAAACATCTCAAAAATATGTGACTTCATTTCTTCCGGAATTCCCGGGCCATTATCTTCCACACTTATCTGCGCTTTCCCATCTGTTTTCGTTCCCCGAATGCAGATCACAGAACCCGGCGGTGTATATTTTATTGCATTGTCAACTAAATTTACCAGAACCTGCATAATAAGACGTACATCCATACGTGCAAGAACAAGTTCTTCACAGTCTGTCACAATTTTATAATCATCATGTTTCCGGCTGATATGCCTCAGGGATTCTGCAATCACCTCATCCAGAAGCTGGTCTGTAAATTTAAATTTCAGTCTTCCGTCATTCAGTCTGGTAATGGAAAGCAGATTCTCCACAACTCCGATCAGCCATTCAGAATCATCATAGATATCGCTATAAATCTGATGTTTGGTAGCTTCGTCCAGACGGTCACTATTGCCAAGCAGCATATCTGCATTACCGGAAATGGAGCAAAGCGGCGTACGAAGATCATGCGAAATCGCCCGAAGAAGATCTGCCCGCAGCTGTTCATTTTTGGCCATAACTGCATTTTTTTCTTTTTCCAATGCATTTTTCGCATTTTCCATTGCAAGCGCACATTCATTTATTACAGACAACAGGATGCTGTATTCAAAAGTGTCCAGTGTTTCTTTTTGCAATGGTATCCCAATCACACCGTAAACATTATCCCCGCTCCGGATTGCCAGATATAAACATTTAGCCTGAGGAAAATGGTGTGTGGACGCACCGGCATGCTGTCTGTTTTCACAGACCCATTTGGCTATCTGCTGCTCTTCTGGTATCAAAAAATCTTCTGTGTCCTCTTTTTCCCCGGAGAAAAGCTTTCCCTCTGATAAAGTTCCATTTTCTACTACATATGCTGTAATATTGCGGTTTAATAAACGGAGAAGCTGTGTACAGGTGACATCAAGAATCTCTGTTTCTCCTTTTGCCTTTTGCAGCAGACGGTCTGTATCGAACAGAATCTGTGCACGAAAGGCAAGCTGTGTAGACAGCTTTGCATGTGTTTTCAGCTTTGCTGCAAGTGCTCCCGTAAGTACGGATGAAATAAGCATTATGAAAAATGTCACCGGATAACCCACCGCATAGGTTTTGAAAGACATCCTTGGTTCTGTCAGAAAAAAACAAAATAAAAATACACTTAAGAAAGAGCCTGCCACACTGCAAAGATAGCCATCTGTCACAATCGAAGTAAGCAAAACCCCCAGAATATATATGGTTACAATATTCGTATCCGTAAAATTCAGTTTCTGAAACAACAGACCAATTAAAGTGCATACCACAAATATAAATACCGTCAGAAAATAATCCTTTGCAGACGGTTTTTCCATAGACCATGTGAATGATCGTTTCTGATGATTCACATTTTTTAAACTCATCCTGTCCCCCACCTTTTTACTGTTTTGAAAATTATATCATGGGGCTGTGTTGTGGTCAAAAGTCTTTTTTACTATATGCGGAAGCACTTTTGAAGAGCTCTGTATTCTCCTAGCACCAGTAATTTACTATTCTCTTCCAAATACGTATCCGGAGAAATTGCAATATTAAATTCTCCTTCATTTTTTACTGCCAGAATATTAATATTGTAACGCTTTCTGATATCCAGTCCGCCTACAGTTTTTCCAGTCCATTCCTCTGGCACTTCTACCTCAAAAATCGCATGGGAAGCATCCACCTCCATATAATCAAGGATATGATCATCTGTGTAACGGATAGATGCCCATTTTGCAACCTGCTTTTCCGGATAAACCACCTTATCTGCACCATTGCGTAAGAGAAATTTTTCCTGAACATCACGTTCAGCTCTGGATATTACCAGTTTTGCTCCCAGTTCTTTCAGAAGGGAAGTGGTCTCAAGAGAATTCTGAAAGCTTCCTCCAATAGTCACAAAACAGATATCGTAGTTTCCAATTCCAAGGGATTGTAAAAATTCAGCATTGGTACTGTCCCCGATCTGGGCGTTAGTCACAAACGGAAGCACTTTGTCCACCCTTTCTTCATTCCAGTCAACTGCCATAATTTCATGCCCAAGCTGATTCAGCTGCATGGCAATATGTCTTCCAAATCTTCCAAGTCCAATAATCAATACATTCTTCATGATATTACTTTTCTCCTTCTCATCCAACTGTGATTTTCTCCAGAGGAAGCTTTGCATTTCCCTTATTTCTTCCTGAGAATACTGCATAAATCAGGGTCAGGCCGCCTACGCGTCCCAGATACATCAGTATGATCAGCACAACTTGTGAAAAAACATGAAGTCCCGGTGTGACTCCCAAGGTCAGACCTACCGTGCCCACAGCTGAAGCTGCTTCATACAGACAATCCAAAAGGGGAAGACCCTCGTATACGCTGATTGCAACACCTCCACAAAAGAATAATGTAAAATAGAGCATAGCTATTGTGGCTGCATTTTTTATCACATGATACTCCAGTCTCCGTCCAAAAGCCCCTGCATTTTCCTGACTGCGAAAGGTTGCAATTGCATTTAAAATCAGTACCGTAAAAGTAGTTGTTTTCATTCCTCCTGCTGTAGAACCCGGCGAACCACCGATCAGCATTAACAGTATCATAACCGCTTTTGATGCCTCGCTCATCTCTGAAATGTCTATGGTATTAAAGCCGGCAGTTCTTGTAGTTACCGATTGAAACATGGCAGCTAACAGGCGTTCTCCCGCAGGCAGGTTTTTCAGATCACAGGCAAAGAAAAAAACTGCCGGAAAAACAATCAGGCATACAGTAGTCATGAGAATAATCTTGCTTTGCATGCGGTAACGTTTAAAATTCATTTTATTCCTATAAATATCATCCCAGGTAAGAAAACCAATTCCTCCTGTAATGATCAGCAGCATAATTACCACATTTATAAGGATATTTCCGGAATAGCCCGTCAGAGACGGAAAGGCATTATCTGCTGTTCCCAGAATGTCAAATCCTGCATTACAAAAAGCAGAAATAGAATGAAAGACTGCCATCCAGATTCCCTTTAAGCCATAATCTGATGCAAAAACCGGCAGCAATAACATAGCTCCTGCTGCTTCAATCAAAAGAGTCCCCTTTAAAATGAACCTTGTCAGTCTGACAATTCCTCCAACTTTAGGTGCTGAAATTGCATCCTGCATTGTACTTCTTTGCATGAGAGATATTTTTTTCCCTGAAAGAAGCGAAACCGCTGCCGCTACGGTTACTACTCCAAGTCCACCTATTTGTATAAGCGCAAGAATAACTGTCTGTCCGAACACAGACCAGTAACTTCCGCTGTCCTTTACTACAAGTCCTGTAACGCATACTGCCGAAGTGGCTGTAAAAAGTGCCTCATGAAATGGCGTCGGCACTTTGTCCAAAGAGGAAACCGGAAGCATCAGCAAAATACTTCCCAAAAGGATCACACCTGCAAATCCCAGAATAATCAGCTGAAAAGATGTCAGGTGTTTTTTCTTACACATTTTTTCCGGCATAAATGATCATAACTCCTTACTAATGATTCTATAGCAATATCTTCATAATGCGCTTTATTATATACAATTGCTTTCAAAGATAGTATAAAAGTCTATGATTTCGTATTAAGATTGTATAAAGACAGTCAACACTTTTACAAATAGCGTATCAGCATATACTATAATCTTATAACTATTGATTTCTCAACAAAGACAGACGGATATACATTCAGCTCAAATCTGATATCCGGATTTCTTTAACTCTTCCCTATACAATTCAGCTATATATGCCGGACCATTGCACCACAGCTTTGTTTTTTCATCATACAGTGCTTTTCCTGTCTTTGAACATAGAAAATCTGTCAATATCTCTTTTCTGTCCTTGCCCGTTTCTTCTGCAATCTCATCTGTTACCATAGTGATAAGAAGGTCAATTGTATAATTCATTTTTTCTTTCGATGAGCTGCAATGCAATGTAACCAGGATAGAGAACAAAGTCATCTTTTAACTCAAGCACTAATCTCTATTCCCTTTCTTTGCAAAAATTCAGTAATATCTTCAAGCACAGCTTCATCGACTTCACAATGAAAAATCCCATAACATTTTTCTATATATCCAAGAACATCGGCTTCTTTAAACAAGTGGATAATCTGTTCAACAGGTAAATGCCACTCTTCTGAAGCAAGCCGGATTAATCTTGTTTGCATGAAAGTAATCTCTGTTTTCTCACTCATTATGAATCCGCCTCATTTTTCTTGGTCAATAAAACTGGAATTGACATAACTCACTTAGATTGCTTATGCCAAGCATATAAGTAGATAGCAAGGAACACTCCCGCAAAACAACTAATGATTACGCCTGCAATCAAAGCAGGATAATAACTTGTAATCAAGCCTGTATCTGCTGTTACGATGAAGATAATGCCAATAACGAATGCTATAACATAGATAATGGGCATAAACTTTTTCATAAAATCACCTCCTTGTCAACTTTCGATTTCTTAGTTTCAAAAACTTGAAGTTAACAAACAAACTCATTTTTTTCTCATTAAACACTTCTTAAATATCCAACTTACAGTAGCTCCAATAACCAAACCTATACTCGCTGTTGTTAAATTCTCTGCAAACCCTTGAAAACACTGAATTTTACTTTGTAATTATGACTTTTCCTTCAGAATCCAGAAGAGGTGTAATACCAGCCCCGTATCCAGATTTCCAACAAAGATAATTAACTCCAGTCTCCTTATCTACAAGAATTTGTCGAATCCCTTCATCTTTAAGCGAACTTCCATCTCTAAATATAACTTCAAATCTTTCTTTGCCATGTTTATTCCTCCTCGTTAAGCGTTAAATCCCGATTTCACGCTTTTTTTCACCCCATATGTTTATTTCTCATTCAAATATATTTAGATTATATCATGATTCGCACCTTCGGTGCTTACCGTTGCTTCGCAACTATCATGATCCAATTCGCCGTTCGCCAATCATGCAAGCATGTTGGCTTTCTTGCGCTCATTATATCACGATTTTGTTAGGTTGAATACCTGTACTTTTTGATTTCTTCTGTAAAATGGAAAAGAGGATATCCCGGCAAAGGGCAGCCTCTCCAACCAAACTTTACTAACACAACTCATTTTTATAAGTGTTTTAAGGAACACTATCATATGACTCCAAAACAGTTTAAAAATAAATAATTTATTATTATCAGAAGAATCTTTTTTATAATTAAATACACACTAATTCATCTGACATTTCTCTCTGAGAGTGTCATAAATTTTCCTTGTTTCTGATTCATCTACGCCATTTACCACCAATATTTTTCCGCCTATATCCATAACTACATATGAGTGGCAGGATGCATGGGTGTAGCGGATATAATCTCCATAAATATCATTTCTGAAATTTCCCATACCATACTTCAGGTTTCCCATACCATTTGTTCTGCGATCATTCCCATTTTGAAATAAATTTTCTTTGTATGAGATACTGTCAATCTGCTCATAATCCACTGTATAATCACTCCATCCCTGTGCCTCAACAGTAAAATCATTATCATGGAAACTGATATCAATACCACCCCAGAACAAAGTCCATATAGTAAATATTACAACAAAAACTGATACGATTACATATATCACGATTGTCTTCTTGTTATACTGGATTTTTAATTTTTCTCCGGCTTCCATTTTTTTCTTATAAAAAAGATAAGAATAAAGAATGCTGACAATTGCAGTAGCCATAATGCTTACAATATACAAAACCAAAGCAGCAATGCTTTCTCCAAAAAGGCCGCAAAGCATACATAAGACACCTGATGCCACCCATAATTTTCCACTGAATCTATGAGTTGCACTCCAGTTTTCTTCATCCTGCAATGTCCATACAACCCTGATTCCTATGGTGTTATTCTGTTTCACCTTTGGCAAATAATTTCCTATGATCATAAACAGTAATCCTGTTCCAAAGTAAATTACTGCCATAAACAGATTCTCACTATCCGCATCCATACTGATCAGTCTTGCCATACCATTATAGATTAACGCGGTAACAGGTATCATCCATATGACCATCCCTATAACCTTGCTGCTCTGCTGTCTGTTCCTGTTGTCATAAAAGATGATTGTCACCAGTATACAATCTGTCACTACAAAAAACACATTTATCCATATGCTCTGCGCCATCGTAAAACCCACCAAAATTCCTGCAAGCATTACCAGTACAGAACAGATCAATGTACCTTTATATTTTTTAATCATTTCCTTCATAATCCGATACCCCCTTTAAGTCTGTGATCCACAACATAACATCCTCCAATACAGAAGTATTTAGTTCGTAATAAATAAATTTTCCTTCCCTTTTGCTCCTGATCAGATCAGCATCCTTTAATATTGCCAAATGTCTGGATATAGACGCCCCCGTCACTGAAAAATGTTCACATATTTCTCCTGCTGAAAGCCGTCCGCCCTTTAACAAATTTAGAATCTCACGTCGTATTGGATCTGCCAGTGCTTTCAATGTATCCTGTAATCCCAATAGTTCATCACAGCCTTTCGTTTAACATTTAACCTAATTGTTAAATATAATATAGTATAAAGAATATCATATGTCAAGTGCACTCTCTTATTACTTATTACTTATTACTTTTTGCAATTTTCGAAGAAGGGGACTTCATCCTGCCCGGAAGGCTTTTTATGTTATAGAAACATTACGGAGTAATTTCCTATAACATAAAAAATAAGCAGCCACGCACGGTAAGGTGCATGACTGCTGTAGTTTTCAGACAAACTCAAAAGTCAAAAACAGAATTTTTCTATTCTGTATCACGGTGAATATTTTCTCACTCTTAACGGAATCCCATTCTGAGCAGCCAGGACTTTGCTCTGCTCTACTTTTTCCTCGCCGATCACATCTACAACTGTGAAGCGTACATCATCAAGATACTGCTTACAGTCTCTTGCAAATTTCAGCATGGCATCAAAGGATTTCTCGCCGTATGCTGGACGGACTACTTCATTGTAGGATGCTGCGTCCGGCATATTCAGGCTGATGGATATACTGTCTACAGCCTGACAGATTTCTTTTGCAGTAGAACGTTTGTGGATCAGATCAGATAATCCGTTGGTATTCAGCCTGATCCGGAATGGGTATCTTTCCCTGATATATTTGCTTACTGCTATAAGGTTCTCAAGAGCCATGGTCGGTTCTCCGTATCCGCAGAAAACCACTTCATTACAGTCTGAAAAATCAAACTCATCAATGGCTTTGTAAATCTCTTCCAATGCAGGTTCATGTTCAAACCAGAGATTGGATGCCTCACCGATGGCATCCTCTGTATTTCGGATGCAGAAAGTGCATCTGCATGGACATTTATTGGTAATGTTAAAATATACCTGGTTTTTATATCTGTATATGATATCTGTTGTCATTTTATATTCTCCTCAGTGTCAAGCGGATAAAATCATCCGCTTCGCTACTTGATCCGGTTAATTTCAGTTATTTTATTTTTCCTATTATTTCGCAATATTAGTCTTAAATCCGATTTTATCAAGTGCAGTACCGATGATCACAAACATAATGGCACTTCCCCCTGACTGTACAATGCTTCCGCTGACAGAAGTAAAGAAGGATGCTGTAAATCCAAACATAATTCCTTCTGCAATATAGTATCCTGTTGCTGAGATGGCGAATGCAAGGAATAATGCAACTACATTTCTCTTTGTGACCAGCTTTGTTCCTTTAGAAGAAAACGGAAGACAGATCAGCATTTTGATAATTATAGTTGCAGGCGCCCATACAGGTGCTGTCAGAAGATCTGCCAGGCCACCTCCGATTGCTCCTGCCGCACATGCGTAAGGTAATGGCAGAAATGCTGCTGCCAGATAGATCATAGTGTCACCCAGATGTACATATCCTCCGTTCACCCCTACCGGAATGTGGAAGATATAAGCTGTCATTAAAGTAGTCAGTGCTGCCATTACCGCTGTGGCTGTGATCCTTTTCACTGTATCGGCTGTTTTGATGTTCTCTTTTGCTGTTAATTCAGACATAATATGATCCCTCCTGTTATATATTTTACTTAACTGTCCGGCATTTGGTATCTATGATTTCCTGTCTTATATCTGTGTCAGTATCCCCAGATATTTTTCAAAGCAGACTCCATCATTTCTGTCAGTTCCTTCTTCCACTGCATCGTGAATAGCTCCACCCAGAAATTCAACAGCCTTCTCCACACATGCTTTCATGGGAATCCCTCTCACCATTCCCGCACTCAGAACAGATGCCAGAAGATCTCCTGTTCCGGAATAACTGCCGCCCTCTTTTACAGAAAAACACCAGTCTGCTTTTTCTTTCTCCAGAACCAGATTTCCCATTCGTGCTCTGCCGTCACTGCCGGACACCTCTACTCCTGTGATCACAATTGCTTCCAGCCCAAAACGCTGAGTCAGTTCTCTGCCGGATGTTTCTATTTCCTTAAGCAACTGTGTTTCTTCCATATCAGAAAACGCTTTCATTCTTTCTTTCATCCCCTCTTCTCCATACAGAAGAAGAAGTGCCTCTGTCAGGTTCGGCGTAATCACTGTAGCTTCTCTGACCAGAGTCCGCATTTTTTCACAGAGAGTCTCTGAATAGGTTTTGTATGTTTCCCCTCTGTCTCCCATAACCGGATCAACCAGGATATGTGTTCCCTCTGTGCAGAACATATCTACAAATTTCAGGATCAGATCCACCTGTCTGGCATCTCCCAGAAATCCTGTATAAACACCATCCGGTGTAAATCCCGTTTTTTTCCACTCATCCATGATCAGCTCCATCCGGTCTGTATAATCATCCCAGAAATAAGATCCATATCCTGTCTGATTACTCAATATTGCGGTGGGCAGCGGACAAGCCTGGACTCCCATGGCAGAAATTACAGGAATCGCTGCTGTAAGAGAGCATTTTCCCAGACCGGACAGATCATGAATTACTGCAATTTTTTTCAATTTTTTATTCCTCTTGCTTTCTTTTATGCTTTGTATTAATATAGCATCACAGTGGATATATGAATATAGCCAGATTTAATGTTTTTTTAAGGGTCAGTTTATTTTTAACCCTATAGCAATTCAAGAATGCCATCAGCATGTTTGAAGGATCGGAGTTTTACATATGGAATTGATTTTAGATAAGAATAAAAAAAAGGAACACCTGTATCTGGAGGTGTTCCACTATTACAGGGAACTGATCATGGAGAAAAAGCTCCCGCCCGGAAGCAGGATGCCCTCTCTTCGAAAATGTTCGCAGGAACTGAAGCTGAGCCGCACCACCATTGAAAATGCCTATCTGCAGCTGGCTGCGGAGGGATATATTATTTCCAAAGCCCAGAGCGGATACTATGTGACAGATATAGCTGACAGACAACACACATCTGTCAGAAAAACAGAGAAACATGCTCAGACACCTTGCCGGTTTGATTTTGCTTCTTCAGGAGTAGATCGGGAGAGTTTCCGTTTTGACCTTTGGAGACGTTATATCAAAAGCGCTCTTCGCCAGGATGAAAGATTACTGTCTTATGGAGAGCCTCAGGGTGAGGCTGACCTGAGAGATACACTTGCCGATTATGTGAGAGAACGTAGAAACGTGCTATGTAGTGGGGAGGATATTGTGATCGGTGCAGGTATTCAGAGTCTTTTGCACATCCTCTGCCCGCTCCTTGAGCAACGCCAGACTGTTTCTTTTCCCAATCCTTCCTTTGTACAGGGAAGCACTGTGTTTCATGACTATGGATTTCAGGTAGATTACAGGAATAAGGACTGTGATGTTATTTATGTTTCTCCTGCACATATGACAAAATGGGGTGATATTATGCCTGTTTCCAGACGCCTGGAGCTGGTGAATTACTCTGCTGCACATGGCAGTCTGGTCATTGAGGATGATTTTGAAAATGAATTTGTGTATCTGCAGAAGCCTACCCCTTCTCTTTTTGGTCTGGCAGGCGGTCAGAATGTGGTGTATCTGGGAACCTTTTCCAGACTTCTGCTGCCCTCCATCCGTATCAGTTTTATGGTCCTGCCTCCGGAGCTGTCTGCACTGTACAGAAAAAAAGCAGACCAATATAATCAGACAGCATCAAAGGCAGAGCAGATTGCTCTGTGCCAATTTATCCGGGATGGTCACCTGGCAGCACAGACCCGTAAGCTGAAACGTCTGTATTCTGTAAAGCTGAAAGCACTCCGCAGTGCTGTGCGGGAAGTATTTGGAAAAGATTCCCAGATCCAGACCGGAGCCGCAGGTACCAGCCTGGCCCTGACTCTGTCCACAACTCTTACCTGGCAGGAGCTTCAAAAAAAGGCACAGACCAATGGTCTGCGCCTACAGCTTCTGAGAGAGGCTCCCGGTAAGATTACCCTGATTCTCTCCTGCTCCTCCATGCCTGTGGCAGATTTCGTCCCGGCATGTAAGCTGTTAAAAGATATCAGTCAGATACAGAATTAGTATCCTCTGTTATTATCAATCATATAAAGCAATGCATTACAGATACATGCGGCAACATTGCTTCCGCCCTTTCTTCCTCTGGCTACAATATAAGGTACGTCTGCCTGCATGATCAGTTCCTTGGACTGGACCACATTTACAAAGCCTACCGGCACACCGATGATCAGCTCAGGATCCAGCTTGCCATCCTCAATCAGTTCATAGAGACGTACCAGCGCAGTGGGGGCATTTCCGATGGCAAAGATCAGCTTCTTTCCCATGGCAGCAGCCTTATCCATGCTGGCTGTAGCTCTTGTGGTTCCGTTGGCTTTGGCTGTGGCAGCTACGTCCTCGTCAGAGATAAAGCAGAATACTTCTCCGCCGTAACGGGAAAGGACTCTCTTGTTGATCCCGGACTCTGCCATGTGTGTATCTGTCACAATGCAGGCACCGTCTTTGATAGCAGCAATTGCTTTCTCAACTGCATTCTCAGAGAAACAGAGATTCTCTGCATAATCAAAGTCTGCGCTTGTGTGAATACATCTCTTTACGATCAGCTCTGTTCCGGGAACCAGCTTTGTATCTCCAAGTTCCTCTGTAATGATCTCAAAGCTGCGTTTCTCTATATCCATTGGTTTTACATTTTCCAGTTCTACTTTCATTCCTTATCTCCCAAATTCCATAAATTCCCGTATACAATAGTTACATCTAACACTCATTGGCTTATCTGGATTTTCACCATACTGTTCCGGATCAGATTCCCTGCTCCAGAATTTCATAGATTTTCTTCATATCCAGATGCTTCCTCAGTTCTGCTGCCAGGATATCATACTGGGTTTCTTTAAATGCTGCAAAATCGATTCCTGTCATCTGAGATACATCAATTCCCTTTTTTTCACCCAGAACACGTACAACAGCCTCTGCCACATCTTCCCTGTCAAAAACTCCATGGACATAGGTTCCACAGACATTTTTACGGTATGCACCGTCTTCCTTACACTCTCCTGACACCTGATCTTCAATGGATACACTGTGTCCGGCCTCGCCTTTTAACACAGTTTCTCCCATATGGATCTCGTAACCCTCCAGTTCTGCGCCGGAAAGTGCCTGCAGCTCTCCCTCAAGTTCCAGAAATCTGCCGGAAACTCTGGTTCTGGTTTTCTTTTCCGCAAAAACAGTATCCATAGGAAGCAGTCCCATTCCCTTGATGGTTCCTCCGGCTTCCACATGATGAGGGTCACTTAAGGTCTCACCCAGCATCTGATAACCGCCACAGATTCCAAAGATAATCTTACCCTTTGCAGCTTCCTTCAAAACTGCAGCTTCCAGACCATTAGCCCGCATCCACAGCAGATCTTCCATTGTATTTTTTGTTCCTGGAAGGATGATCATATCCGGATTTTTCAGTTCACTGACATGCTGTACATATCTCAGGGAAACTCCCGGGATACTTTCCAGTGGATTAAAATCTGTGAAATTGGAGATCCTTGGTACCCGGATCACCGCAATATCAATAAGATCCACTTCCTGTTTTCTGTCAAATCTTTCTGTGAGGCTGTCCTCATCCTCCACCTGAATATCCAGATACGGAGCCACTCCCACTACAGGGATATGGCTTCTCTCCTCCAGCATCTGCACTCCCGGATCAAGGATGGTCTTATCGCCGCGGAATTTGTTGATGAT
This sequence comes from Blautia wexlerae, assembly GCF_013300825.1. GTDB lineage: Bacteria > Bacillota > Clostridia > Lachnospirales > Lachnospiraceae > Blautia_A > Blautia_A wexlerae_B. Next base: position 83,014 of record NZ_JAAIMY010000006.1, read on the forward strand.
CAGACCCTTTACCATCTCTCTTTCATCCTCTTCCAGAAGCTCCACTGTACCGATCAGCTGTGCGAAAACACCGCCTCTGTCAATATCTCCCACCAGAAGTACCGGTGCCTTTGCCATCTTTGCCATTCCCATATTTACGATATCTTCTGTTTTCAGATTAATCTCTGCCGGGCTTCCTGCTCCCTCGATCACAATGATATCATTTTCTGATGCCAGTTTATCATAAGCTTTCATAATATCCGGCACCAGCTTTTTCTTATATTTAAAATAGTCTCTGGCACTCATGGTTCCCAGGACTTCTCCGTTTACGATCACCTGGGAGCCTACATCATTGGTAGGCTTCAGAAGAATGGGGTTCATCAGCACAGAAGGCTTAATTCCGGCTGCCTCCGCCTGCATCACCTGAGCTCTGCCCATCTCCAGCCCCTCTTCTGTAATAAAAGAGTTCAGTGCCATATTCTGGGATTTAAAGGGTGCCACCCTGTATCCATCCTGTTTAAAAATCCTGCAAAGCCCTGCTGCCAGAAGGCTTTTTCCTGCATTGGACATTGTCCCCTGCACCATAATCGCTTTTGCCATTTTTTTGTTTCCCCTTTTCTCCTGTATAAATACTTATGAAAGCACTTCTTCCAGTACCTCTATTAGCTTTTCATTCTGTTCATGCAGCTTCACTGCCACACGGTAATATCCTTTTTTCAGCCCCGGATAGTTACTGCAGTCCCGGATCAGGATTCCCTTTGCAACACATCTTTCAAAGAGATCCTCCGGTCCGTAAAAGAATATATAATTTGCTTCAGAAGGATATACCGTCAGCCCAAGCTGTCTCATCTTTTCCTTCATCCATGCAGATTCACGGAAAATGATCTGCCGTCCTGCTTCCACATATTCTGCTTCCTTCAGTGCTGCCATTCCTGCCTGCTGTGCCATGGTAGACACATTCCAGGGCTGGGTGACTGCCTCCATCCGGTCAAGTACTTCCCCGTCCGAACAGAATCCATAGCCCAGCCGCACACCGGGGATCGCATATCTTTTGGTAAATGCCTTAAGAATAAAAAGTCCCGGATATTTTGCCAGTTTTTCCTTCAGCGTATGTTTCTCCGGATCTTTTACAAAATCCAGGAAGCACTCATCTACTACCATAAATATTCCCTGCATGGCACAGGTTTCCAGAATTTCTTCCAGAAGGTCCTGAGGTATGGTGATCCCTGTAGGATTATTGGGATTACACAGGAAAATAATATCCGGCTTTTCTCTTTTCAGAACATCCGGATAATCTTTCTGTATACAGAAATCATTTTCCTCTTTCAGATAATATCTGCTGATCTCACAGCCAACACTGACCAGTGCCTGTTCATACTCCGCAAAGGTAGGAGCAGGAAGAAGGGCCTTCTTTGGATTCAATGCCCTGCTGAGGGAAAAAATAAGGTCTGCGGCTCCATTCCCGCAGATCAGATATTCTTTTTTTGTATGTTCATAATCTGCGATTGCCTCTTTCAGAGGTCCGCATCCTACACGGGGATAATCACTCAGGTCCTCTACACTGTCTATGATCGCCTGCTTTACACTCTGCGGTGTTCCCAGCGGATTACAGTTTGCAGAGAAATCCAGACAGTGATCATATTTATAAACATCACCGCCATGTATATGTTTTGTCATCAGTTGTCTCCAGTCCTACTATACATGTTTTATATTAATAACTATTCAGCAATCCACGTTACCAGAATTATAAAAAGAAACAATATCGCACCGCGCTTCCGATCAGAAGAAATATCACAGCCCCCAGGATTGCTGTTGCATAAAGCAGGCGATTGGAACGTCTGATATCCTCCACCTCCACAGGGCGGATTCCATCTCCTATGGTTGGTTTCTCATAAAGCTTTCCGAAATAGTAAGCATTGCCTGCAAGCTGTACCTCCAGCGCACCTGCCATTGCTGCTTCTGTCTGTGCAGAATTGGGGCTGGCATGGTTTCTTCTGTCTCTACGGTAGATCTTCGCTGCATTTTTCACATCCATTTTTACAAATACAGAGGCTGCCACCATAAGCCAACCGGAAAGTCTGGCCGGAATATAATTGGCCACATCATCCAGCTTTGCGGCACAGCGACCAAAATACAGATATTTATCATTCTTATAGCCCAGCATAGAATCCATGGTATTGATTCCTTTGTAAAGGAACATCAGCCACACTCCGCCGATTGCCATATAGAACATAGGTGCTATGATGCCGTCTGAAGCATTCTCTGCCACAGTCTCTACTGCAGCCTTTGTAACACCTTCCTCTGTCAGCGACTGGGTATCACGACCTACGATCATGGATACTGCATAACGGGCCTCATCCAAAGTTCCGTTTTTCAGTCTGTCATAAACTTTCATGCTCTCTGTTTTCAGAGATTTCGTTGCCAGAAGCTGATAACACCAGAAGGTTTCCAGTGCGAATCCCGCCCATACTGAGATTCCATAGAGAATGTGCAGGATCAGAAATGGGATTCCACCGCTTAACAGACAGACAAGGATCACTTCCACTGTACCTGCAGCCAGTTCGCCCTTATCTGTTTTCGGAAAAATCTTTCGGAGTATTTTTTCCAGAAATGCGATCAGATTTCCGATCAGACATACCGGATGATACAGCCATCTGGGATCTCCTATCATAAGATCAAGTATGAAGCCTGCTGCAAGGGCAGGCATACTGTAATATAACATATTTTTAAAACTCCTTGTTATGATATTCCAGACATTTCATGAGAAAAGCCCTGGGAATCTGGGGATTTCCATAATAATAGATATGAGGATATCCTGCCAGCAGGTTACTGCTGCTGTGCATACAGTCCCATCCTCTTTTGCTCATAGGCTTCGCTGCATGGAAATCACTTCCACAGTTCTCTGAATCAAAATAGTGGAATTCATGGGCCGGAATCTCACCGATCTCCTCTGCACTTCTGCCGAAAACAGGCTTCCCGGCAGTTAATGTGATATATCCAAATCTGGTCAGTCTGGGAGTGCGGAAACATTTTCCGGGGATCACTCCGCAGGTTTTCCGGAACACTCCGCCCATATCCTCCATCTGCTCATGAAGATACATGAAGCCTCCGCATTCTGCCATACATGGCATGCCCTGTTTAACTACCTGTGCAATCTCTTCTTTCATGGATGCATTGCGTTCCAGTGCCTCTCCATTTAATTCCGGATAACCGCCATAGAGAAGAATCCCATCCAGATCTACAGGAAGATGTTCATCATGAATTGGCGAGAAATCAACTAGCTCTGCCCCCATTTCCTGAAGTAGACGGAAATTGTCTTCATAGAAGAAACAAAAGGCTTCATCCTTTGCCACTCCGATACGCAGCTTCTGTGGCAGACAATATCCATATGTCTCGTCTTTCTGTACCAGCGATTCCGGCACCTGCAGCTCCTCTGCATGCCTGGCAAGTGCAAGGATCCTGTCGATTTCCAGTGTATCTTCCAATATTCCGGCAAGCTTCTGCAAGCGTTCCTTCAGATCAGAAATCTCCTCAGGAAGCACAAGACCCAGATGACGGCTCTCGATCACACAGTCCTCCACCTTTGGCACATATCCAAGAACCTCCACCTCAAGCTGTTCTTCCACCAGCTTCTTCATTCTGGGATAAAGCATGGGAGACATCTGGTTAAAGATCACGCCTTTGATATGACTGTTCTCTTTGTACTCCATAAAACCTTTAATATAAGCTGCCAGGGAAATACTCATCCCTCTGCTGTTTACCACAAGGATGACCGGAGTATCTGTGGTATCTGCCAGGTCATAGGCGCTTGCTTTCGTGGATATTCCACCCACGCCGTCATAATAGCCCATAACACCTTCCATCACTGCAATATCACAGTCTGCTGCATTTTTTCCAAGCAGGTATCGGGTTGTCTGGGCATCTGTAAAAAAGGTGTCCAGATTACGGGATTTCGTCCCGATGACTCTGGAATGAAACATGGGATCTATATAATCCGGTCCACATTTAAAAGATGCCACTTTCATTTTTCGATTGACCAGCGCCTGCAGAAGTCCGCAGGTGATCAGAGTTTTGCCACTGCCGCTGGCTCCTGCTGCAAGAAGTATTCTTGGAATATCCATCCCTGTTCTCCTCTGTTTCTGTCCTATATTTTTTCAACAATTTCAGGGCATTCCAATCTATTAACTGTTAATCTATATTTCCTTAACTGTTAATTTGTAATCCCTGATATCTGTATCATTTGTTATTTCCCGGGATTCTGAAGTGTAATAATATAAATGGGATTCTCGCCCATCATCATATGATAACGTCCGATTGCCTTTGAACGTGCTGCACTTAGCTGTACGATCTCATTCTCTTCAAATCCAAACTCTTTCGCTGTTTCCAATGCTTCGGACACAGTTTCAAGAGTGATACAGTTGATTACGATCCGGACCTGAGGGTTCTTTTCAACCAGCAGCTTCACGATCTCTTTCAGATTTCCTGACGAGCCTCCGATAAAAGCATGGGTTGGTGTCGGAAGATCTTTCAGAGCCTCTGGTGCAAGTCCTTCCACAATCTCCAGATTATCCGCTGCAAATTTCACCTTATTCCGGTGGATCAGTTCAACTGCGTCTTCCTTTTTCTCAATTGCCCAGACCTGTCCCTGATGAGCACGAAGTGCCATCTCTATTGACAGTGAGCCTGTTCCTGCACCCACATCATAGCAGACGGAATCAGCGGTCAGACGCAGTTTGGAAAGGGATACCGTACGCACCTCTTCCTTTGTCATGGGCGCTTTGCCTCTGATAAATTCCTCATCTCTGATCCCATGCGTCTCCAGACGTGTTCCTGCATTTTCATTTACTGCACAGATGACGGACAAAGGATCACCCTTATATTCTGTCAGTTCGCTGGCAGGCTTTGCAAAAATCTTCTCATTTTCATAGGACAGATTTTCTCCCACATAAAGAAGCACATCACCCATCCCGTATTTTACCAGTTTCTCTGCCAGAACTGCTACACCGTCTGAAGTTCCGAGTATGGAAAAGACTTTCTCTGTATAACAGATATGTGAGATAAGATTACAGCCTCTTCCATGTGCACTGACAATTTTGGCATCATCCCAGGACAATCCTATTTGGGACATAAAATATACAACTGAGGAAATCCCACACTGAATCTCTATCTCTGTATTATCCTCTCGATCCTGACACAGTACTTCCAGAAGTTTTCTGGCTCCGCTGTAGAAGCCCACATCTCCGGAAAGGGCGATCACAATATTGTCATACTCCGGGTGTGCATCAATATAATCCCTGATCTCCCGGCTTCTGTATTCCACGAACACATCCTGTCCCGGACGTTTCACAGAATCCACCATCCTTCTGGCACCGATCAGAAGATCCGCCTGATCCAGGCTGTTCTTACCCTGGACAGTGAGAAGTTTTTGACTTCCCATTCCAATTCCCAGCAATGTAATATGCGGTCTGTGGGCTAAACTGAAATGTTCTGTAAGAAATCTCTTACATTCTCTCACAGACATTCCTTCCTCCTTCAGAGGACGCCCGATGATCACAGGAACTGCATCACATTCCAGGGCAGCATCGATCTTATCCTGAAATCCACCTGCTTTTCCTGTATCCTTTGTGACCAGATATCTGCAGTCATACTGTCTGAGCATTGCAGCATTCAGCTCTCTGGAAAAAGGCCCCTGCATTCCTATCAGATGTTTTCCCTCAAATCCCAGCTCTGCACAGGCTTTCATCACATTGGGCAGAGAAAGGACTCTTGCATAAAGACGGTTCTGATAATCCTTCATGCCTGTAAAGCCGGCCAGCTCCTTGCTTCCTGTTGTCAGCAATACATTTCCCTGGGTCTGATCCAGATAATCTGCAGCAGCCTGAACACTGTCCACATATACTGCCCTATCCTCATGTTCTCCTGCTTCTCTCAGCACCCTGTAATATGCTGTCTGCGTATTCTCACAGGCTGTCCTGATATTTACAGTCACCTCAGCAGCATAAGGATGAGTGGCATCCAGCACCATTTCCGGTTTCTCCTGTAAAAAGGTCTCCTCCATAGCCGCTGCATCCAGTCTTCCGGTCTGCACAATGAGGAATTCACTTTCTGTAAGAGATTTGCTGCCATATTCTGTGGCAACAAATCCCTTTGTCTCTATCTTATGATCTGCCAGAAACCGGCAGATCTCGTATCCTTCTGTTGTTCCCGCAAAAACAAGAACTTTATACATTCCTATATCCCCTCGGTGTTACCATCTTATTGTTGATTTCCTTTGTCTGAGAATTACCGATAAATACTGTGGTAAACATATCCACCTGTGTATCTCTCAGTTCCTTTAATGTCATTACATGAGCTTCTTCGCCTTCTCTTGCAATATTGGAAACTGTTCCGCAGATGGTATCCGGTGATTTGTATTTCATCATCAGATCACAGGCTTTCTGCAGATAATCATGACGTTTTTTACTTGACGGATTGTAAAGGCATACAACAAAATCTGCCTGAGCTGCTGCCAGAAGTCTTGCCTCTATCTTTTCCCATGGTGTGAGAAGGTCACTTAAGCTGATCAGACAGAAGTCATGGATCAGAGGTGCACCCAAAACAGCAGCTCCACCTGTTGCCGCTGTCACACCCGGGATGATCTCCAGTTCTGTTTCCGGATAATTGACACCAACCTCATACATCAGACCTGCCATACCGTAAACTCCTGCATCACCGCTGCAGATCATGGAAACAGTTTTGCCTTTCTTTGCCTCTTCAAAAGCAAGTACACAGCGGTCCACTTCCTTTTTCATTGGTGTAGTCATAAATTCTTTTCCCGGAAAATATTCCTTCACCAGGTCTACATATACGGTATATCCGATGATCGCATCACTTTCATTCATGGCGCGGATTGCTTTTCCTGTCATCTGGTCATAAGCTCCCGGTCCGATTCCGATTACATATATTTTACTCAAAATGTATCCTCCATTCCCTGGCAGCCACTGCTGTGGTCACACCATTTTCTCCTGTTTTTCTCTGCAGCAGCCTGCCATTTCCACTGGCAAGGACTGCACTTCTCTCACAGACATTGTCCACACCTGTGATCTTTTTTACAAAAGGTGAGGGAGTAAATTCTCCAGACACCTGTTTTAATTCTTCTTCTGTATAAGTCACAAAAGGAATCTGCCAGTCCTGTGACAATGACAGGATTCCCTGTTCTTCTTTCTTCAGATCGATACTTGCGATCTGCTCAAATGCTTCTTTATAAAATCTGGCTCTGTCCAGCACCTTCTGTGCCGCCTCTGCGATTCCACGTGCATCCTTGTCTTTCCTGCAGCCCATGCCCAGGGTCAGACATTTCGGAACTACCTGTGTGGTAGAAATAAAAGGATTACAGGAAGTATGTACAGTAACCGCAACTCCGCAGTCTATCTTCGTACAGTCTGTCCCTGTTCCATTAAAATCAGAGCTTTTCTGTGTTTCCTCTTCTGATCTGTCATCCGTACTGTTGACAGGATTCCCATATTCGTTACACCGGATCAGCCCCTCCGGCAGTTCGCCGTCCGTCGGAAACTCACTGTAAAATCCAACTTTCTTTCCTGCCAGAAGTGCAGCAGAGACTTCCTTTGCTGCTTTCATGTTAAAGATATTGCAATTGTTTTTCTTTGCAAAAACATCTACTGCAAAACGGTGATGCAGGTCTGTGGCTGTTGTGACCACTGGTATTGCTTCCAGAATTTCTGCTGTTTTTAGCGCCAGTTCATTGGCACCGCCCAGATGTCCTGACAGAAGGGAAATGACAAACTTTCCACACTCATCTACGACCAGCACCGCAGGGTCTGACTTCTTTGACGCTACATAAGGCGCAATGCTGCGGACGGCAATTCCGGTGGCACCGATAAAGATCAGTGCATCTGAATCAGAAAATTTCTCTCCTGCCCATGCAGAGGTACTGATCTGAATGGAATCCGGAAGATATTTACTTTTTTTATCCAGTTCTGCTGTCAGCCCGGCCGCCTGCAGCCCCCTGCATAATCTCTCCCCGGTCTGCTGTCCGGTAAGGCTGAAGCATATAAGTGCAACCTTCACTGTTATATTCCTTCTCTTTCTCCTGTTTACAGTAATCTCATAAACGATAGCAATTCCTTAAGGTTACCAGATTCTATGAGTGATGTGTTTTTGATTTCACAGCCTCACGGAATTCTGTAGTAAACTCCGGATCATACAGCTTGGAACGGTCATAGTGTGCTGCTGCAACTGTATCTCCGATGATCATCAGAGCAGTTTTTGTAATATTATTTTCTGCCGCCGTTTTTGCCAATGTTCCCACTGTGCAGACGAAGGTCTTCTGTTCCGGCCAGGTTGCCTTATATACAATGGCTGCTGGTGTATCTGCTGTATAACCGCCTTCAATAAGACGTCTGCTCAGCTCTTCCAGCATTCCTGTACTTAAGAATACAACCATAGTTGCCTGATGAGCCGCAAATGACTGAATGCTTTCCTTGGACGGAACCGGAGTTCTGCCTTCCATTCGTGTAATGATCACACTCTGGGAAATATCCGGCAGAGTATATTCCAGATTCAGGGCACTTGCAGCACCGCAGAATGCACTGACACCCGGACAGTAATCATAAGCGATATTTTTCTCATCCAGAATATCCATCTGTTCACGGATCGCACCGTAAATACATGGATCTCCGGTATGAAGGCGGACAGTTGTCTTTCCCTCTGCTTCCGCCTTCTCGATCACATGGATCACTTCCTCCAGTGTCATTTTTGCACTGTTGTGGATAGTGCAGATGTCCTTTGTATATTCCAGAAGCTTTGGATTTACCAGTGATCCTGCATAGATCACCACATCTGCTTCCTCCAGATACTGTTTTCCTCTTACTGTGATAAGATCCGGTGCTCCCGGACCTGCTCCTACGAAATGTACCATAATCTATCATTCTCCTTATTATAAATTTATTCCAACTGTTCAATACTTTCACAGTTGTGAGTCAAAATCCATTCAAGCGGATATTCGCAATCCGCTTCGCTACTTGCTCATAACCGAATAACTGCTCCGCAGTTTATCAGAAGGAGCTTGCACTCCTCCTGATACAAGCAAGTCCCCACCCACTGCTTATTGCTTTTCGCAATTGAAGCAGGGGACTTACTTGATTCGGTTAAAATCGCCTTTGCGATAGGATCTTTACTGTGCATTAATCAGCTTTATCAGCTTCTCTGCATCTGCAGTCTGTCCCAGATACCCATAAGTATTATTAAAGATCACTGCCCCCAGAAGGATCTGCTCATAGGATCTGTGATTTAAATAAAACTGGATCCTGTCCAGGATCTCTTTCATGGTCTTCTGAAGTATCTGATATTTTTCCAGAATGTCTATTGCTTCATCTGTAGTAGATGCATTCAGGATTTCCTTTGCACACTCCAACGATGCTCCTGCCCGGATCGCATTGGATGCCAGCACTTCCATTCTGGCATCTGCACTGTGGGAATGGGTATTCATGATTCCTGCTGCAACTTTTACAAACTTTCCGATATGAGCGATGAAAAGGATTCCCTTAACTCCCATATCAATTGCCATGTCAATGGTCTCACCTACATAATTGCTGCATTTAATATTTTTTTCATAAGGGAGATCCATATGCTCCCGCAGATAATCTGCCCCGTAATTTCCCGGTGTTACCAGAAGATATTCTTCTCCCTGGGAAAAATGCTGCTTCATCTCTACATTGATACTCTGTACAAGAGCAGCTTCGCTCATAGGTTCTACAATCCCGGAAGTTCCCAGAATGGAGATTCCTCCCACAATTCCCAGACGTGGATTAAAAGTTTTCTTTGCAATTTCCACACCTTCAGGAACGGAAATGATGATTTTCAGACCACCCTCATAATCATATTTCTCAGCGATTTCTGTGGCTTCACGCAAAATCATGGCCTTTGGCACAGGATTAATAGCTGCTTCCCCGATTTTCTGGGAAAGTCCGGCTTTTGTTACCCTTCCCACGCCAACGCCTCCGTCAAGAATGATTCCCGGTTCTTTTGTCTTCTGCACAGTGGCATAGACCAGAATTCCATTGGTAGTATCCGGATCATCTCCTGCATCCTTCTGAATTGCACAGGTCACTCTATCCTCTTCAATTCGGATATCTTTCAGTTCCAGTGTAAGCAGGATTCCCTTAGGAGTCATCAAGGTGACAGCCTTCTGCATGACACCACCCAGCAGGATCTCTGCAGCACCCTTACATGCAGCTGCTGCGCAGGAGCCTGTTGTATAGCCAAACCTCATTTTTTTATTGCCACGTATCACGTAGTAATCTTCCAGTCCGTTTTTCATGACGCCTCCTTTGCTGCATTGTTGTCACATTCTGTCTGCAGATTACTCTACAGCATTGCTATACATAAAAAGGAGAGATTTCTGTGTGCAACAAAATCCCTCCTGAAAGTTCTTTTCCCGAAATATCCTCTGGTTGCCGCAGATCATATTTCCTCTCTACAATGAAAAGCAGACAGTATCTGGCTGTTACAGTAACGGACTTGCGCAGGAATTTCACCTGACTTCCTGTAATGCTTTTCCAGAATTATTTCCGAGAATCATTATATAATTTTGAGCAGTAAAAGTCAACGCATTTCATGGCTATACCACCTTGTTATACTACCTTATGCTTCAGCCATTTCCTACTGTGGAAGCGAAGAGAAAATACGATTCCCCGCACTGTCCAGTCAGTAAACATTCCAATCCATACAGCCATTGGGCCGAAGCCTCTGAAACGGATCAGATATACACAAAGGCAAAAACGGAATGTCCACATAGTGATACAGGATGTGATCATAGAAAATTTTACATCTCCGGCTGCTCTGAGGCCATAGGCAGGGATAAATGCCAGAGTCCATACAATAGGTTTGACAACCGTTATCCAGGATATCATATGGAAACACATTCTTGCACTTTCCGGTTCCATACCACCCAGCTTTGTGACCGGAATGGTTAAGGCAAACACCAAAAGACAGCTTGCAACAACAATGATTTCTGCAAGGACACTTAATTTCTTAATATAGTAAACTGCCTCATCCTTTCTGCCCGCTCCCAGACACTGTCCTACTACTGTCATCAGACCGATTCCTACACCGATAGCTGCAATACCGTTAAGGTTCTCAAGAATATTTGTCATTGCCTGAGCTGCAATGGCTACTGTTCCCAGTGTGGATACGGAAGACTGTATTGCCAGCTTTCCAAGCTGAAACATGCTGTTCTCTATACCGGACGGGATTCCCAGAGCCAGAACTCTTCTGATCATTTTTCCATCGGGGCGGATTTGTCTGTAATTTCTGACTACGATCGGCTGTCTGTCCATACGAAGCTGCCAGAGTACCACTACAGCACAGAAGACTCTGGATGCAAGAGTTGCGATGGCAGCTCCTGCCACTCCCATATTGAATCCCCAGATCAGCGCCGCATTTCCGCCGATATTGATCACATTTGAAATAACCGATACTGTCATTGGTCCTCTGGTATTTCCCTGGGACCGGAATATGGATGCTCCCGCATCATAAAGTGCTATAAATGGGAAGGATAATGTCGTATAGAAGAAATACACCTGAGAGGCAGTCATAACATCTGCTTCTACTTTTCCGAATATCAGTTTTAACAGTGGCACACGAAACAGCAGGCACAGAGCAGTCACTGCTACAGATATGGCAGTAATGATAAATAATACCTGTCTTGCTGATTTATTTGCCATTTCATGATTTTTCTGACCTATGTACTGTGAACAGAGGATTGCACCTCCTGCTGCCAGCGCTGAGAACGCCTGGATCACCAATACATTGATGGAATCCACCAGAGATACTGCGGATATTGCAGCAGAACCTACATTGCTGACCATCATGGTATCCACAGTTCCCATCAGGGAATTCAGTACCTGTTCAAAAATAACCGGTATCAACAGGGTTCGGAGCATTTTGTTCGTGAAAATATGTTGCTGTTCTTTCATCTTTTTCCACCTGAATCTATTTTCTTTTTTTGATTATACGCTTAATTTTCTGTGATGCAATAGAATAAAATGTATTTTTTAAGCATTCTTATGAAATCTGACAGTTGTTCTTGTTATATTCTTCAAAATCTGATACAGTAAATCTGGCAAAAATAAGGCAGGGCATATCAGCCCCGCAATTCTTAAATCTTATACAAATCAAGAAAGCAGACAGATTATATGCAAAGAATCCTTAACTATATTATCTCCAAAAATACAGCTCCGGTCACGATTCTGGACTTTCTAAAAAAAGAGGGATTTTCCCGCCACATATTAAGTTCAATGAAGAACACCCCCAACGCCATCATCCTCAATGGCGAACGTGGTTTCGGACGATCAGTGCTTAAACCGCAGGATCATCTGATCATCACTGTTCCTGAAACTGAATCTGGCGAAAATATTATCCGTACAAAGATGGATCTGGATATCCTTTATGAGGACGAAGATATTCTTGTGATAAACAAGCCTGCAGATATGCCTGTACACCCTTCTGCGGGAAATTATGAAAATACTCTGGCAAATGGAATCGCCTGGTATTTTGCAGAAAAAGGAGAGGATTTTGTTTACCGCTGTATCAACCGGCTGGACCGGGATACCACCGGTACTCTGATCCTTGCCAAAAATCCCCTCAGCGCAGCGATTCTGTCAGTTCAGATGAAAAAGCGTCAGATTCTCAGGACTTATCTCGCACTTGTAGACGGACTTCTTCCTGACTCCGGAACGATCAACGCTCCTATCGCACGAATGGAAGGCTCCGTGATCACCAGGGAAGTAAATTTCGAAACCGGGGAGTCTGCAATAACTCATTATGAACGGCTGGCGGCAGGAAAAGAATATTCTCTGGCCGAACTTCATCTGGAAACAGGGCGCACACACCAGATACGTGTGCATATGAAATATATCGGGCATCCTCTGCCCGGAGATTATTTATATAATCCTGATTACCGTCGGATAAACCGTCAGCCCCTTCATTCTTATCAGTTGGAGTTTACTCATCCTATAACCGGAAAGGTCATGCTTTTTACTGCTCCGCTTCCTATTGATTTTATTTCTGCCTTTTATAGCAATTCTCTAAAATAATGCATTTATAGCAATCCCATAAATTACTGCAAACAAAACAGTTCATCAGTTTTTTGTCTGATGAACTGTTTTGATATGAATGCATATACATTCTTATTTATTTTTCTCATAAATGATCAAAAGACCTCTCAGAAGAAGTTCCTCGTCCAGAATGATTTCTCTCTTACAATGAGGAACGATTTTCTTTGCCAGACCACCGGTTGCCACTACAGTTGCCTTCTCCCCCAGTTCCTCTTCGATCCTGTCAATGATTCCATCCAAAGCTGCTGCATTGCTGTAAAGAACCCCACTCTTCATACATTCGATCGTGTTTTTCCCAATCACATGTCTTGGCGCATCAATACTGATTCCGCTGAGCTGGGAGGCCCTCGCAGTAAGTGCATCCAGGGAAACCCCTACACCCGGAAGAATCATTCCGCCTACATACTGCTTCTTACTGTTGACAACAGACGCTGTGGTTGCAGTTCCCATATCAATAAGGATTAACGGCACCGGATAACCGGCAATTCCTGCCACCGCATCAGCAACCTGATCTGCACCAAGCTGTCCCGGATTATCCATCATAATATTCAGTCCTGTCTTTACACCGGGTCCGAGAACAATTGCATTTTTCTTAAGAATTTTCTCTGCGGCAAGTTTCACAATATTTGTGATCTGCGGCACTACAGAAGAAATAATACAGCCCTCAATCTCTGTTTTTTTGATATGATAGATATCAAGAACATTCTTTAAATCCACCGCATATTCCAGTTCCGTCTTTGTACGGTTAGTAGAAAGGCGTTCTATAAAATATGTTTTCAGGTCATCAATACATCCAACTACAATGTTGGTGTTTCCAACGTCAATTGCTAAAATCATAATTATTTATCTCCAATTTCTTAATCGTCCTGTTCCCTCAACAGACAGAGTCCTGCATCAGCGAAAGGATTTTATCCAGGATCCTAAAAGCTGCGTCTTCTTTACTCATAAGCGGAAGAGAGATTTCCTCATCCTGTGTGATCAATGTCAGTACATTGGTATCTCCCTGAAATCCGGCACCCTCCACTTTCACATTGTTAGCAGCCACCATATCCAGATTTTTCTTTGCCAGCTTGGCTCTGGAATTGTCGATCACATTCTGTGTCTCCATGGAAAATCCACAGAGAAACTGTCCGGCCTGTTTGTGTTCCCCAAGAAACTTCAGGATATCATCTGTTCTTTCCAGTTCTATGGACATCTGTCCGTCACTTTTCTTAACTTTTTCTTCACTGATCCTGGCAGGGCGGTAATCTGCCACAGCAGCAGCTTTAATAATGATGTCCTGTTCGTTGCTGACAGAAGTTACGGCTTCATACATGTCCCTTGCAGTCACAACAGGTACCAGCTTTACAAACATGGGAGGTTCAATTGAAGTACGTCCTCTGACCAGCGTGACATCTGCACCGCGGAGCATGGCAGCTTTCGCAATGGCATAACCCATTTTTCCTGAAGAATGATTGGTAAGATAACGGACAGGATCGACAGATTCCTGTGTGGGACCTGCAGTTACAAGGATTTTCTTTCCTTTCAGATCTTTCTCACAGGCAGCTTCGCGCTCAATATAGGCAAGTAATGTCTCAGGTTCCGGCATTTTTCCCGCTCCTGTGTCGCCACATGCCAGATATCCGCATGCCGGAGCGATCACTTCATATCCGTAATGCTCCAGAATCTTTAAATTATCCTGCACTACAGGATTCTCAAACATATTGGTATTCATGGCCGGGGAAATGAATTTCTTACATTTGCATGCCATGATCGTGGTAGTAAGCATGTCATCTGCAATCCCATGTGCCAGTTTACCGATTACATTGGCACTTGCCGGTGCAATCATCACTACATCTGCTTTCTTTGCAATCGATACATGCTCTACCTGAAACTGAAAATTCCGGTCAAAGGTATCCACCAGACATTTATTTCCTGTGAGAGTTTCAAAAGTGATCGGATTGATAAAATTCGTAGCGTTCTCTGTCATCAGCACATGAACATCTGCATGACGTTTCTTCAGCGCGCTTGCCAGATATGCAATCTTATACGCCGCAATGCTGCCCGTCACTCCCAGTAATACTGTTTTTCCTTCCAGTGTCATTTTCCTTTACCTCTTTCTCCGAACCATACTATTTCTGGCTGTTTCTACGTCTTTATACTTACATGTCAAAATCTATCATAATTCACCTTTGATAACAGGATTCTGACTTTTACAATTCTATTTATTATAGACTAATTATTATCAAAAATGCAATAAGTGATTTGTTTTATTTGCGAAACAATCAGGATAATAGAATCTTGCAGGTGAACACCAGCAAGATTACACTTAATCGTTGTTTATAAACATTTCCTGCATTATAATAGCAATCAGTCAGATATCCATAATTTACACTGGACTCTACCTGACTTAACTGACAGACCGGATTGCTATAATACACTGATATTAACGTATAAATCCGGTGTATGACTTTGTGGAGGAATATATGAAGAATTATCAGATCACGCAATGGTGTGCAGCTTTTATCAGACAGCAGGTACATGAAGGAGACTTCTGTATTGATGCTACAATGGGAAACGGAAATGATACGCTTCTGCTTTCGCAGCTATGTGGAGAATCAGGAAAGGTTCTTGCCTTTGATATTCAGGAGCAGGCACTGAATGCAACCCAAAAGAAACTGACCGCCGGACATGCTCCTGAAAATTACAGACTGCTTCTGGAATCTCATGCGAATATAGCAGAATATGCCGCACCAGACAGTGTAAGCTGCATTGTCTTTAATTTCGGCTATCTGCCCGGCGGAGATCATTCACTTGCAACCAGAGGAGAAACCAGCATTCAGGCACTGACTCAGGCTTTAGCCCTTCTGAAAAAAGGCGGAATGATTTCTCTTTGCATCTACAGTGGCGGCGATTCCGGATTTGAAGAGCGGGATCAGATTCTTGACTGGCTGAAAAATCTTGATTCCCATCAATACCTGGTAATCAAAAGCGATTACTACAACCGCCCCAACAATCCGCCAATCCCGGTACTTATAATTAAAAATTAATCCGTAATTGTTCCATACTTAACAAAACAGCAGGAAAGATTTTTTCATACCTTCCCTGCTGTTTTTGCTGTGCCTTTTCTTCAATTTCTATTTGTTCTCCGGGCACTATACTTCGATTTCTATTTTACTTAATCTGTAATGGTAATCTTCTCAATGACCGGCTGCTGATCTGATGTAATCGTTCCATTGTTGTCTGTTGGTTTTGCATCTTCGCAGATCTTATCAACAATATCCATACCTTCTGTCACATGGCCGAATCCTGCATAATCTCCGTCCAGGAATGTACTGTCTGCCTGAACAATAAAGAACTGTGAGCTTGCGCTGTCCGGATCACTGGCTCTTGCCATGGAAATAGTCCCTCTTGTGTGGGAAATATCATTGTCTACTCCATTGTTGCTGAACTCACCTTTAATATTCTCTTCAGATCCACCTGTTCCGTCTCCGTTGGGATCACCACCCTGGATCATGAATCCATCCATGATACGGTGAAATGTCAGTCCGTCATAGAAACCTTCCTGTGCGAGCTTCACGAAATTTGTCACTGTGATCGGTGCTGTATCTGCATCCAGTTCCACATCAATTGTACCATAATCCTTTACTTCGATCTCTGCGTGATGAGTTCCTGTCAGTTCTTTGGAAGTATCCAGAAGCACACTGGTACTACTGCTGTCTGAAGAATCTGTACTTTCAGAATCTGTATCAGCAGAATCATTTTCTTCATCAGAGCCATCAGAAAATCCGGCTTTTTCTGCCTCTTCTTCACTTGCTACATTATCACTGTCAGAAGAAGCGGCTTTTGTCTCTGTCTCTTCCTGAGAAGAAGTCTCCTCTTTCGCTGTTTCCTCTGTTTTTGTACTCTCTTCTGTTTTATCACTGCTGCCACATCCTGCCAGTAAACCTGCCGACATAGCTGTAACACAAAGTGCTGCCAGTAATTTTCTTTTCATTTTCCTTTACCTCCGAAATCATTTACAGTAATCTGATTATAACCTATCTCAAAAAAAAAACAACTCTTTTCACAAAATGTTCAGATTGTTACAGATTCCTGTGTTTACTTCCTTCGGATTGCCTGTTAAAATATATATGGCTGTTCAGCATGTTCAGTTCTGTATCTTCCCTTTTTGCGGTGAAACCGGAACAACAGACTGATGAACAGTCAGAATATACCTGCAAAAGAAAGCGAGGAATCCAAAATGGAAAAAATAACAAGTTTTACCATTGACCATATCAAATTACAGCCCGGAATTTATGTTTCACGTAAGGACCCGGTTGGCAACAGTGTGATCACTACCTTCGATATCCGTATGACTTCTCCTAATGAAGAGCCTGTAATGAATACCGCTGAGCTTCACACGATTGAGCATCTGGCAGCAACATTTCTGAGAAACCACAAAGAGTTCGGCCCTAAGATGATCTACTGGGGACCGATGGGATGCCGTACGGGCAATTATCTTCTTTTAAATGGAGATTATGAATCCAAAGATATCGTTCCGCTTATGATCGAGACTTTTGAATTTATCCGTGATTTTGAAGGCGAAGTTCCGGGAGCATCTGCAAAAGACTGCGGAAATTATCTGGATATGAATCTGCCTATGGCAAAATATCTGGCCGGAAAATTTCTGGATGAAGTTCTTTATGATATCAAGCCGGACAGACTTATTTATCCACAGTAACATTCTACAGTATTACAGCAATCCTCATAAACAACACACCGAAAAAGATTTCTATCGTATTTTTCAGACAAAAAAAGCAGAAGCTGACAGGTCATTATCCCCTGCAGCTTCTGCTTTTACTTATACATTTCTGTCAACATTTTTCCAAAAATGCCTTTATTGTACCTCTCATAGAAATATATTCAAAGAGGACTGATGCAAATTTTTATATCATCAGATTATTCTGCACTTTCATCATAAGACGTATCTGCTGATGTATCTGCTGCAGTCTCACCTGCGTCTGCTGCCGGAGCTGTTGTTGTCACAAAATCTCCACTTGCATAACATGTCTGACCATTATAATCCACACGAATCCATCCATTCTCGCATACACCAGTACTGTTCAGCTGAGTTCCTGATGCCACACTAGAAATCAGATCTGCATCTGCACTTGCATCAGAACGAAGATTTAATTCTGATGACGCATAATAAGTACCGGATTTCACTTCTACTTTCACACCACTGGCTGTCTGCTCTGCTGCCGATGTCGGTGTTGCTTCCGGCGTTGGTGTTGTCGCTGAAGCCTCAGGAGTAGGTGTGACTTCCGGTGTTGGTGTTACTTTAACGATCATAACGCTGGAATCAATAGTAGGATCAAATCCGCATCCCTGAGCAGCAAATGCAAGTCCCAGTACAAGAACCAGCCAAAGTGATTTCTTCATAAGTAGTTTCCTCCTTTATCAAACACGCTCTGTCCCCTCGTGTTTTCTGTGTTCGCTTTATGTATTAATATACACGATTCTTACAGATAATTCAAGTATGCGTTTTGTCCTGCTTTGTCTGCCTTCTTCTATTTGCGCGGAATTGCTGTAGGGTTACTGTTCACTCCGTTCTCAGTAACGTAGCCAAAATTCATTCCAGATTGCCTGTGGCAATGGAATTTTGGCTTGTATGTCTCGGGATTTTGGCATATTCATGCCAAAACACCTCGCGGGATAATGATATGTGAACAGTAACGCTGTAGGTTCTGTGTTTATCTACAACAATTCATAAAGGACTTCCACCTCGCCGCCACAGATCATTCCCAGATTCGCACCACCCTGATTAGACAGATTATACTTCCTGATTTCTCCATGCTGCGCTTCTGGTGCATATTTCAAAGCCTGAAATTCCACATTTCCGCCTCCGATGCTTCCATATGAATTCCCGTCTTTATCAATAAACATTTTACTTCCTGTCCCTCTTGGAGAAGAACCACTCTTGGATATGATCGTAATCATAATTCCCTGTTCTTTTTTCCTGACAGCATCCTCCACAACTCCATCAATATAAGAAACATCATACCTGTTCTTTTCCTGAACGATCTCCGCAGCAATACTTACAGCAATCTCTGCCGGCATATGTCCTCCAATCGGCAATCCAATCGGTGCATGGATACTGTTGAGCTGTTCTTCGCTGAAACCTGCTCCGAGTAGTTTTTCTCTGGTCAGCTTTACTTTATTTTTACTGCCGATCATTCCCAGATAATTATAAGGGCGTCTCAGTATCTGTCTGGCACAGGCACTGTCTCCGAGATGACCTCTTGTCACGATCACATAATAAGCATTTTCATAGGCCGGTATTTTGTCTGAAAGCTCATCATAACTGCCTTTGATCAGCCGATCAGCATCCGGAAATCTCTCTGAAGTCACAAAATCTTCTCTGTCATCCATAACAGTCACATGAAATCCCAGCATTTTTCCGATTTTTGCAACAGGCTGCGAAACATGTCCGCCTCCAAAAATGATAAGCTGCGGATTTTTCACATAAGTTTCCACAAAGAAATCTGTATCTCTCATATGAACAACTTTTGTCTCCTGGCACTCCGCCAGATCAGCTTCATATTTTTTCCAGAAATCTTCTGTATTTTTATCAGATAATACACAATGGTTTTCTTTTATCAGACATTTTTCTCCCTTATGATTACCGTTTAAAACCATTGCTGTTTTTACTTTTCCTGTTTCTTCCAAAATCTGGTAAATTTTTCTGTACATAACTCTCTCCTGTTTCGATATAAAATAAGGAATAAAATACCTTTTGACCATGACATCATTATATATTATAATTGACAGAAAAAGGGGAATTATTATGAAAAAAAACTTTTTTTTACACAGTCTGCCCTTCCGGCTGCTTGTCGGCGTAGCTTTGGGGATCTGTATCGGACTTCTTCTTAATATAGCAGATGAATCTGCCATTACGACTGCAGTACTGAATGTGGTTGTAACATCGAAGTATATTCTTGGTCAGCTGATCAGCTTTTCTGTTCCGCTGATCATCATTGGATTTATCGCACCATCTATTACCAGACTCGGAAACAATGCTTCCAGAATGTTAGGTGTTGCAGTCAGTATTGCTTATGCTTCCTCACTGGGAGCTGCTTTATTCTCTGCATTATCCGGATACCTGCTGATTCCACATTTGTCCTTCAGCTCCACTGCCAGTCATCTCAAAGCTTTGCCGGATGTAGTTTTTGAGCTTTCCATCCCACAGATAATGCCTGTCATGAGTGCACTTGTACTGTCCATTATGCTGGGACTTGCATCCGCATGGACAAAAGCCAGTCTGATTTCTTCTTTTCTTGAAGAATTCCAGAAGATCATACTGGCTATTGTATCAAGAGTCATTATTCCGATTCTTCCATACTTTATCGGACTGACTTTCTGTTCACTGGCATACGAAGGAACAATCACCAGACAGCTTCCTGTATTCCTTCAGGTAATCGTCATTGTTCTGATCGGACATTTTATCTGGATAGCTTTTCTGTATATACTTGCAGGAATTTATTCCAGAGAAAATCCTCTGAGAGTTGTGAAACATTATGGTCCTGCCTACCTCACAGCCATAGGTACCATGTCATCTGCTGCCACACTGCCAGTCGCCCTCCAATGCGCACACAGAGCAAAACCTCTCCGAAAGGATCTGGTAGATTTTGGTATTCCACTGTTTGCCAATATTCATCTCTGTGGTTCTGTCCTCACAGAAGTATTCTTCTGTATGGCAATCTCCAAAATTCTCTATGGTGCAGTTCCTGCGCCGGGGGCCATGGTTCTTTTCTGTGTCCTGCTTGGAATTTTTGCCATTGGTGCTCCGGGTGTACCGGGAGGCACTGTTATGGCATCTCTCGGTATTATCACCGGTATCCTGAAATTCGGCGATTCTGCTACAGCTCTGATGCTGACTATCTTTGCCCTTCAGGACAGTTTTGGGACAGCCTGTAACGTAACAGGCGATGGTGCCCTGACTCTGATTCTTACCGGATATGCCAGATACCACAATATCAGAGAACAGAAATTGCAATAAAAGTTTAAAATACCATCATATCTGTCTTTTTTCTCAGATATGATGGCCTTCATTTTCTTACGGACGAATCACCTTATCTGCACCTGTCATACGCTCTGCAATCGTATACATATCGGTAACTTTTCCAACCATCAGTTTCTCCATCAGTCCATAATGCTTCAGGCAGGTACCGCAGGTCAGGATTTCCACGCCCTCTTCTTCCATCTTTTTCAGATCTTCCAGACTTTCAGAGTCTTCTGTTGTAAGTTTTGCACCTCCATTATAGAAAAGGATTGTATCCGGATGTGTTTCCATCTGAGAAAGGGCATAGATAAATCCTTTAATCAAAATCTTTCCCAGTTCATCATCACCATTTCCCATAACATTTGAGGAGATTACTGCTACCGTCACTTTTTTATGCGGTGCTTCGCAGACAAATTCCTCTTCTTCCAAGGTACCACCTGTCTGTTCAGTCTGTACTGCCATCTTCACCTGATACTTTTTGTCTCCCAGTTTTTCAGATACAAACGTACAACCTGTTTTATTTGCAAGTCTGCTCAGATTATTCACTGCGGTTTCATTATCGATCAGAATTTCAATCTCATCACCGACTGCCGCATTATCAATAACCTTCTTTGTCATCACTACCGGAATCGGACACTGTTTTCCCATTGCATTTACTTCATGTTTCATTTTCTGTCACCTCTTGTTATTCTTTATATTCACTGCTTATTACTCTTCGCAATCTCCCCAGAGGACTTACCTGATTACGGCAATTCCATAAAATATATATTTTACATCTGATTCTTACCGCGTTTAATATATTTTCCTGTTTTCTCCAGAATTACTTTTCCATCCTGCACCACATGAGCTCCTCTTAAATATACGCTGTCAATATCTCCATGAAGCTTAAATCCCTCATATGGATTATTATCCGTATGATACAGATGTGTCTTTGCAGAGATAACGTTTTCCTTCTCAGGATCAAATACAACAATATCTGCATCACTTCCCTCACGTATCACGCCCTTATTGGGATACACTCCGTAAAGTTTAGCTGCATTCTCACTTAACAGACGGCACATCTGTTCCTGCGTGATTCTGCCTGTGCGTACACCGTATGTATAAAGCAGAGTTCCTCTCGTCTGTACTCCCGGCAGCCCTCCCGGAATCTTCGTGAAATCATCTTTACCAAGAGCTTTCTGCTCCATTGTAAAACTGCACTGGTCAGTTGCAACCGTCTGGATCTGATCATTCGCCAGTGCTTTCCACAGGCAGTCCTGATCTGCTTTCTTACGGATTGGAGGTGCACACACGTATTTGGCACCTTCAAAATCCGGTTTTGAATATACACTGTCATCCAGAAGCAGATACTGCGGACAGGTTTCCGCATATACCTTTTGTCCGTTCATTCTGGCACGCATCACTTCTTCAAATGCTTTCCGGTTGGTAAGATGTACTACCATTACAGGAGCATCTGCTGCATCTGCGATCACAAGAAGGCGGTGAACTGCCTCTGCCTCCATAATATCCGGACGCACCAACGGGTGATTCTCAGGTCCCAGACGTCCCTCGATTTTCGCTTCTGCGATCAACGCATTGATTGCCCCTGCATTCTCACAATGTACCCCTGCAAAACATCCGTATTCATTTAATTTCTTAATAATCTTATAAAGGTCACCGTCATCTACGATCATTGCCGGATAAGTCATGTAAAGCTTAAAACTGGTAATCCCTTCATTGATCATATCCTGTATTTCTCTCTGAGTTTCCTTATTCCATTCCACAATAGACATATGGAAAGAATAATCACAGGAACATTTCCCATCTGCTTTCTCATGCCACTTCTCAAGGCCTTCCTTCAGCGTATGGCCACCTTTATCCTGAGACGCATAATCGATTACCAGAGTTGTACCTCCTGCAATGGCAGCTCTTGTTCCTGTTTCAAAATCATCTGCCGTCACTGTTCCTGCCACTTCCAGGTCAAAATGTGTATGTCCGTCTATAAATCCCGGAAAAAGCAGCTTACCGTTTACATCAACTACCTGTGCATCCTCTGCTTCCAGATTCCGGCCTACTTTTACAATCTTCTCTCCATCTATAAGAACATCTTCTCTGACAGAGATATCCCCCGATACTACTGTACCATTCTTCAGTAAAGTTTTCACTGTTTCTGACACCCCTTTCTTTTATATTCATGTTTAAAATATACCACGATTCCTATATCACTTCAATGATTTATGATTATAATCACAAATTTTTTAAGGTATTCACATTTATTTTTTTTAGGCTCTTTTTATTTCCTTTTTTTTATGATAGAATATAAAAAATGTGCAGTTTCCATGTGTCTGCACTGAACGTTTTGACGGATAAATTCATCCGCTTTACTACATGCTCATAATCGAATGACTGTTACTGCTCAGACTATAGAAGCCCCGCCTGATTCGGTTATGATCCGTTTAAAAGTTATATTAATAGGAGGAAATCAAATGGGACGACTTACTGTGTTAAAACAAATCGCTGCTGATCTTGCTTCCCAGTTCGGACCTGACTGTGAAGTGGTAATCCATGATCTGAAAACTTCGGAGCCGGAACATTCCATCGTCTACATCGTAAATGGTCATGTTACAAACAGAGATATCGGAGACGGACCATCCAGTGCTGTTTTTGATGCGATCCGCAATCAGGAAAAAGGAGCTACCCCCGAAGACCATACCGGTTATCTGATGAAAACAGCAGACGGCAAGATTCTGAAGTGCAGCACTTCCTACATTCATGATGACGATGGTACCCTTCATTATGTTTTCGGAATCAATTATGACATTACCAAGCTTACTATGATCGAATCTGCCCTTCATTCTCTTGTCACTCCGGAAAATAAGGAAGAGAAGCCCAAAGAGATCACTCATAATGTCAATGATCTTCTTGAGCATCTGATCGAAGAATCTGTGGCTCTGGTAGGAAAACCTGTTCCTTTAATGAATAAAGAGGATAAGGTTACTGCTATTCAGTTCTTAAATGATGCAGGTGCTTTCCTTATTACCAAATCCGGCGATAAAGTTGCAAATTATTTCGGAATCTCCAAATATACATTGTACAGTTATATTGATGTAAATAAGTAAAACCAGAAAAGAATGATATAAAAACAGACCTGCATGGTACTTTTCCATCAGGTCTGTTTTTTCTTTTATGCGAACAGTAATCATATGGCATGAATGGTATGGAATGACTATGACTCCATTTCATGTGCCTGTTTGTAGATTTCACAGGCAGCATGATTCACACATCTGTCATGTGCACAATCCATAAATGTGAGGGTTCTTTTATCTCCTTCCATCGTATATTCGCAGCAGACAGTCTGCCCTCCATTACATGTTCTGCAAAATCCCGAAATAAACTCTTCTTCTATCTCCATTTTATCCCTCCTCAATTTTCCTTATGTCTCATTATCGTTCCGAGAAACAAAAATACAGGTAACAATATATTCGTTACTGTTCACAAATATTTTTATTTATTCGTCCGTTTTTTGTTGCATTTTACAACAAACAGATTTATAATCAGTATAACATAGAAATGTGCGGAAACACTATAACAAACATAAAATAATCGTAACTGTTCAGTACCTTCACAGTTACGAGTCAAAATCCATTAAAAATCGCCTTCGGCGATGGGATTTTGACTTGTATGTCTCGGGATTTTGGCATGTTCATGCCAAAACACCTCGCGGGATAGTAGACTGCTGAATAGTTACAAATAATCAAAAAAGAGGGAAAATGCCATGAACAGAGAACTTTATGATGAGGCAATACGCTCCGGTATCCTGTCACGCAAACTGATCGAACAGTTGATGGAAAGTATGAATTACAGCAGTATCTCTTTTATCAACTGGACTGTAGAGGTACTAAAGATTATTAAAACACGTCTGGAACGCGGAGATAAAATCACAGACGAAGTATCCGGAATTACTTATGATATAAAATCTTTCCGAAATTTTGTAAGCACCAATTTTTCTTCCTATATTACAAGTCAGGTCTTTGATGCTCCTGATAAGGCAGAGAAAGTATATTTTTCTCTGGAAGCCACCGAAGACGGACATGCCTACAATATGGTTATGGCAAGTTCATCAAAGAACAAAACATATAAGTGGATTTCCAGTCTCAGCGAACGCTTTTCATTAGTGGAGATGATCGCTACCGGAATTGTATATCTTAAAGATAACAGGACAGATACATATCAGCCATTTATTTCCGGAAATGGTAAGTACTGCAGATATGACGTAGAAAAAGGACAGATTGTCGAATTATAAAATGCTGAGATTGATTTGCATCTTGTTATATTATGCATAATCTTAAGAATTGCATAATACAGAACAAACAATAATCATTGAATCAGTACATACAAGAAAGAATCCTGCTTGCAGGATTCTCCGCCTGCGGCGGGTCGCTTCAGCGACATAATTCCTCTCCGTCGCAGTGCGATCCTGCCCGGAGGGCTTTTTTATGTTATAGGAACATTACGGAGTAATTTCCTATAACAAAAAAAACCCCTGCCATTCAGCAGGGGATTTTAATTTAATCATATTCAGATTAGTTGTTGATAAGTTTGTCTTCACCATTCCAGCTGTAAAGTTTACGGATTTCTTCGCCAACTTTCTCAGACTGATGCTCAGAAGCTTTCTTTCTCATAGCTTTGAAGTGAACCTGTGCACCTGCATCAGACATATCAAGTAAGAAGTCTTTTGCAAATGTACCATCCTGGATATCAGAAAGAATTTTCTTCATAGCTTTCTTTGTATCTTCTGTGATGATCTTAGGTCCTGTGATGTAGTCGCCATATTCAGCAGTATTGGAGATAGAATATCTCATTCCTGCGAATCCTGACTGATAGATCAGGTCTACGATCAGTTTCATTTCATGAATACATTCAAAGTATGCATTTCTTGGGTCATAACCAGCTTCAACAAGTGTTTCGAAACCAGCCTGCATAAGTGCGCAAACACCACCGCAAAGTACAGCCTGCTCACCAAAGAGGTCTGTCTCTGTCTCTACACGGAATGTAGTTTCAAGAAGACCAGCTCTTGCTCCGCCGATTCCAAGACCATATGCCAGTGCAAGATCCTGAGCTTTTCCTGTGTAATCCTGCTCTACAGCGATAAGACAAGGTGTTCCTTTTCCAGCCTGATACTCACTTCTTACTGTATGACCAGGTGCTTTAGGAGCGATCATTGTAACGTCAACATTCTTTGGTGGTTTGATGCATCCGAAATGGATATTGAAACCATGAGCAAACATTAACATGTTGCCTTCTTCAAGGTTTGGCTCGATGGATTCTTTGTAAAGTTTAGCCTGTAATTCATCATTGATAAGAATCATAATGATATCTGCCTGTTTAGCTGCTTCAGCTGCTGTATATACCTTAAAGCCCTGCTCTTCAGCTCTCTTCCAGGATTTGCTGCCTTCGTAAAGACCGATAATGACATCACATCCGGAATCCTTTAAGTTCAGAGCATGTGCATGTCCCTGGCTTCCGTATCCAATAATTGCAATTTTTTTACCATCCAGTAAGCTTAAATTACAATCTTCCTGATAAAAAATCTTGTTAGCCATTTTATTTTCCTCCTGCTAATCGTAAAAAAATTTATCGTTAAGGGATGCTCCCCTAGCAAACTATAATATGTACTGTTTCTGAGATATTCTTCCATTTCCTGCATTCCGAAAAGCCTTCCGGTCTTTCATCAGAAATAGGTTACATCCTGCGAACCTCTTGATAAACCGGTCATTCCTGTACGTGCAAGTTCGAGAATCTCGTAATCACCCATCAGCTCAAGAAATGCTTCCAATTTATTATGGTTGCCTGTCATCTCCAATATCATGGAATCCACACTTACGTCTGCAACTTTCGCATGGAAAACATCCGCTATGGAAATGAGTCCCTGTCTCTGCTCTGGTTTCGCAGCCACCTTGATCATCATTAATTCATGGCATACGCTGTTGTCCGGCTCCAGGATCTTAATATCTCTTACATCTACAAGCTTGGCAAGCTGATTCGTGATCTGCTCCAGAATCAGTTCATCCCCGCTGCACACAACGGTAATTCTGGAAAAACGCTCGTCCGCTGTTACACCTCCGGTAATGCTGTCGATGTTATAGCCTCTGCGGCTGAATAATCCAGATACTCTGGTTGTTACACCTGCAGTATTATCTACTAACAGGGATAATACTCTCTTCTGCATGTCCCACCTGCTTTCAACGTGTACATTTTCACCACGTTAATATAATAAATAGCTCGTATGGTTACCATTATATCAATAATCGTGATTTTGTCAATAAATTTTTCGCACAAAAACAAATGTCTTTCTGTGACAGCTTTTATAAAAACATCAAATTAACTGCCTATATCAGATATTTATTTCTGAACTCTTCGATCATTTTCGGTTTCAGATAAAATACGGTCTGGAAAAACTTTTCCATAGAACCATAAGTCTTTTTCACTGTTTCAAAAACAGCAGCCAGATACTCCTCTTTTACATTATATATAATTGGAAGCTTCTCGGTCATTTTCTCATCTGCCTCCGGCCAGGTCTGTACAAGTCTCTGCATATATACCAGTTTGGGCTCCATATAACGGTTTGTGCGCAGATAGTCTTCATATATCACATCTTCCTCCACCCCCAGCAGACTGAGCAGAAAAGCAGTCCCGATCCCTGTACGGTCCTTTCCAGTTCCGCAATGCCACAAAACAGCACCTTTTTCCTGCCTGAAAAGAATATCGATAAACTTCGCATACTGTTTCAACACCAGCTGATCCATGCATAAATTCCTGTACTGTCTGATCATATATTCTTCCATATCATCCGGGAGTCCTGCAAGCATTTTCACAAACTGTTCTCTGTTGCTGATAACCTGCACATCCTCATCCACAACCGGTACATGGTAGTATTCTACTTCTGCTATAATAGTATCCGGTTTACATTTTCTCTCTTCTGCCGAACGCAGGTCGATCACCGTCTTCAGATTGTATTCTTCTCTGAGTCTGTTCTTATCGCTCTCTGAAATGTGATAAAGTTCCCCGCTTCTCAGAAGCCTCCTCGGCAGGATGTGTCTGTCATCAGCTGTAACGATCGCACCCAGATCTCTGGTATTCGGCAGACTATGAAGAGATATCCTGCCGCCCTTCGGGAAACCTGTTGCCATATCCGGGTTTAATATCTTAAGAATGCGGATACACTCATGAATCTCTTTTTCTGTCATATCGAACTTGTATCTCTTCTTACGTCTGGTAACAATTACAAGATAATTTACACTCAGCTGTCTGTCATCACCTTCATCTGCTCCCTCTTTTCGCATATATGCCCATACAATGTCTTTACATGGAAGATTGTTTATCATCATATGTCTGGTAAAAACCAGAAATCCATCTTCTATTCTTATCTTTCCATACTTCATGATCCACCACTCCACTGTCTGCAATTTTATTACTGTTCACTCTGCTCTTAGAGCGTGTCTGAAAAATCATTCCCGCAATCTGCAAGGCATACTGAACAGCAACCACTTTTTTCAGAATAACACAGAAATCGGAATTTGACAATTCCTGTCAAACGTTTATAATCATGGTGTTATTGTGATATAGCAGTCACCTTATGAACCGTACTTTTTGTACAGAAATCATTTTTTTGAAAGGATTTATGAAAATGGAGAATCTTATTTTCTGTCTTAATGCTACAATCCCGATTTTTCTCACCCTGATGCTCGGGCTCTTTTTTCGGAAGATCGGACTCTTTGATGACACCTTTGTCAGCCGTCTGAATAAGTTCGTATTTAATGCAGCTCTGCCTGCGCTTTTGTTTCTGGATATTGCAAAGTCAGATTTCTACAGTGTATGGAATACGAAATTTGTATTGTTCTGCTTCTTTGTCACACTGATCAGTATCGGAATTTCCACAGGACTTTCCTATCTGCTGAAACCGCGAAATATCCAGGGCGAATTTATCCAGGCTTCTTACCGGAGCAGCGCTGCGATCCTTGGAATTGCAATTATCCAGAATCTTTACGGAAACGCAGGAATGGCACCGCTTATGATCATCGGAAGTGTGCCGCTTTATAATGTGATGGCAGTTATAACACTGTCACTGTTCGCTCCCGGCGGCGGTAAACTTGATACCGCAAAGCTTATCCGAACCCTGAAAGGAATCGCCACGAACCCTATTATCCTTGGTATCCTGACAGGTATGGTATGGTCGCTGCTTCATCTGCCAATGCCAACAATTCTGAATACTGCCGTAGATAATCTCGGAAAAACAGCGACTCCTCTTGGGCTGATGGCCATGGGTGGCGCACTGAAATTCGGCAAGGCATTCGCAAGGCCGAAACCACTGATCGCATGTAGCTTTCTGAAGCTTGTGGGATATGAAGCTGTATTTCTTCCACTGGCTGTGCTTCTGGGATTTTCCCATGACATGCTGGTTGCGATTATTATCATGCTTGGCTCTGCCACTACTGTAAGCTGTTATATCATGGCCAAAAACATGGATTATGACGGCGATTTTACTTCCGGTGTGGTTATGACTACCACTCTGTTAAGCTCCTTTACCATGACAATCTGGCTCTATATATGCAAAAGCCTGGGACTGATCTGAGCCCAGGCTTTTTATGTTTATATCAGCTTCAGATATTCCAGTCCGTTTCTGATTCCATAATGGAACATATCCTGTGTAATATGATCAGCCAGAGCTTTTATTTTCTCCGAACCATTTCCCATGGCAACCTTCACTGCCGCATATTCAAACATGGCGAGATCATTATTGCTGTCTCCAAACACGATCGTATCCTCCCATGGAATATCAAAGAGTCTGCACACTGCCGAGATCCCCACTGCCTTGTTAAAGCCCTTTGGGACAAGTTCAATGGTGGTTCCCGCAATCCCTGAACCACTCTCATGACGGATAATGTCATAATACTCACTCAGTTCCCTGCAGGCAGCTTCTGCATCACAGCCTTTTATCATCTTTGCACTGATCTTATTAATGCGCATACAGTCTTCATTTTCCCTGATGGGACGCCATTTAGGTCCTAAAGATTCTGTGATCAGATCCGTATACCAGTTCACATCTGTATTATATTCATCCTTATCATAATACATGAAATCTGCACCTTCCATAACCGGGACCAGACCATATCTGCGCAGGATTTCCACTGACTTTTTTGCAACTTCCGGGGGCATCTCTTTATTAAAAAGACGTTCTCCATCCTTTTCAATGGTAGCCCCGCAGGCACTAATCATACCGGTAAACGGAAGCTCTTCCAGATACCGGGAAACAAAGGCCCTGCTCCTGCCTGTGCAAAGCCATGCGTCATGACCGTTTTCTCTTAATTTCTTCAATGCCTCCTTTGTGCTCTGGGGTACACCCTTTTCCATATCGCAGAGTGTTCCGTCTGCATCAAAAAACACTGCTTTTCTGTTCACTTTCTTATCTCCTGATTTTTATGTTTACGTTTATCTGCCAGTGTGCCGACAAGCTATGCAAAAAATACTGTCGCTGCCTTAACCAGGCTCTCTGTATCTTTCGCACCTGTTGTTTCATATACAGAGTGCATGGCAAGCTGTGCCAGACCGATATCCACTGTTTTCACAGGAACCTGGGTATTGGAAATATTTCCCAGCGTGGATCCGCCTGCCATATCCGAACGGTTCACAAAGGTCTGGTACGGCACCTTTGCCCTGTCACAGATATCCTTGAAAATTGCAGCGGACACTCCGTCTGTACAATATTTCTGGTTTGCATTGTACTTGATCACGATTCCCCCGTTCAGCACCGGACGGTTTACCGGATCTGTCTTATCCGTATAGTTTGGATGGAGAGCATGGGCATTATCTGCAGAAATCATAAAACTGTCTGCAAGTGCCATATAGTATTCCTCCTGAGTGCGTCCCAGTCCCATATTGATCCGCATCAGAGTATCCTTCAGGAAAGCAGAAGCAGCCCCCTGTCTTGTACTGCTTCCCACTTCTTCATTATCCAGCACACAATGTACAGAAATGCTTTCTTCACGATTTCCCTGCAGGAATCCTTCCAGAGAAGAAAATGCACACTGCAGGTCATCCAGTCTGGGTGCAGAGACAAATTCCTCATTTACTCCCCACAGAGTACCCGGTGTTCTGTCATAAAGAAACAGATCATGTCCCAAAATATCTTCCGTCTTTACATCTGCGGCCTCAGCCACAGTTTCCATAAATCTGCCCTTTCCTTCCTTATCGCTGAAAAGAGGCAGCATATCTTTCTGCACATTATATTTATATCCGTCATTTACTTCCCTGTTCATATGAATGGCAAGATTAGGAATAACCAACAGATCTCTGTCCACAGTCACCATCTTCTCTCTGATTTTTCCATCCTGACGGACGATCAGCCTTCCTGCCACTGACAGAGGTCTGTCAAACCATGGAGACAGAATCATTCCACCGTAACGCTCCACATTCAGTTTGATATAAGCATTCTCCACCTCTATCTCAGGATTCTCCTTAATCTTAAGGGAAGGGGAATCACTGTGGCTTGCCATAATATGAAACTTCCACACAGGCTTCTGCGGAATGGAAAAAGCTATGATCGCAGAATGATTTCTGGTCACATAATAATTTCCGCCTTTTTTAAGCTTCCAGTGATCCTCCTCTTTCAATTCTTCAAAGCCTTCTTTGTCAAGCCTTTTGGTCATCTCCGTCACTGCCTGAAATGCAGTGGGGCTTTTCTCTATGAATTTCAGTAACTTCTTTGCTGTTTTTCTGTACATAGTTTGATTCTCCATTTAAATGATTGTGAAAATGATACCTGATTTATATTGTTTCTTATTATAATCAGTCTGTCCTGGTAATAAAAACAGCAGTCATTATTTCCATAAGAAATATGTGCTGCTGCTTTTATATCAGTCTTTAATGATCAGAGCCATAAAAATCAGATCTGTATTTCCTGTATTTGCAAGTGCATGTCCATGATTGTCCGGTGTGAATGTAATATCTCCGGCTTTTACCGGACGATAGGTACCGTTGTCATTGTATTCGCCCTGTCCCTGTAAAATATAATAGGTTTCACTTTCTCCATGATGTTCATGATATCCCAGTGAACATCCCGGCTCCAGGGTTACCTGTGCATACAGTCCACATTTACCGTTCAACTGCTCTGCGTCAAGGATTTCTTTGATAATTACGTGACCATTTCCACCTGCCATGTGTTCTTCGCGTCTGATTTTCATAATTTTTTGCCCTCCTGTAGGTGTTTTCTCTTTTATAGAATTTCCATTGAATATATCATAGCACTGTTTATAAAAAATGGCAAAGTAAATATCAATGGAACATTCAACAAAATATCGTTACTGGTTACTGTTCACTTTATTTTGCAGTATTTTCAGATTTGTTCAGAAGGCTGTCCAGAAGCTGCGAAATGGTCTGATTTAACACAGGATGTCGCAGATACGGAGCAATCTGATTCATTGGTACAAGAACGAAATCGCGGTTGTGCAGATCAATATGAGGAATATGAAGATCTGGCATATCAATAATTTCCTGATCATAAAACAGGATATCCAAATCCAGTGTCCTTGGTCCCCAGTGGATGATACGTTCCCTGTTTGCCGCCTGTTCTAACTGATGCAGTCGCACAAGCAATTCTCCAGGAGTAAGAAGTGTCCGCATTTTCAGAACTCCATTTAAAAATTCATCCTGATCAGTAACTCCGTAAGGTTCTGTAATAAGATAATCGGAAATTGCCTCTATACGGCATCCTTTTGTCTCTGCCAGACCACGGATCCCATTATCTATATACATCTTTTTATCACCCATATTAGAGCCAAAAGCAATGTAAGCAGTATGCCATTTCCGTGTAATTTCCACAGATACAGTTTTCAAAGGAAGACCAACCGGTGCCCAGGGCTTTTCGATCTTCAGAGTGATTTTTTCAAGTCCGGAAAGAGAGCAAAGAAGCATTTCTGCAAGATTCTCTGCAAGAGATTCCAGAAGTTTATAAGTATGTTTTCTGGTGAAATCAGTGATCATATGGCTGACTTCGCCATAGTTTATGGAAGCAGACAACTCATCGGTTAATCCCGCCAGACGTGTTCTGGTAAAAAGTGTAGCAGAAATAACAAACTTCTGTCCCAGAACATTTTCTTCGGGATATACACCATGGTTTGCAAAAACTTCCAACTCTTTAATTTCTATTTTATCTAATCTGGTCTCATCCATAACAGCAAATCCTTTCTGTATGTTATTTATATTTACCATCTGTTTTGTGCCAGTAATTTATCTGCGTCCCAGGATTGCTTCTGTCATCTGGATCACACGCTTGTTTTCTTTAACATCGTGGACACGGACAAAAGAGCATCCCTTCATTACGCCAATTACACTGGTAGCCAAAGTCCCCTCCACTCGCTGATCTACAGGAAGCTCCAGTGCCA
The DNA here is from genome assembly GCF_013300825.1 of Blautia wexlerae. GTDB lineage: Bacteria > Bacillota > Clostridia > Lachnospirales > Lachnospiraceae > Blautia_A > Blautia_A wexlerae_B. The sequence goes on from NZ_JAAIMY010000006.1 coordinate 116,550, forward strand.
GTCCGATCATGGATTTGCGGGATGTACCAAGGAGAACCGGAAATCCCAGATTCTGAAAAAGCTCCAGGTGATTCATTGCTTCCAGATTCATTTCAAATGTTTTTCCAAAACCAATTCCCGAATCAAGCATGATTTTTTCATCTTTAATGCCGGCCTGTCTTGCAAGATTGACACATTCCTGTGTTTCGGCGAGCATATCAATGAGAAAGTTTTGATATTCTGTATTAGATTTGTTGTGCATCAGACAACAGGCCACATCATATTTTGCGATCACAGCTGCCATTTTCGGATCATATTTTAATCCCCAGATATCATTAACCAGGTCAGCTCCTGCCTGGATAGAGCTTTCAGCAACACTGCTCTTAAAAGTATCTACAGAAACAGGAATGTCAAAATGTTTTTTGACCGCTTCAATAACAGGAAGAACTCTCTGTGCTTCCTCATCAGCACTGACAGGTGTATGACCGGGACGTGTAGATTCGCCTCCGATATCAATAATATCTGCACCATCAGCAATCATTGCCTCTGTATGTTTCAAAGCTTCATCCATATGATTCCATTTGCCGCCGTCAGAAAAGGAATCAGGGGTAACATTTAGAATTCCCATTATGTAAGTATGATTCTTAGTATCAAAAAAACGGTTTCCAATTTTCATGAGCAGAGCCCATCCTTTCTTTTGTGCTTATGAAGAAGATCAGTATTCAATTTTCATATTTTTTTTATCATCAGACCAATAGCATTCAGAAGCTGCGGAACATAAAAAACAATTTCTGGACTGCTTATCTGCTTTATAAAGAAGTGCTGCCAGCGTACTGCAGGAATCTCCTTTTCGGTGATGTCCAATGGAAGACAGAATCAGTTCTTTTTCCTGTTCTGTAAAGTGCAGATCTGTCAGGATTTCCCGTGCGATTTCTACTCCTGCAATATCATGGGGAATGTTGTACTGATATTGCTGTGCACGTCCGATATCATGAAGAAGTGCTGCTGCATAGATAAGCTCTTTGGACAGCTCCAGATATTCCTCCAGTGCATAAATGTACATCAGCCGTGCAACATCCAGAAAATGTTCAGGCGTATGACGGCAGAAGATCCGTTCACTTTCAAATTCCTGTATTTTTTTATAATGTTCCTGATAAACCGGGTGTCTCCAGATCTGATTGACACGATCCATATCTGAAAAATTGTTATTCATCCTTTTACCATAGAAAGGAACATTTTCTGCAGTTCCTTATCTTCTGTAAATGCACCACGGGTTACAGTAGTGATCGTTTTGCTACCTGGTTTTTTTATTCCGCGCATGGTCATACAGGTATGTTCCGCTTCCAGCATTACCATAATTCCTTTTGGATCCAGAGTACGCTCCAAAGCATCTGCAATCTGAACAGTAAGCCGTTCCTGGATCTGTGGTCTTCTGGAATAAACCTCTACTGTACGTGCCAGTTTGCTTAAACCGGCAACTTTGCCGTTGGGGATGTATGCAAGATGAGCTTTTCCATAAAAAGGCATCAGATGATGCTCACACATGGAGTAAAAGGTGATGTCTTTTTCCAGCACGATTTCATTATTTTCTACAGGAAACTGCTTTAACAGATGCTGGTCCGCTTCATGACCAAGACCTCCGTAAATTTCTTCACACATGCGGGCAATCCTGTCAGGAGTATCAATCAGACCTTCCCGTGTGATATCTTCACCGATACCTTCCAGAAGCAGACGGACTGCCTGCTCAATTTTCACTTTGTCAACCATTAAAAAGTAACCTCCTTTGTATTTTTGAAATGGAGATTATCCTTTTGACCAAATTAAAAAGGATATCTCCAATTGTGATAGAATGTATGTCGAAAACATTCCCTAACACAATATGAGATATCCTCTTATATTGTTTGCAACGGGTGCGGATAATATACCGTAAGACGCACTTTTCGTTTCAGTGACAACTCCCCATTCACCGAACACTTAACGCATAAAATCCTATTTTGCATATCATTCATTTCGGTATTCAGTATACCATGTAATACGATAATAGAAAAGCTTTTTTCTGACTTTTCAGAATGATTTTTTCCTGCTGCCAGAACTAATAGTTTCGAAGTACACTTTGCAGATATTCTTTATACTGCTGCTTTACATCTTCCGGTCCGACAATCCTCATCCCAGATCCGACACCGGTAAGCCAGACAAAAAACTGCGAGCTTATCTGTTTTTACATTTACCACTCTTCACATTTAATATCACTTATCTGTTCGATTGGGATGACCGTTTGATCCGTCATGATTATGGTATGCTCATATTCATCTACCTTTTTTACAATACCAGAGTACGTAACATAGGATCCGCCGGCTTTTTTTGCATCGGGAATAAAATAAGTTATCGATACATTCTGTTCTATACCGATATTATTTCTGATTATATTAATTTTTTCGTTCAGCTGAGCAATCACTTCCTCGCTCAGTTCCAATCTTTCATCTGTTAATTTTGCCGTTTCTTTTATCGCAGCATCATGTCCGGTCAGAGCTGCAAAAGGAGCAAATTGTGCTGCCCGATCCCGAAGTGGCATTTGCGGATGATTCTTAGAGACCGGATGCGGTAAATTGATGATATCGTCATAAGAATTATTTTTCATCCTCTTCCAACTCCTTTACGCCTTATGTCCGCCAATTTGTTCATTTCTGTCCTTGGCGGTTGCACCTTCCTGAAGATTCATTCCCTTCAGTACAGCGTTTTTTCCAAATTTCTTCTTGATACTGAGCATTGCCTCCTGCATACGTTTTTCGCGATCCAACTCAGCCACTTCCTCTTCCTGCTTTTTCCTTTGTGCCTCATAATCCGTAAAAAGATCCAGCTGCTCATACACTTCTTCTTTCTTGACAGATTTTTCATCCACAAGCCTGTTCGCTGTGATATTGATTCTTCTGACAAGCAGGTTTCTGTCAACAAGCCTGTCATATAACTCTATTACTGCATCTGTTATCATTTTTGTTGAGGAAGTCTGCCGTTTCAGATTGGTCGTTCCATGTGCGTGTTTCGGAATTCTTCTTCCATAACGGTCGATCGTAACCTCTCCATGATACTGCTTTTTCCTGTCGGCATTATTCAGATTCTCAATATCATAACCAACCGTCAACACAATCTGGTCTGTTACAAGCTTCTTATCCACCAAATCCAAAACCATCTGGTCCGTCATCTCTTTGACGACTAATTTTGCTTTTTCAAAGTCATAAGGACAATGAAGTACCTGCCCGGAACAAACACTGTTCGTTTCCGGTTTGTAAGCCTTGACCATTTTCATGGTACAAGGCTCATATCCCCAGGCATGATCAATCAGCAGCTCTGCATTAACGCCAAACAGTTTATATAGCAAATCTTCGTTATATAATTCATTCTCTTTTCCGATGGAACATCTGGCAATATCACCCATCGTATAGAGGCCATATTCTTCCAACTTCTTTGCATATCCCTTTCCGACTCTCCAGAAATCAGTAAGAGGTCTGTGGCTCCAGAGTTTCCTTCGGTATGACATTTCATCCAGTTCTGCAATTCGTACACCATCTTTATCTGCTTTAATATGCTTCGCCACGATATCCATCGCAATCTTACACAGATACATATTTGTTCCGATTCCAGCAGTTGCCGTTATACCTGTCGTTTTCAGCACATCCTGTATCATGGTCATCGCCAGTTCTCTTGGTGTCATATTATAAGTATGCAGATAATCCGTCACATCCATAAATACTTCGTCGATTGAATAAGGAAAAATATCTTCCGGTGCAATATATTTCAGATAAATGCTGTAAATTCTGGTGCTGTATTCCAGATAGAGAGCCATCCGGGGAGGAGCAACAATATAATCAATCTCCAGTGCAGAATTGATATTTAATTCTGTACTGTCATCAGAAGAACCAATAAATGTTCTGTTCGGTGCTTTCCACCTGCGGGCACTATTGGCTTCTTTTACTTTTTGGACAACCTCAAATAAACGAGCCCTTCCGGGTATCCCATAACACTTTAAGGCTGGAGAGACCGCAAGACAGATCGTTTTTTCTGTTCTGCTTTTATCCGCAACCACAAGATTGGTCGTCAAAGGATCCCTATTTCGTTCTTTACATTCCACAGATGCGTAGAATGACTTAAGATCGATTGCAATATAGGTTCTTTTCTTTTCCATCATTCTACACCTCCCGATTCTCCTGTGTTCCGTTTGTGATTATTTCTCCTTATCCATCACCATATGTATCATTTTCTCGAAGGATTCCCTGAAATGCTCATCATCCTCTGCTGTTCGTTTTCTTGGTCCTTTTAGGTGATTCTTTCCGGATTCCCTTCGTGCTTTCTTGTTCAAGTGACGCTCCATAAGCATCTGGTCAATATTTTCATTGGTATACCATTTCCCGGATTGGTGAATCGCATACGCAGCTTTTCCAAGTGCCATTGCTGCCACTCCATAATCCTGTGATACAACAATATCGCCCCTATGGCAAATGCTGATCAGTTTATAATCCACTGCATCTGCTCCGGCTCCAACTACAATCACTTCACTGTAATCAGATGATAACACATGATTGGTATCACACAACAACGTTACCGGAAGATTGTGCTCTTTTGCAACTTTTTCAACAATACCGACTACCGGACAGGCATCTGCATCAACCAAGATCTGCATATTTCCTCCTTTAATTGCACCTGAACGGAGTGCGAACCTCAATAAGATTACCACTGGGATCATACAGTCTTACAAGCTTCTGCCCATCTGCAAGTTCTGTCAGTTCGGTGGCATATCGGACGAAATACTTACCAGATTCATATTTCGCAAGCAATCCATCTATATCAAAATCCTCGAAATACAATTCCATCATGTTATTGAACGGCGTAGAAGTTTCATTCAATGTTTTCCCCCATATGTCGGCATCCTGCAAAACAAGTCCCTCCGATAAGATCACATTACCTTCATTCTTAAGAATCACTTGCAGTCCAAATAAGTCCCTATAAAATTCTATGGATTTTTCTATATCATCCACCACAATCAGTACATTCTTTAACATACCGGCCACCTCGCAATCCGCATTCGATTATATGATCTTCCCAGACAAATGATCAATTTCATGTTGACAGATCTGTGCCGTCCATCCAGACAGCTTCTGCCGCTGTTTTTTCCAGTTGAAGTCATAATATTCTACTTCAATTTCCTGATATCTGGTCGTCTTACGAACACCATCCAGAGACAGACAGCCTTCTTCCGTCTCATACATGTCATGCTTTGAAACAATCACCGGGTTAAACATAACAACATCTATAAATCCCATATTCACAATGATAATATTCTTCCTTACACCAATCATATTTGCAGCCATACCAACGCACCGTTCCCGGTTCGCCTGCAGCGTGTCCTGCAGATCCTTTCCAATCTGGATATCTGCTTTTGTGGCCGGCTCGGATGGCTGGCTTAAAAAGAAAATGTCTCTTACTATTTGCTTTACCATTGTAGTTCTCCTGCAATTTTTATTTTACTTTTTTCAACTTGTTGTTCACATCAAGACAAACCTTGTCCCCTTCATTGATGTTACATTCATAGAGCATGGCATCCTCTGCTTTTATCCTTATTTCTTCTCCTGAAGAATTCATAAGCGTCACTATTGCCATGACTGGCATGCCTTTCGGTCGCTCTTCACAACCGAAGTCCAGGTCTTCCTCAATTCGTTTTACTGTGTATATCATAGCAATTCCTCTGAAAATAATATTAGAAATCAGTTCTCCATGTTCCTTCGAATTTTCTCTATCAAAGTGACATCTGCCGGTAACCAGGCAACGCTGTTCAGTTGATCCTTCGTAAGCCATTTTGCAGCTTCCGCTTCTTTTAGTTCCAGGTGACCGGCTGTGACCTCTGCCCAGAAGCAATCCATAGAAAGGTGAAAGGTGGGATAGTCATACTCTATAGTGTCAATCAAATCCCCTACCTTAATTTCTGTATCCAGTTCTTCCATGATTTCTCGCTTTAATGCTTCCTGAGGAGTTTCTCCTGCTTCAATTTTTCCTCCTGGAAACTCCCAGCCGCCTTTCAGCTCACCGTAACCACGAGCCGTTGCAAAAATTTTATTCTTTTCTTTCATATTGTCGCAGATAACTGCTGCAACTACTTTTATTGTCTTCATTTGTTTCGTACCTCAAATCATTTATGCTGTAATATTTGACTGTAAATACCGTAATAAATCTTCTCTCACTGGATGCTGCATTTTCATCGTTACTTTCGTGATCGGCTGCATACGTCCGCGATTATCTTCTTTCCGGGCATTTCTGGCCTCCACCACAGTGAATTGTCCCATGTAATAAAAGCTTGTTTCCGCATCTGACTTTTTCACAAGCAAGTGCTTTCTTTCAGCTTCAAGTACATCTTTCATATATGAACTATCCAAGCCTTTCCCAATCTGAGAGTCCCACTTAAAAATCAGATCATCCTCAAAAGCATCCGCATAATCAGGTTTTCCATCTACATAGTTTTTTTCATCCTGACTTTCTTCTTTGTGATATGTAATAAAAATGAAAACATCATCTTCAATTCTTTTCATACCATACATAATAGAGGACAAATCCTTGCCACAGTTCATAAGAAGGCTTACATCTCTTCTGGAATATTTTTCGTATAATACAAACGGACTATCCACAATTCGCCCCGGAAAATACTTATCCTTATATCTGGCAATACCGACTTTTATAATATCTTCCACCTGTGTGTAGAACTGAATATGTGCAAGTCTTTCTGTATAACTTTTCAGTCTTCGGATCATTCCTGATTGGTCATTTTCCAGAATATCAATCTGACGAAATTTCTGATATTCTGCTTCTTTACTCACGAAATGTCCTTGCAGCACCTGAATTGCTTCATTTACCTGTGATGTGCTGATTTTAATTCCATAGGTCTTTTGGTATTCTTTTATAAAATCTGCAACCCCTATATGATCTCTGTAAAGCAATTGACTTAATATTGCAAGCTCATCAGGGCGCACTCCTGAGAGAATTGTTTTGGACAAATACTCCAGTGTTAATTTCTCCTGTTCGTTTAGGCTATTCTTGTATTTATCCTTTTCCATTGCCTGCATAAAGGCATAATATGTTTTATATTCTTTAATAATTACCAGTGGATCAATTTCCTGATTTTGATAGAAATCATACAACAGCGGAACCCGTCCTAACCGATTCTTCAGAGAAACATAGCTTTCTTTGATCAGAGTTTTCATCCCTTTGATTTTATCGATGGACTTAAATATCTTATCTTTGGAAATCTCATCAAAATGAACAGTTGAAGCCCCTGGTATTGTACTATTTCCACTGATTACATATTTGCGGATTACATCAGCGTTATAAGAACGGTCTCCTGATAAAGCTACCGGAATCATAAAGTTATTATTATAATTTCCAATAAAATCCAAAATAACAACATATTCTTTCCCTGGTGCCTTTCTAAGTCCTCGTCCCAACTGCTGAATAAATACAATGGGAGACTGCGTTGGTCTAAGCATAATGACTTGATTCACCTCAACGATATCCACACCTTCATTTAATATATCTCGCGAAAAAATATAATCCAAGGGCTGCATTTCTTCCGTTGCATCTGCTTCATCCATTGCCAGTCTCTCGAATGCTTCCTGCCGTTTTTCTTCATTATCAGCACCACTAAGAGCAATTGTACGATATCCCAGAGCATTAAACTTTCTCGATAATTCTTCGCACTCCTTAACACGACTGCAAAAAATAAGTCCCCTTACACGATTGCCACTGTAGCCATAATATTCCGACTGTTCGATCACATGCCGCACTCTCTCATCACTGGTAAGCTGATTGAATTCCTCATCTGTCAGCTTCGCAGCCTGCAATGTTTTATCATCCAGGGAAACAACCTCACTGATGCCAAAATAATGAAATGGACAAAGAAGATTATCTTCCATTGCCTGCTGTAAACGGATTTCATGAGCGATTTGATAATGGAAAATCTCATATATATTTTTGCCTTCCTGATTATCATCTCTTTTATCCGGTGTCGCAGTCATACCCAAAAACAGTTTCGGATTGAAATAATTAATGACCTTGGTATAAATATTGTTAGAACTGTGGTGAGCCTCATCCAAAATAATGCAATCAAAGGCATTTGGCTGATACTGAAACAAGTGTGTATCTCTGTTCAAAGTCTCTACTGTTGCAAAAACATAATCCTTTTCATATTCATAGAAGCCTGCTCCCACCAATCCCATTGTCACTTTCTTATCAAAAACTTTTTCAAAAGATTTTTTAGCCTGCTTTGCAAGTGTTACACGGTGAACCAGAAACAATACTCTTTTGAAACCAAGCTCACGCATAGCAAATGCGGATGCATATGTCTTTCCTGTTCCCTCATATGTCAAGTAGGTGACACAAACTTTTTGAAAAACTTTTGCTTGAAAATAAAGGCTTTTTGAACCGTATTCTTTAAAAATCCTATAGAGTGTGTTCCTAAGGTGTCAAAAAATCGGCTTATTGGTGTTAAATAAATGTTCTTATAATTTTGAATACGCCAACAGCTGATCTGGAGGGATAATTACATCATCCTTTATGTAAATGGCAATTTCGCTCCCTAACATATCATTAGATCGGTCAATTGCATGCGAAAGCATCCATTTCTTGATTTTCATACTATCGTCTAATTCGTCCCATCCTTCATATGGAGGATCTCTCCATTCATCTAAATCAAAATTAAATCTATGAATTTGGTCTACCGTTGCATAAAAATCTATTTTGTAGCTTTCAGCTTTTGTTTCCCAAAATTGCTCTACTTTCTTTGCCGCAGGAAATAGCTTCGCTAAAGTCATTAGAAATTCAGGTCTCTCATGAATTCTTGTCCCGTAAGCACGTATATCATCATTCATCATAAATCCATTAACACAAAAATCATAAAAGACTCTATGAGCAATCCTATCAAGCTTTTCTTCCGTTTCTGTCAAAAAGTGTTGCTCACTATAATGTTCATAATCAATGTCATACAGATTCCCATTATAAGATACTGTCTTTTCATGAATATCAAAAGCAATCCCTGCCTTTTTCAAGAGCCTTGAAAAAATTGTATTCTCAGAAAGAACCATCTGCAGATTTTTTAATCCATTCTTTTTTATCTCTTCACATTGATCAAGACTTCCTAAAACATGAAATGCCATCACCTTTATGTCATGGACATTTACTTTAGCGATTCTATCTATATTCCGTTCCCAAAACACTTCAAAATCATTTCCACTATTCATTATCAGTTCTTCAACATACTCATTTGATTTCATCTGTAATAAATCCAAGATGAAGTCAAATGCTGAATTACATGTCCTTAAGTCAAAATCCATGCCTTATCCTTCCCTCTTCACATAATACAGTTCGATATCATACCCCAGTGCTTCCATCATCTGCACAAAAGTCCTATTCACCACACCATCAGGCTTCTTGATTACACGGTTCACGTATGCCTTAGTGGTATCAATCTCTTCCGCCAGCTTCACCTGAGTCTTGCCCTGCTCTATGCACTTTACCTTTACATCAACCTCAATGTTGTTCTTTACCATGAATCTATCCTCTATCGAAATATATCGGTTGTCTTTTTCGTATAATTTATAGTACACCAAAATCTCAATTTTTTCAATTAAAAAGAGGCCCGCCACCTAAGCAGCAAACCTCAAGCACCACAATATTTACTTCCAGATTACTCTAATCTCATTATCTGGATGAACTTCAACTCTCTCAACATACTCATCCATCAGCTCCGGTGTAAGCTTCATCACTACAAAACTATCATGAATCTTCACACGGTTATATTCCCTGGTCTTATCCTCTGCCAGTGACAGCTTCTCCATCAATTCTTCATGCTTCTTCCTGAGTGCTTCCATCTGATCCATCGTTCCATATTATCTCTGGTCTTGAGATTTAACACATTATGCTTCTCATAAAATTATTTGTTCCGTACAACCTTATTAAAAGAACTAATAAATACAATTGTTAATCATATATCCTACAATATAAAACACTGCTCCCAGGTTTCCCCAGGAGCAATGCACCATCAATCGTTCACAATTATTTTTATACAGGGAAGTGCCCGGATTAGTTGGTATGATTCCCTCAGCAAGTGAGCCTGACCAGTGCTTGAATGGTTCATATAATGTTAGTATATTTTTCTATCACTTCATTTTTCAAAGTTGGTCTCGCTGCACTTTACCGTAGATAACTTCCACGAAGCTATGAGACTCGAACTCATCAGACCAACAGAGTACCTGACCAACTCCGCTTCATTAGCGATAAGGCAGTAAAATGTTCTTTCTATTCAACCCAGCTGTTAATTCCTTTATTTTCGGTATATATCACTCGCTTTAAGCAGCCTTCTCTTGAATAACTCATATATTATCAGGAAATCTTTTCATTATCCATGACATATTGTTGATGTCTCTTCACTCTCTCTTCCCAAAATCCAAACTAATCCATCCAGCCCCAGACTTCAGTTTTCCCCATCCTTTCACAGCACCCTTACCATTTTTCACTTCAAACGCAATGGTTTTCTTTTCAATATCAGCGGATTAGAATATGAGCCAATTGATACCGACAAGATGTTTGAATTAATTCGCAGATTACGAACTACCGTAGAATTGCTGAGTGCTATGGAATCTATACGAAAAGATTACCATAAGATTCTGGGATTATCTCTTTACCTGATGCTATCAAATCCCATTGAAATATCTTTTTTCTCTCTTCCTAACCCATATTACACATGTAAGCACTCTCTGCAAGAAAGTTTGGAAAGAGCATATAGTATCCCCACACCAGATTACTTCCAACAAGAGATGTTTTCTAAAGATAGCATCACTATTCCAGATACATTAGTATCCCCATCATTTGAATTGCATGTTCAGCTATATATGGGATGTATGGAAGGAAGCGGTCAAGAAGCACATATAAAAGGTTCTTCAAGTGACCTTTTCAAATCAATGCTATTCTTATACGCACACGGAATAGATGAATCACCTTCAATTCGCAGAACCATAGATCTTATCTTCCATTATTGCTGTGATGTAGGAGCTGTAAAGAATATCAAAAATGATGGTTCCATTGAATATTATGGCACACCAAATACAAGCAAGATTACTTCTGACATGAAAACCAGAATTCTAGAAATTGCAAGGCTTGTAATTGCTGAAGAAATCAATGCCAATATGGGAAGCATCCATCCAATGTACGATGCCGAAAAAATGACTCCATCCTGGCATGTGGATACGCTCATTGGAGGATTGTATTTTTCCATCTTCTATATGAAACCAGATTTGGAATTATTCAGACGTTGTAGACAATGCGGTCAATTTTTTACTGTAAAAGCCACATCTACAAGAAAGGTTTACTGCGATGATCTCTTCCGAAACCGATATCAGCAAAGTATGCATCGTAAAAGAAAAAGAGAAAAAGAAGAAAATCTGTAAACAACAAATCCCCTGTCTCCACCTACTGGTTACAGGGGATCATTTTATTTTTTACTACGTGGCGGAACTGCTAATCTTTTCAATACCGTCTCAATACAATTTGCCAGAGCCACCTTACTCTTAAGAGGATTCCCGGTGTAATGATACATTAAATACCTGGTATCAATAACAATACCCTGGATTCTTTCATAGTTGAGCTTATTTGTTTTCCAATCACTGACAGCTTCTCCTATCGTGCCAACAGGTTCTGTCAAGCCAAAGAAGTTTTTCTTCATGTTGTATGGCATGATAAATGCATTGAACAGAGAATCATTGTCTATACTATGTGCCTTTTCAAGGTATTCACCATATGTAACCTGCTTACTAATAGATGAGGCATTCGGAAGATGATCTGGATTTCCCGTCCATCCATACCGATAACACTTTGCATCCAACACATAATATTTTTCGTTGTAAATCATGATGCTATCAGGCATCAGTGGATGCTTTTCTTTGTACTTACCAAAATCCAGCAGCCATCTGGTTCTTGGGAAATACTGATCCTTGTTTTTCTCTCCGAAAGCTCTGTCTATCAGTTTTTCCCACACATGATCAAAATCATCCGTTCCAAAATAGAATGTACTTTCCGATGTTTTTTCGTCCATATATTCTAGCATATCTAACATCCCCTGAAACAGGTTTCTCTTTCGATCGTCGTTTGTATTTCCAAGCTTACTTCTTACGATCTGTATAGATGTTTTTACATCGGGACAGGCTCCAGGTTTTTCTGGCATATAAGGAACATATAGCCATCCAAGTTTCAAAAAAGCTTCATATACGCAAAATCTATTAATCTGCGTGATGGTTTTATTATCATTTGGTGTCGATGATCTTACTGTAAAGTCTATGTATATCAACGAGCTCACTCCATTGGGAGACTGTTGCACCAATGGAGTCTGATTTCTGAATGTCCTTGGCCAGTGCTGATTTCCCGTAGGACTGGTTCTAAACACTGGATCAGTCTCAATGTAATACTTACCGCCAAGAGAAAAGTAAAACTCCATAACTGCACGATAAGCATTTATAGGAAAATCTACCGTCTGTGGTGCCGCAAACTTGTTAATAGAAAGCAGTCTATCCTCTTTTGAAGTAAATTCAGATAAAACCTGTATCAGATGCTTTATGTCCGTTCTGATTTCCTGATCAGTCTCCGGAAGCTGATAGCCTATAGGGAAATAGACCATTGCTTTATCAGAATCAGCTTTAACACCTACAAATCTATCTCCATCTTCATTTGAATTCACATGGCAACGATTACGGATGTCTTCGCCATCAGCTACTTTCAAAGCTGAATCTATGTCCATTGAACATCACCACCTTACTATTCAGATTCCGGATTTTGTAATGCATCTACCACGTTCTGCTTAAACATCTTGAAGCGCTGGATACCCTCTGCATACATGAATGCTCTGATTACACTTTCAAGACTTCTGTATTCTGTGGTTTCAAAAATAACTTCACGATTGAACTTGAAGGCATCATCCCACAGATATTTGATAACCTTTTCGGGAAATCTACGATTTTGCTTCATAGCAGTTCTGATTTCAGCTAATCGAATATCATCTTCTTTGGAAATAATACCAGCACTCTCTTTTTTGCGTAAAGAATCATATTCTCCAGAAGACAAATCTCCCATTTTCTGATTCTTTTGCAAATCCATAAGACGAACAAAATAAGCTCCAAGACGCTTATCCTCAGAAGAAGACATTCTTACATTGTTTCCTACAATAATGCTGTTTATTTCTGTACAGAATACTTCCCATGTAATACCTGTATCTAAGATTTCAGCATCCGCCAGGTTTCTATCTACAGTTTCAAAATTATTCTCAATCAAACGCATCTCCCAACGTCTTTGGAATGCTGTATCTAAGGTAAATACATTCTGATCAGAAGTATTCATCGTTCCGATAATCGAAAGATTTGACGGAATTTTAACTTTGTGTTTAGAATCACCGTAAACAATTTTTGCGATATTTGCATTTGTTATACCATATTCACTCGTTCCAATAGGCATACCATCATCATATTTTTCTGACGCAATCACTTTTCTATCTAACAATTGAAATACTTCTCCAAATATTGCAGGAGCATTACCTCGATTTATTTCTTCAATTACTAAAATATACTCTTCTGTTGGATTCAGATAAGCATCTTTCAAAATATTGGTAAACGGTCCTGCTGTAAATTGATAGCTTACTTGACCATCTTCTGCAACAACCGGTAGTATCTGACCAATAAAATCTGAATATGTATAATCTGGATGGAAAACTAATCTTTCAACATGGGTTCCTTTTTTACAATACTCATGTTCAATAGTCCAACTTTTCCCCGATCCTGGAACTCCATATAATAAAACATTCGTCCCCGTAGATATACGTGTCTTCTCCAGATCATCAAACGAAGCACCTTCCTGATCTGCATCTAAGCTATCTAATCCAATAACTTTAGTTGCATTCAGACGCAATAATGTTTCTACTCTTTTCTGATAATCATCAAGTCTATCTGAAATCACCGATTGAGCCGAAACACTTCCGCCAGAATATTTCAAGTATGGGTTCATACTATCAGATAACAGTGATTTCAATATTCTTAAAGAACCTTTTGCTTCCTTATCTCCATTTACATCTACTGGCTGATTAGTTTCCAATAATTTTCTATAAATGCTATTTTGATTGAAAATCACATCTTTTTCGCCATCAACTAGCTTAAACACTGCTCCCTCAGCTAATGCAGTGAGCAATTTCAATAAAATCAACTCACACTCAGGATCAAATGTGACATCTACTCCTATCCACGACAATAATACCCTTACAAAAGCTGACTCATTACTAGATATTACACTGTGTATGATATCCATATTAACCGAATAAGCCAGCTTTTTAGGATAACGAATACCACCTGTTCGCTCTGCACTTGCTGCTTTACTTGAATCAACAAAACTTACCTTAGCTAATTTCCATACCAATTCAAATGCAACAATCAATGCTTCCATTTGAGACTTAAAAAGCTGATTATCATTAGCACATGAAATAACTTTCTGAATATCTATGTTCTCTTCTTCACATATCTCTGATAAATAATCTGACAGCCACTGTCTCAATTCTTGCGTTAATACAGTTTCTTTGTCCTTTTGTTCTGAAAAAACAAGTTCTGATGGATGATCAGCACATTCCCACAATAAAACAGAAAGTGCTAATATGCCTTTAACATGTGGTAGTGACGATTTAATTCCCAATTTCAAATCAAGCTCATCATATGCCATAAGATTGTCAGGTCTATTCATTCTCTATCCCCTCCTTTATATCCTTCATAATTACACTAGCTATTGCAGCAGCAAGTTTGGGTGGAACTGCATTACCCACTTGCTTCATTTGTGATCCTTTATTACCAATAAATCTGAATGTATCTGGAAAGGATTGTATTCTTGCCGCTTCTCTAACAGTTATAGCTCTATCCAAATAAGGATGTGTAAATTTACCAGAAGAAGGTGTATCAAATCTTGTGGTTATAGTAACAGATATTTCATCCTTTCTCATTCTTGTCCAAGTTCCACTATAAATAGATTTTGTTAAATGTTCCTTGGGAAGAACTTCTTTCCCAGCATTGGGAGGAATCATTGCTAAACGCTCCAATGCGAGCTTAGAATGTTTGGTAACAACATGATTAAATAGTTTTCCTGAATCTCTTCTCATTTCCTTTTGATAGTCACTCTCTGGATCTGTACTGTAGGCTTGCTCTTCCTCACCTTCTCCTGAATTCAGATATGCTAAATCACTGATTGCATCCCATATATTAACAAATTTTATACAAGGAACAGGGAGCTGAGGGGCTTCTGAATCACGTTTTCCAATTATTACAGCTCTTCTTCTATTCTGTGGGACACCATAATCGGATGCATTCAGCACTCCCATATTGAGCTGATATCCCATAGAATTAAATAGTGTCTGTATTTCCTGTCGAAAGAAACCGCCTTCCGCTGTTAATAAATTAGGTACATTTTCCATTACAAAATACCTTGGTTTAACTAATTCTACAACCTTTACATAATACTTAAACAAGAAATTTCGTTCATCATGGATAGTTTTCCTTTGTCCTTTTTGAGAAAAACCCTGACAAGGAGGACCACCTATAATTACATCTATTTTCCCTTGAAAATCACCAAAGGTTTTTTCTAAGTCCAATTGTGTAATATCACCAACTACCATTTTAGTGTTTTTGTGATTTACTCGATATGCATTAGCTATTGATTCATCATACTCATTTGCCAATACAACATCAAAGCCTTCTTGTTCAAACCCAAGGGACATTCCTCCTACCCCTGCAAACAAATCGATTACTTTAGGTTTTATCATTTTTATGCCTCCTGGATTCTTTGGCTTGCCATATCAAAATATTCTTTTGATAATTCAATACCAATAAAATTTCGACCTGCTTTTTTGGCAGCAACTCCAGTTGTTCCGCTACCCATAAACGGATCTAATATATTGTCATCTACATTAGAAAGAACATCAACAAAATGGCGCATTAAACTTTCTGGTTTTTGAGTTGGATGTTTTCCATATTTTCGTTCACCATTTGGAGTAACAGAAGTCTCTACAAAATCATGTAAAACAGCCCCATTATTGTTGAATGTTCCTGTTCTGGTTTTATATGTGAAATAAATCCAAGCTTCCGTAGAATTAACAAAGTGTAGATTCATATTTCTTGGCATCGGATTTTTCTTATGCCAAATACCAGTTGTCTTATAATAAAAGCCATATTTTTCTGCTAACTTAATCACAGTTTCAACTTTAATAATAGCCATAAATACAATAATAGAACCACCTTTTTTCATAACTCTTGCGGCAGATCCAAAGAATTGTTCCATTGATTCAGACCATTCAGAAAAATCCATATTATCCCAACCTGCATCACCAAAAAAATTATCTCGCATTTTTTTTAAATTAGTATCTCTGTCTTTCATAAAATTCCCCAAATTATATGGCGGATCGGTAATTATCAAATCTATGGTGTTATCACCTATGGATTTCATAGCTTCTATACAATTGTCGTTATATAAATTAATTACTGACATACTACTTCCTTTCACACATTGAAAAATCAAAATTCATTAATATCAATTCCCTGTTCAAACATCCGTTGATATCTTTCGTACGACATAACCACCGCAATAGGCTTACCGTTTTTCTGAATAAATGCTGTATTATCGTTTTCTACAAGTCCTTTTATAAGTTTTGATGATTGTCCTCTGTTGAACTCTGCTATATTAAGGTGTTCCATTGGGCTTTTCACTCTTTTATCGCTCAATTACTTGTCCTCCATGAAATTACACATAATTATACTTATTACATTATATACAAAAGTAATTACTTTTACAATTCTTTTTACAATATTTTAATCATGTTTATTTACAATCTTAATTACAATTACTTTTATAATGATATAATATTCTTCTTTTTGTACAGTTTTTGATTTTATATGTTATAATTAATATAGATTTTTATACTATATTTAAAAGGAGCGTGATATTATGAGTTTTCTACTTGAAAACATCCAAACACCCTTATCTGAACAGACAGCTTATATATTAGGGGGAATTGTATCCGCCTGTTCTTATAATGAAGAACAATCCGCCTGGTTATTGCCTGTCATTCACAATCCCGGCAAAGTAACATCTACTGATTTACAATCACATCAGAACTCTCTCAAAAAAATACTTTCTGGTATGTATGCAAAGTTTATAAAAAAAACAGATGATAATTACAAAAAATACATGCAACCAAATAAGCAAGGCTTTGTTTTTTTAGTCAGTTCTGCTACAATAAAAACGCCTGAAAATCTCATAGAAACTTTCTCTGAACACATTATGATAGCTTCAGAAAAAGTAAGATGTGCTTTTATTACTGGAGCATTCGATGGGCGTAGTTCTTTGGACAAACATACCCGAATGCTTTCTCTGGACGAAAGACATCCTCTTTGTTCAGATCTAATCATTAACGTATTAAAAAGTCTGAAAATAACCGCTTCAATTAACAAGTCAAGGGATCGCATCACAGGAGGAAATCCACGAAAAAATCAAATCCGTATTTCTGCAGCTGATGTACCTGAATTTGCTAAAACAGTGGGACTTATTTCTCCAACAAGAGTAAAAGATATAGAAAATGCCAGTATTAGTAATTTCATCGAAGAGAAAGACAATAGCTTAAGCGGACTCATTAAAATAAAAGGACTTCGTTTATCTAAACAACAACGCAAATTAAAAAAAGTAAGTGTTGATAAACGTTCTCACGAAGCAGGAGCCGACCAAAAATTAATTGATGAAATTTCATCAACTAAAATCACAAAGCCAACCAAAGAAGTCTCTTATACTGGTAAACCAAAGAAAAAAATTTCTGCTGTTACTCAATCTCAAACAACAACTTTCCCACGAGACAAAAAGGTTTCACTAAAAGCCTTGAAAATTGCAAATTACACATGTGAGATTGATGCACAGCACCAGACCTTTATAAGAAAAAAAGATGATTTGCCATATACTGAACCGCACCATCTTGTTCCGATGGCATATTCTGACGATTTTGATGTTTCTTTAGATATCGAAGAAAACATCGTATCGCTCTGTAGTACATGTCATAACCAGGTGCATTACGGAAAGGATATCGAAATAATACTTAAGCCATTATATGAGCGTCGAAAAGATCTTCTTGCACGTGTTGGTATTTACATTACTTATGCCGAACTATTAAAAATGTATAAATAATAGCACGCATGATATCTCAGATATTGAGGTATCATGCTTTTCTACCATTCATCGGTAGTGTAAAATAGTTTGTGTTTTTGGTAAAAAATAACTCCTTTTTGGTAAGAATTCAGATATGACAATTCTTATCGAAAAGGAGTATTTTTTATGGCAGTTGCAAAAGAACAAATTCGACAGATCATCTCAGAAAACAACATTAATAGCGTTGCAGATATATACACGCTTCTGAAAGACAGTTTCAAGGATATCCTGCAGGAGCTGATGGAGGCAGAACTGGATGCAACTCTTGGCTACGAGAAAAACCATAAGGGAGATCTACAGACAGATAATAAAAGAAATGGTCATTCTACAAAAAACTTAAAGAGTCAATACGGTGAATTTCAAATCGACGTACCAAGAGACCGTAACGGTGAGTTTGAACCAAAACTCATCCCTAAATACCAGAGAGATATTTCCGGGATTGAGGAAAAAGTGATATCTTTATATGCCCGTGGTATGAGTACACGTGACATCCACGACCAGCTCCAGGATCTTTATGGGATTGAGCTATCAGCTGAAATGGTCAGCAAGATCACAGACAAGATACTTCCTCAGGTTAAGGAATGGCAGTCCCGTCCTCTGAACCCGGTTTATCCGTTTGTCTTTATGGACTGTATCCATTATAAAGTACGTGAGGATGGCAGGATCCTGAGTCGTGCTGCGTATGTAGTTCTTGGCGTTACAGTGGAGGGATACAAAGATATCCTCAGCATCACAGTAGGCGCAAATAAAACCAGCAAGTTCTGGTTTGGGATGCTTAATGATCTTAAGAACCGCGGAGTAAAAGATGTCCTTTTCTTCTGCGTGGATGGTCTTCCGGGTTTTAAAGAAGCTATTCAGGCAGTTTATCCGCAGGCAGAGATCCAGAGATGTGTGATCCATATGCTACGCAATTCTTTCAAATATGTAAATTATAATGATCTGAAAAAGTTTTCCTCGGATTTCAAAGAAGTGTACAATGCTCCGAACGAAACAGCCGCTTTAACAGAGCTGGAGAACATGAAAGAAAAATGGGGGAAGAAATATCCGTACGCGATCAGTAACTGGGAAAATAATTGGGAAGATGTAAGTTCCTTTTTCCAGTTTTCTAATGATATCAGATGCATTATGTACACGACAAATATCATAGAAGGATTGAACCGCCAGTATCGGAAAGTCACGAAAACGAAAAGCGTATTTCCAGGCGATTCTGCATTGGAAAAGATGCTGTATCTTGCCAGCGAGAACGTAGTCAAAAAGTGGACGCAGAGATACCGGAACTGGGATCAGGTATTGAATCAGCTGATAGTCCTTTACGGAGAACGGCTTACTGCTTATCTGTAAGAGAAAATCACGACCACCGGCTTAGCCGGTGGTTTGCTTTGACCCTATAAGGGTCTATGGCCGGCACTGGAGTCTAAAGACTCATCGAAATAGGTTCGCCAATCGCAACATCATTTACCTACAAAGCCCTTTCAGGCTTATCTTTATTTGTTACGTTTTACTGGCTCACCCGTAAACGGGTCAATATACTCTTTCAGTGTCATTTGATCATATTCCAGATCATCCTATAACTGATTTGCTATATATTCCTGTATTTTTTTTGCATTTTTCCCTACCGTATCCACATAATATCCACGACACCAGAAATGTCTGTTTCCATATTTGTACTTCAGATTTGCATGTCTTTCGAATATCATTAATGTACTTTTTCCTTTTAAGTACCCTACAAAATACGACACACTTATGCTCGGCGGAATTTCTACCAACATGTGTACATGATCTGGACATATCTCTGCTTCAACAATTTTTACATCTTTTCTTTTGCATAACATACTTAAAATATCTGCTATATCCTGTCTGATTTTTCCATATGCTACTTTTCTTCTATATTTTGGTGCAAAAAGTCGGGTAAGAGACGGACATTACTGGCCGTCCCTCCCCTAAGAACGGAACGTGCAACTTTCACCGCATTCCGCTCACACATCTATGACACATAGTATTCACTACGTACGGCTGTACTTTTCTGATATGCTAATTTTCGCTTCATTTCATGCTCCTTTTTCCGCTTTATGAAGTAATCGCTGTTCAAAAAAGGATTTTTATTCAAATCCAGTGATTTTACCCTTACTATCGGCATGTCCATCATTTGATAGAGAACAATCGTGTCTGTTCCGAATGACCATTGTCTTCCACATTTTGGATGCCAATACCTGTTCTTCACCCATTTATTACATTTCTTCGGATTTCTTCGTTTGGCCCATTTCCATAGCATCTCCCAGAGTCTATGGTCTATGAGAGCGAATGTGCTTTTTGCGCAGACGCAATGGTGGTATTCTGCCCATCCTTTTGTTATCTGATTTAGTTTTACAATCAAAAGCTCTTGTTTTGACTCACGATAATACCTCACTGTCTGGCTAAGCTTTTTCGTGATTTTCTTCTTAGATTTAGTCGACGGTTGAATCAGAAGTTTGCCTTTGAATTTCCTGAAATTCCATCCCAGAAAGTCGAAGCCGTCATTTATATTTGTAGTAGCCGTTTTTTCTTCTGATAGTTTCAACCCCCGCTCTTTCATGAACTCTTCAACCACTCGTTTAACATCTTCAAGAACTCCCTTGCAGTCTGCTGTTATAATGAAATCATCAGCGTAGCGGCATAGGTGTACTTTATGCTTGTTGTAATTCGGGTGATAATGCCCTGTACTGCTCGTACTGTATCTTTCAAGTAATAGTCTTTCAAGTCCATCCAATGTCATATTTGCATAGGTCGGACTGATCAGCCCTCCCTGGGGGCTACCTTCTGTTGTGGGGAATAATCTCTTATTCTCTACATAGCCGCATCTCAAGAATTGCCTCATTATTCTTTTATCACTTGGAATATTTTCCAACATCCAGTCATGACTGATGTTATCAAAGCATCCTTTAATGTCACCTTCCAAAATCCATTCCGGAGAAGTTTTTCTTGACAGGAGTTTGAACATATATTCCATTGCATCCTGTGCACATCTGTTTTGCCGGAATCCAAAGGAAACCTTGTCTGCTGTTGTTTCTGCTATCGGGGCAAGAGCCAGCAGTTGTAAACCCTGCATGGCTCTGTCGGTCATAGTTGGTATCCCTAGTGGACGTTTTTCCTTTTTTCCATACTTTTCGATATAAGTTCTCTTCAATGGCTTTGCTTTGTATGAAGAAGTTGTAAGGTTGTAAACTGCCTGGATTTTGTCTTCGTCTGTCGACCAGATGTCTCCATCAATTCCAAGTGTATTTTTACCTTTGTTTGTTATCACTCTCTTAACTGCCAGGACTTTTGCATAAAATGAATTTGTGATTAACTTTTGGAGTCTCTTTACAAGTCTCCACTTATCAGCCTGTACTGCCTTCACAATCCGTACTTGTAGTCTATTAACATACAGTTCTGCCTGTTTCCAGTTAATCTCTTTCCATTTCGGTCTTCTGTATGTCTGCATTGTCCTCGCAGGTGGCGTCATTGAACTTTGTGCATTCATAGATTCCCAGTCTTTCATATGATTAGACCCGCGCCAGACGTCTGCCTCCTTTCGGATGGGACAAAGTTTGAATCCCTATCTGTTGCATTACACAACAGCATTCGCTTCTTCTGGCATCCATTCCTCCTGTGCATTGTATTTTTCTTACGATTAACCTACCTGTGAAAGGAGCACAAAAGGGTTTCCCAGTTCCATTGCTTGAATTATTGCGATGCATTTAGGCTCCATCTTTTAGGCCGGAGGTGCTTCGTCCATTCGGCTCAGCGCATATCGAAACCGCCAGCCCGCGCCCTCTAACCGTTTTGGTAATGGTGTATCAGTCACTTTCACCATTTCAAGTATCACGACCCTTACAATGGTTCACATATGTTAGCCGTGTGCATCAATTCCTAGCGGTTGGGTGGATGTGAATTCCATTTACCCGCATTGTCCCACTGCTTCACACCTTTCATCACTTACTAGGCATTTCGTGGTAGGAATATCACGAATGGAGGTGATAGCGCATGCGCGCACTTCAAGCAACGACCGCAGGTCGCACCAATATGATACTTACAATTCCACTTTGTATGTGATAAACTATTATTATCCATATGGATACCTCCTGTGTATATTAGTGCGGTTGGCGAACCTACATTAATTATACCACCGGAGGTTTTTTTCTGTAAGCTGAAGCAATGCTGACTCACCTGCATAGCAGGTGGTTTATTTGTTTTCCAAAGCTCCGTTTTTCGGATCAGCGAAAAACTCCACAATGGCAAACAGGGCTTTGCCCTAACAATAAAAACGCCAGTGGAATACTCCACTGACGCCTTAAATTTTTGTATTCTACCCTATCACACTGGCACCAAATGGCATGAAAGAAAGTCTTGCCATCTTGAAAAACTGCTTTCCAAACGGAATTCCAACTATCGTAATACACCATATACAACCAACTATCAGATTTCCAAGCGCCATTTCCCAACCAAAAAATACAATCCATATGAGATTTACCAAGAATGAAAACATACCATTTCCATACACGATTTCTTTTCCAAACGGCCAGAATGCCAACGTTGCAAATTTAAAGCATTACAGGCCTACCGGAATTCCAATAATTGTAATACACCATATGCATCCTGCAAAAACCCATGCTAGTCCACCCAGCAATCCTCCAAATATAAACCAAAGGATATTACCTATAGTTCTCATGACAACACATCCCCCTTAAAGTCCTCTGAAAATCTGATCAACATGATTTCTACGATTTCTCAACCAGCTTTACGGCAGAATCTCAAGCCAGTATCCATCTGGATCTACAATGAAATAGATTCCCATCGCTTCATTTTCGAAGCAAATGCACCCCATCTCTTCGTGCTTCTTGTGCGCTGCCTCATAATCCTCTGCCTTGAATGCCAAGTGGAATTCGCATTCACCCAGATTATACGGCTGTGGATGATCTTTAAGCCAGGTAAGTTCCAACTCAAAATCACTTACATCGTTGCTCAGATACACAATAATAAAATCATCGGTAGTCTTTCTTCTCACTTCGTGCAAATCAAGGGCCTCGTTGTAAAATTTAATAGATCGGTCCAAATCTGATACATTGTAATTTTCGTGAATCATCTTAAATTTCATAGTTCTTCTCCTTTTGTACATTTTGTGTTTCTAATACGTGACTTAGATGTCAAATCTCCACCCACAATCACCATGATAAATCATTTGTTTTGTCATACCACCGTCAATACAGATATTTTCACCTGTAATAAAGCCTGCTTTTTCAGAACAAAGAAACAGTACCATATTGGCAATATCCATGGGATTTCCCACACGATGAACTGGCTGCTGCACTGCATCTGCTCCTGTATATTCGGTAAAGTCAGTATCTATCCATCCCGGAGAGATTGAATTGACTCGTACTCTTCCTGCAAGGCTGACTGCCAACGCATGAGTTAATGCTGAAATTCCGCCTTTTGCTGCGGTGTAACTTTCTGTTTGAGGTTGACTCATGCGGTCACGGGAAGATGAAATATTGACAATGGCAGCTCCTTCAGAAAATATGGCTGAAATAGTTTGGCCAGATAAAACGGTGCCGTAACACCTACTTTTAATGCATAATTGAATTCTTCATAAGAGCAGTTGTCAATTCCTTTCATCAACGGTAATGCGTTGTTGATAAGATAATCCACATGACCATATTCAGTAATCACCTTTTGAGCAAATTTCTCCAATGTATCCTGCTGTGCAAGATCACCGGTAAAGTAAACTCCAGGCTGTTTATCAATGCTGCAGATAAGGGCTCCTTGCTTCTGAAATTCCTCTGCAATAGTCTTTCCAATGCCCTGTGCGCCTCCCGTCACAATCACTACTTTATTTGTGACATGCTCTCGCCACTTAAATCTTACAGATTTTGAAATGGGGGCTTCCTGCTCGATTGCCCTTCAGGGCAAAGCTAAAACAGGCTATCCCCGCGTGTCCCGCGGTTCTT
>NZ_JAAIMY010000069.1 GCF_013300825.1 Blautia wexlerae
ATCCCGCATAAAATCAAGGTATATTAGAATGTAGAATTTACTTTTTCATTCAAGCCGTCTAACTCATCACTACTACAATATATTTATGGGTAATCCCCTTACTTCCAGTAAGGATTTATCCATCTCATTACTTAAACTGTTAGAATGTAGGATGCAATGGTATATCGACTTCATCACTTGGACCTCGCGTCCGTACTTTAGACTGATAACCGGCTCCTCATTCACAGTGTTCGTTTTATGCAGGTTGAATCACATTAGGTGCATTCGTGTCACACACAGTAGTTTGAACAGGTAATGAGTAAAACTGGTATTTATCCATTGTAATATTTTTTAAGGAGTGATAAATTTATGAACGCAGTAGGTATCGATGTTTCAAAAGGTAAAAGTATGGTTACAATTCTGAGACCATTTGGGGAGATTGTATCCTCTCCTTTTGAGATTAAGCACACATCCAGTGATATCCATTCACTTATTAAACTTATTCATTCTATCGAACGTGAATCCCGGGTTGTAATGGAACATACCGGCCGCTACTACGAAGCACTTGCTCACCAGCTTTCAGCAGCAGATCTCTTTGTCAGTGCTGTTAATCCCAAGTTGGTCAAAGATTTTAATAACGATTCTCTTCGCAAAATCAAGTCCGACAAAGCTGATTCTGTCAAGATTGCCCGCTACGCTCTTGACAAATGGCAAAGTCTTGAACCGTATAGTATTACAGATGAATTACGCGCTCAGCTAAAGGTCATGAATCGTCAGTTCCATTTCTATGTGAAACAAAAAACGGCTATGAAAAATAATCTTATTGGCCTCATTGACCAGACCTATCCAAATGCAAATACTTATTTCAATAGTCCCACCCGCAGTGATGGTTCCCAGAAATGGGTTGATTTTGTCTCTACATACTGGCATGTAGATTGCATTCGTAAAATGTCTCTAAACGCTTTTGTTGAACATTATCAGAACTGGTGCAAGCGCAAAAAATATGCCTTCAATAAATCAAAAGCGGAAGAAATTTACACCAAAACAAAGGAACTTGTTCCAGTATTTCCTAAGAATGAAATAACCAAACATATCATCAGACAAGCTATCGATCAGCTCAACAGTACTTCCGTTACTGTCGAAACAATACGCACTCTCATGAACGAGACTGCCTCAAAGCTTCCTGAATACTCAATTGTCATGCAGTTTAAAGGGATTGGTCCATCTCTCGGTCCACAGCTTATGGCTGAGATCGGTGATGTAACCAGATTCACGCATAAAGGAGCCCTTACTGCATTCGCCGGAGTTGATCCTGGGGTAAACGAATCTGGTTCCTATGCACAAAAAAGCGTCCCAACATCCAAACGTGGATCTTCAAATTTAAGAAAGACTCTTTTTCAAGTAATGGATGTTCTTATCAAAACCATGCCTCAGGATGATCCTGTATATCAATTCATGGACAGAAAACGCACCCAGGGTAAGCCTTACTATGTTTATATGACTGCAGGTGCTAATAAATTTCTCAAAATATACTATGGACGAGTGAAAGAATATCTTTCTGTTCTTCCTGATCCAAGCTAATTCAAAACTTTTACTTTCAGACCAGCACTGGTTGTGGTGGCCTTATTTTAATGCCTAATTTTTAACCTGTAAAGTTTTTTAACTTTCTTCAATTTTAGTATTGACTTTTTATTTGCAGGCTAAAGTAACGAGAATGCGACGCACAATTATTCAAAATTAATTTGAACCTGCTGTGCATATTTTTTGTCTTTCATGAAACAATATGAAATGTAATAGCTTTATGATTCCTGTCAGAGCTGTCTACAGCCACAGGGATACGAAAGGATGGTGACTTATGGGAAGTAAATGTTTAAGATATACGGCACTGACGATTTCCATTATCGGAGCTGTTAACTGGGGACTGATCGGTTTTTTCAATCTGAATCTGGTTGCTCTCCTTTTCGGAAGCATGAGCTGGATTTCCAGGATCATATATGGTCTTGTAGGAATTTGCGGTCTCTGTCTTCTGACCTTCTACGGCGATTTGGATACTGAATCAGAATAAAAAAGGACTTCGGATTCTCCGAAGTCCCAAGAGCGATAGACGGGGCTCGAACCCGCGGTCTCGACCTTGGCAAGGTCGCGCGT
>NZ_JAAIMY010000070.1 GCF_013300825.1 Blautia wexlerae
GATTGTGCGCCACGAAGGCGGAAACTTGTGACATGATGCCAAACAAGTATAGCCATGCTGTGTGAATGATGATGGCAGGCCCATCGGAACCGCTATATAGGTGGAGGTTCCAAATCACTCTGAGGTGCTGTAGTCAAAAGCTATGGTACTGAGCGTCAGAGAAAAGGCTGTACAAAACAGTCAGGTGTGGACAGTGGAGATGAACGAAGCTGTGAACCACTTACGAAAACGTCGAAAGCGTAGAGACTCCATCAAAACCAGGGGGTCAGTCGTTAACCTGGGATAAGCATAACGGGAGCCTATTTACTGGTTATGCGGTGGACGGCGTAAAGGTGGCATGAACACTGTTCAGGCATTCACATGGAACGTGGGAACCTACGGGCTGGTGTTAAGGGAGAGTGCCAAGTGGACGAACCGCAAGGTACAGAGTACTGATACAGTCATAGGGGCAGAGTGGCTTGTAGTAGTGAAGAGGGTTTCTGAAAAGAAAACAGAGCGAAGAAGCCACAGTATCCAAGCAGAGTAAATAAGTCAACTTAGGAATAAGGAGGAGCTTATGAGCGAAGCAAAACAGTTTGATATTTCAAAGAAGGCTGTAATTGCAGCTTTTCAGGCGGTAAAGGAAAACGCAGGAAGTTACGGGGTGGATGAACAAACCATAAAAGAGTTTGAGGAGCATCTTAATAACAACCTGTATAAACTATGGAACCGGATGGCATCAGGAAGTTATTTCCCGAAGCCTGTAAGGGCAGTAGCAATACCCAAGAAAAATGGTGGCACCAGAATTTTGGGAATTCCAACAGTAGAAGACAGAATCGCACAAATGGCTGCGAAGATGTACTTTGAACCGCTGGTTGAGCCAATGTTTTACAATGACTCATATGGATACCGTCCGAACAAATCTGCAATTCAGGCAGTAGGACAAGCAAGGGAAAGATGTTTTAAAAGAGACTGGGTATTGGAATTAGATATCAAAGGGCTCTTTGATAACATCAAACATGGATATCTGATGTACATGGTTGAGAAACATACGCAAATAAAATGGCTGATACTTTATATAAAACGCTGGCTTACAGTGCCGTTCATCATGAGTGATGGCTCGATTGCTGAACGCAGGTCAGGAACACCTCAGGGAGGAGTTATCAGTCCTGTGCTTGCAAATCTATTTCTTCACTATGTATTTGATGACTTTATGACAAAAGCATATCCGAACATCTGGTGGGAAAGATATGCTGATGATGGAGTACTGCACTGCCAATCGTACAAGCAGGCTGTATTTATAAAGCAGAAACTGGAAGAACGTTTTCAGCAGTTTGGATTGGAACTGAATAAAGAAAAGACACGTATTGTCTACTGCAAGGATGACCGAAGGTCACGAAACTATAGTTGTACTCAATTCACTTTTCTGGGATATACGTTCAGACCAAGGCTAAATAAGAATAAAGAAGGAAAGTTCTTTGTAGGCTTTACGCCTGCGGTCAGTGAAAAAGCCAAAACTGCTATGAAACAGAAGATCAGAGGATGGAAGATACAGTTAAAGGCGGATCTCTCATTAAAAGATATTGGGAACATGATAAACAAAGTAGTGCAAGGATGGATTAACTACTACACACACTATTATAAGTCAGAATTTTATGAGGTGTTGCGTTATATCAATCAATGTCTGATTAAATGGGTACGACGAAGTTATAAAAAGAAAAACACGAGAAGCAGAGCCGAGTACTGGCTTGGTGCAGTAGCCAGAAGAGACAGAAACTTGTTTGTACACTGGAAATTTGGAATATTACCATCTGTTGGAGAGGGAGCCGTATGAGTCGAGAGGCTCACGTACGGTTCTGATGGGGACTCAAGGGGAGGTTCCTTGGGTCTACCTACTTTGT
>NZ_JAAIMY010000071.1 GCF_013300825.1 Blautia wexlerae
CCGGTATCTCTACGATTTTCTGATGTGTCCGGGCATAATCCCGTTGTTGTGTTAAGCATCGTATTTTCTTGAGTTTCCGCAAACTGCAATAAAAAAATAGCTATGTCTACCCAAAGTGCCAATCTGCCGATTTTTTGAGAAATTCAGAGTGGCAGTACTGAGCGTAGAGGCACTTTAATAAGCCCCGCCGGAACCGGACTTTGGGAGACATATTCTTTTATCTATTTAAGCGGTCAGCTTAAGACAGAGTTGACGGTACGCCGGACGCTTTGTCCGGTACCAGAGCCGGATGCCCTCTTTGGCATATGACAGTATGCCGGAGATGCCCTTTGCCAGCCGATAATAGCAGAAACTGACTTTATCCTTGATTGGATCTGCTTCCTGCATGATTGAAACTTTCAGGGCGTTTGTCTCAGGACTTGATTCTTCCTGAGCTAAAAATGCCATGGCTAAAGTAATATAAAAGTTAAGAGCGTTAATGGCTTCCAGTTTCCTTACCCGGAAGTTTTCAAACTGAAAAGTCTGCTTT
This sequence comes from Blautia wexlerae, assembly GCF_013300825.1. GTDB lineage: Bacteria > Bacillota > Clostridia > Lachnospirales > Lachnospiraceae > Blautia_A > Blautia_A wexlerae_B. The sequence goes on from NZ_JAAIMY010000071.1 coordinate 530, forward strand.
TTACAGCGAAAATATTCCTCGATCCGCCATCTGGAAAAGTAAGTCCGGGCAATGCGGATCAAATCCTCTTTTGAGCGGATCTCTTTGTTCGTGGCAAGCATCATGGGATGTTCCGTGATCCCGTAGACCAGAACCAGATAAATATTTTTCCGGGAGGCAGTGATCTGAACTTTTACGTGGGAAAGATATGCGGTATGCTCTTTTCCCTTATAGAAAACATCCGCTTTGACTTTTCCTTTCCTCCGGTTCCGCAGTTCGGTTGCCTTTGTCCATTTGTTGTGATAAAGAAGTTTCCGGTTGGATTTCAGGCGGATCACGTAATCCTGCTTCAGGTGGTCGAAGATGAGAAATATCTTATTGTCATCATAACCACGGTCCATGACAAAAGTAGCCTTTCCGAAAAGAGCAGATGCCTGTCTGATCGCATCAAACGTGATGGTGTTTACAGATTTATAGTCCTTCTCAGCAGAAGAATGGATCATGGAAAAAACACTGACAGGATGCTTGCTGGCAGTCAGGGCACAGGCCTCAGTTACATGATAGCCCTTTTTATAAATACTTTTCGTCTGTGTACTTTCCGAACCATCGCGAACGATACCAAGAGCTTCAAACTGTTTTCCATCCGGTTTTACGATATCACTTTCATCAATGAGGATTACGGGATTGGATGGTACGAGTCTTTTTACGGTGTGGAGATAAGAAGCAGCCGCAGAAGCCGGCGTTCCTTCCGAAAGATGATTGGAAAGCCGTTTTATAGTATTCGCCTTATGTACCGTTTCATGAAGCTGGTCGGAAATATCAGTGAGCAGGCAGCTTCTGGATGCCAGAATGCCATAAACCATATCTGCTGTGAACTTCCGATCTGGTTTCGAAAGTCTGCGGGAGATTTTATTAGTAAAAGCCCAAATTTTTCTTTTCAAACGGTAAGTAATTGATGTAGAATTAGCCATAAGGAATCCCCTTTCTTTTTTGTTTAGTAAGGTTTTTGTTTGACAGCTTAATTTTACATCAAAAAGGAACAGGATTCCTTATATTTTGGCCATTTTTTGAAAGTTGTGGATAACAAAACTCAGCAGATTTATCTTAGGGGGATAATTCTGCGGAAACTCAAGTCGTATTTTATCTTGACATTCCCCTATCGTGACGTTTGCGCTTCGCAGCTTCTCTTTCTCGATCTGCAATGCTCTGTCTGCCAGCTTCAAGTCGTTCTTTAATGCTTGAATATTCCCGGCTCTGTTCTCTTTGTTTAATTTCTCGTTCAAGGTCAGAGATTCGCTGAGCTGCGTC
>NZ_JAAIMY010000072.1 GCF_013300825.1 Blautia wexlerae
ACCAAGAACGGATTCCACCGCACCGCCAACCTGACAGAGCCTATGGGTTCGTTTTTTACTTTCTTCGGCTTTCTTTCGTTTCAGAAGTTCTTTCTTCTGTGCTGCATATCGTTTTGCTTTTTCAAGGCTTTCCTGTTCCTTCTTTTCCATTTCAAGCATTCGTTCTTCATAACTTTTTGTTGATTTTGCCATGATTACATTCCCCTTTCTTTTGCAAACATAAGTTCTCGGTTGCGTATCAGAAGAAGCACATGGTATAATCTTCTTGCGTGTAGGTATATCATGGCTTCGGTCTGATAGAACCTTTGGCGGTTTCTTTGGAAGCCGCCTTTTTAATTTGCCGCAGTTCTTGTTACGGCTTTTACATTTCCTCTATCCCTCAAATCACGACCTTCATTAGCTTCCATAAACATTTCCAGAATATCGGTTTTAATCAGGACTTTGCGACCAACCTTTAATACCGGAAGTTTCTTCCATTCTACAAGCTGTCTTAAGGTGTTTCTGCCGATTCCCGTATAGTCAGCAGCTTCTTCGATGGATAATGCAATTTTTCTTTGCGTCATATAATCACCTCCTTATAAATTGCATTATGCAATTCTTGTGATGTAAGTATATCCTTTTCATATCTTTTTGTCAAGCGTTACGAAATATTAAAAACAAACCTTATATTGCATATTGCAATTTTGGAAAAGCAATGCTATAATTCATACATACCGAAAAAGGAGGCAGTCAGCATGAAAGATAAAGAACTACGCAAGCTGATAGGCAGCAGAGTAAAACAGCGCCGTCTGGAATTGAATCTGACACAGCCTTATGTCGCAGAAAAGATGGGGGTTACCGCTTCTACAATCCTGCGTTATGAGAATGGTTCGATTGACAATACGAAAAAAATGGTGCTGGAAGGTCTTTCGGAAGCACTTCATGTATCTGTGGAATGGCTCAAAGGGGAAACAGATGAATATGAAACCGACATTACGGATAAGAGAGAGTTACAGATTCGTGATGCGATGGGAGATATTCTGGAACAGTTACCGCTTGCCCTTACCAAAGAAGAAGATGCTTTTTCAAAAGATTTATTACTGCTGATGTTAAAACAATATGGTCTGTTTTTGGATTCCTTTCAGTTCGCCTGCAAAAACTTCAAGGGGAATGATGGTCAGACGGATATTGCCAAAACAATAGGGTTTGAATCGAATGATGAATATAATGAGATTATGTTCTTAAGGGAAATCACTCCTACCATCAATGCTTTTAATGAGATGGCAGACGTTGTAAGGCTCTATTCCAAGAAACCAAAAACAGCAGAACAAAGGCTTGCAAATCTTTTATCAGAAGTCTTATACGAAGATTCCGAATCGGTATAGTAAGACAACCGGAGTTATGATATACTTACACGCACGAAGCATTTCATCAGTTCCGATTGTCTAATATCGAAAGGAGACATACGATTATGGCAAAAGGATCTGTAAGAAAAAAAGGAAAGAAATGGTACTACCGCTTCTATGTAGAGGACGCAAGCGGCAATCTTGTTCAGAAAGAATGCGTTGGAACAGAAAGCAAAAGTGAAACTGAAAAGCTGCTCCGTCAGGCAATGGATGATTATGAGAAAAAGAAATTTGTTGCCAAAGCGGAAAATCTCACAGTCGGACAACTTTTAGATGTGTGGGCAGAGGAGGAATTAAAAACAAGTACGCTCAGCAATGGTACGGTGGAGAATTACCTCGGAACAATACGAAATATTAAGAAACATCCGCTGGCAGAACGGAAATTAAAAAATGTAACCTCTGAGCATTTGCAATC
>NZ_JAAIMY010000073.1 GCF_013300825.1 Blautia wexlerae
TTTAGGATAATAAGCGGGAATCCTCGGCAATTCAATTACCGAGCCTGCAAATAAAAAGTCAATAGCAAATTGATGATTTCAGGCAAAAATTTTTGCAAGATTTTGAACATTAAAATAAGACCACCGATATTCGCTGGTCTAAAATAAAGGTATTGACGAGATATTTATTCTGGGAGTGAAGACAGATATTCTTTCACTCGACCATAGTAGATGCGAAGAAACTTATTCGCACCGGCTGTCATGTAGACGTAATAAGGCTTTCCTTGTGCTCGTTTCTTATCCATAAACAAGTAGACAGGATCATCCTGTGGCTTTGTTTTGATGAGAACATCCATGACTTGAAACAGAGTCTTACGAAGAGTACTGGAACCGCGCTTGGAAGCAGGAACGCTTTTCTGCTCATATGAACCGGATTCATTTACACCGGGATCAACGCCTGCAAAGGCTGTAATGGCTCCTTTGTGGGTAAATCGGGAGACATCACCAATCTCTGCCATAAGCTGTGGACCAAGCGATTTACCTACACCTTTCATAGCCATGACAACAGGGTATTCCGGCAGTTTAGAAGCAGCCTCATTCATCATGGTACGAAGCTGTTCCACAGTCTGTGAAGCCGTATTTAATTGTTCTACAGCCTGTTTGATGATTAACTTTGTCAGATCGTCTTTTGGAAGTATAGAAACAAGCTCCTTAGATGCTTCATAGATTTCAACAGCTTTTGAACGGCTGAAGTTGTACTTCCTGCGTTTACACCACTTTTGATAGTGGTCGATAAAGGCGTTTAGAGAGAGTTTACGAACACAATCCACATGCCAGTAGGTGGCTGAAAAGTCAACCCATTTTTGACTTCCATCCTCACGGGCAGGGCTGTCAAAATAAGTGTTAGCTCCCGGATAAGTTTGGTCAAGGATGCTGATTAGATTATTTTTCATAGCGGTTTTGTGTTTCATGTAAAAATCAAACTGGCGGTTCATGGTTTTCAGTTGATTACGAATTTCATCCATGAGACTATACTGTCTGAGTTCCGTCCAACTGTCAAGAGTATAGCGTGCAATTTTTACTGCATCCGCTTTATCGGACTTTACTTTGCGGAGAGAGTTGTCTCCAAAATCTTTGATGAGTTTGGGATTTATGGCAGATACAAAAAGGTCAGCTTTCGAAAGTTCACGGACAAGAGGTTCGTAATAACGACCGGTGTGTTCCATGACAATACGAGATTCGCCATCAATGGATTGGATCTGCTCAATGAGAGAGCGAATCCCACTGACTGTGTGTTTGACTTCAAATGGTTTTGAAATGATCTCACCATAAGAACGAAGGATAGCAACCATGCTTTTTCCTTTGGAAACATCAATACCTACTGCATTCATATTCATAAATTTGTCACTCCTTAAAATCAGATTATGCAATGGATAAAGACCAGTTTTACTCATTGCCTATTCCATCTACTGTGGTGTGACACGAACGTACCGAAGGCAGTTCAACCTGCATAAAACGAACGCTGCAAATGAGGAGCTGGTTATCAGTCTCGGCAACGGACGCGAAGTCCAAGATGAATAAGACGATATACCGATTGCTCCATACATTTTAACAGCTTAAGCAACAAGATGGATAATTCCTTACTGGCTGTAAGGGATATTAACCATAAATATATTGTAGTAGATGAAAGCGCAAACTGTGCATATC
>NZ_JAAIMY010000074.1 GCF_013300825.1 Blautia wexlerae
CCTCTTCAGATTTACTGTGCAGGTACTGCATGATTTCTTCATAGCTCCGTCCACTCTGTGCTATAGCATCCAATAACTTTTTCTGGCGAAGTGCATCCCTCTTATCCAATAAATCTTTTAATGTTGCTGCCGCAGCATCATACCGATGCTTTGCTTTCACCAGATCCCGCTGTGCTTTTTCAATTTTAGTGTCCAGTAGTTCTGCGTTTATTTCACGTGCCATATTTACCGCCTTTCTTTCTGAATGTTTGATTTCTTAAGTGTATTACTGATCTCTCCGGCTCGATAAGTAATGTTTCCTTCATTCATCCCAAAAGCCTTTAAGATTTTTTTCTGCTTTGCTGTTACAGCATGGTCCAGCCGGTATACATTATCCGTCTGGCGTGTCATTTCAATCTTCTCAAGTTCCCTGATTGCTGCCGGAACTGTCATATAATTCTGTTTCTTCTCAAGTTTTTCGTTCTCTTCCTGTAATGCAGTATAAATTTTGTTTCGGATTATCAGTGCGATGAATTGTGTAAAAATCCTTCCCTCAACTCCTTCGTTTGTATGTGAACGCATGCTCTTGTTTCCAAGGAATGATTTATCAGAGGCAAAAAGTTTCTCAGATACATCACGGCTCTTATAAAGATGCAGTGCTTCCTTTGCGGTCATCCTTTCGGATGTAATAATAACAAAGTATCCGCATAATGATATTTCCCGTTCTGTCACAGTTGTTTTTTCTTCCGGATATAAAAACACGCCATCTTTATCGTAGTGAAGATAAAAGTATTTTTCGTAAGCTGAACCGAACTCTACTGTTTCATTCTGATGTGACATCAGCAAAGCTGTCCGCTCTCTCAGTGCGTTTTCAAAATGCTCCCGTTCATCAGCATCTTTTGAAATACTATGATAAATATGAATGTATCTCTTTTTTTCATCGCCTTCAAATAAAGTCCTTTGTACTGTTTTTCCATACACACCATAGGCATTCATGTCACAAGAGCGCTTATTTTCGAACGTTCCTTTGTTCTCTAAGATCAAATCACTTATGAAAGAAGACATGCCTTTAGCCATGATCACAAAACTATAACCACATTCGTCTAAATAGCGTATATTTCCACGGCTGAAATATCCCCTGTCCAAAATGAAACCGATTTTTTTATAGCCATACCCAGTGATTTTACCAAGCATGGTCCTAAGCTGTGATACGTCGTTAATACTTCCAGGATAGGCTTCATAAAAGAGTGGTTCTTTATTCTTAAGATCATATCCAACCGAATAGTTGATGATAGCTGAACCGATATCTGTCTTGGCATGACCGAATTCAGCCAGTTCAATCTCTCCGGCCTGACAGTTCTTATTCGTAGAATCATAGGAAATATAAATACGCTCCCTTCGATTTCTCTTTGCATTCCATTCATTCAGAAAGCCTGTACTCTTATCCTTGGTGATGCTCTTAAAGAAATCACTTACCGACGCATCACTATAGATCTTCATACCAGAACTATACAGTGGATGATTGTATGCGTAATCCGGATAATGCTGTGC
>NZ_JAAIMY010000075.1 GCF_013300825.1 Blautia wexlerae
GTGGACTTGCCATCTGGGGACACCTTGCGTTGCAAGCTGTTCCCAGCCGACAAGTTTGAAGTTATAAGTGGATTTTTGCGAAGCTGTATGATACTATTATTTTATAACGCTTTGAAAATTCGTGGATTACTTAACAAATTAGAAGGAGGTATTTTATATGTTTAAAAAAGCTTTTTGGGTTCCTTATGAGGATAGTGCCAATTACCCAACTCTTGCAAAAACTATGGAAGCAATTTCAAAGTATTGTGAAGAAAATGGTAAGTCTTATACATTTATTAACGATGACGAAGTGGAGATAAATGGAAAAAGATATGAAATATATAGGGGCTACGAAAATGGTAGTAGGGGAAATTACGGCATAAAATGTAAAGAAAAATAAATCCAGTTTGTTATTCTACACACATCGGGTCAACTTGTCCCGAACTTTCACAACTAAATACCCGCCGCTTACACAGCGGCACACCGAGCAGGAAATCTGAAAAAGGTCTCCTGCTTTTTTTCTGCCCAAAATGAGGTGGTAAAACGCCACCCCATCCACCAAGCATAGAAAGGAGGGATACGAAATGCCCTGTCCACACAACGAAATCTCGATTGTTCAGCGTAGCCAACAGCAGTCTGCGGTTGCCGCCGCTGCCTACCAGAGCGGCGAAAAGCTGTTCTGTGAATACGACCAAGAAGTGAAGCACTACCCAGAAAAGCGAGGTATCGTCCACAATGAAATCCTGCTCCCGGCAAATGCCACGCCGGAGTATGCAGACCGCAATACCCTATGGAACGCCACCGAAGCGGTGGAGAAGCAATGGAACTCCCAGCTTGCAAGGCGGTGGGTGCTTACCATTCCCAGAGAGATACCGCCCGACCAATATGCTGTCCTTGTCCGGGAGTTTTGCCAGCAGCAGTTTGTTTCAAAAGGCATGATTGCTGATTTTGCCATCCATGACCCCCATCCGCCGGGACACAATCCCCACGCCCATGTCCTGCTGACGATGCGGGCAATGGACGAACATGGAAAATGGCTTCCCAAGAGCCGCAAGGTTTATGACCTTGATGAGAACGGGGAACGGATAAAGCTACTATCTGGCAGGTGGAAAAGCCACAAGGAGGATACGGTTGACTGGAACGACCAGAAGTATTGTGAAATCTGGCGGCATGAATGGGAGGTCATCCAGAACCGCTATCTGGAAGCCAATGATCGCCCGGAGCGTGTGGACTTGCGTTCCTATGCCAGACAGGGGCTTGATATTATCCCTACTGTCCATGAGGGTGCTGCTGTCCGGCAGATGGAAAAGCGAGGTATCCAGACGAATATCGGCAACCTGAACCGGGAAATCAGAGCCGCCAACCGCCTGATGAAGTCCATCCGGCAGCTTATCCAAAACCTCAAAGGCTGGATTACCGAGCT
>NZ_JAAIMY010000077.1 GCF_013300825.1 Blautia wexlerae
GCTTCCGCAAATCATCGGAGAACCACTCGTCCCGGACTGCCAGCAGACGGAAGAAGGTGGACTTGCCAGCCCCCTGACCTCCGACCAGACAGAGCATGATTTCAAACTTGCACCCCGGCTGAAAGGCTCGTGAGATAGCGCCCATCAGGAACAGCTTCAACGCTTCATAGGTGTAATCATCTGCGTCAGCCCCCAGAAAGTGCCGTAGGCAGAAGCGGATTCGCTCTGTCCCGTCCCACACAAGGGAACTTAAATAATCCCGGATGGGGTGGTACTTGTTTTCATTCGCCACAATCCCGATGGCGTTATCAATCTTTTTCTCATTGGTAAGCCCGTAGGTTTCTTCCAGATAGAGAAGCAGATATTTCATGTCCGTATCGTTTAAGGCGGTGCTGTCCCTGTGGAAGCCGATGGGCTTTATGATGTCCTTGCGGTCGGTCAGGATGTTGTATGCGATAGCCCCGGAAAGCAGCGGGTCACGCTGGAATACGGTCAGGCAGTTCCGTATGCTCTGACGGACACCGCCTTTCTCGGTGGTTTCCAGCCCCGCCTTGATTTCCTCAATGCTCTGGGGCGGCTGCATGGCGTTCATGGTGTTTTTTAGTTCTTGCTGCGTCTGCGGCTGCAAGCTCTGCCATTCGCTGTTCAAGCTGTATCACATCCTTTCCGTATTCCGTAATCAAAGCCGCTTTTTCCTCTGTTTCCCCGAACAGCAGCACATCCAGCAGATATTCCACATGGTCTTGCTTCTGTAAGGCTTCCACAAACCGGGGATGAAAGACTTCCTCCGGGGAGTGCGGGGCATATTCCTTTCTCCACACTCGGAGTAGGTGGAGATAATCGGCAAGAATACGGAAGCAGCGGTTTTTTGCTTCCTGAAACTGTTCCTCCGGGGATTTCTGCCGGGGCTTTGGCTTTTTTGCTTTTCCCGGCGGTTTCCAGTCCTCATAGGAAAGCCCGAAGTCCTGTGCCAGCTGTACGGCGGCTTCTTTCTTTCCCAGCCCATACAGGGCGGCGGCAAAATCAATCACATCCCCATCCGCACCGCAGCCGAAGCAGTGGTAACGCCGATCCAGCTTCATGCTTGGGGTTTTATCATGATGGAACGGGCAGCAAGCCATCCCGTTCCGCCCTACATGGATTCCATAATGCTCCGCAGCCTGTCTGGTTGTGACGGACTGCTTCACAGCTTCAAATACATTCAAATCTATCCCTCCTTGAA
>NZ_JAAIMY010000007.1 GCF_013300825.1 Blautia wexlerae
TGAATGAGAATGATTATCTAAACTCATTATGTACACTCACTTATTGCTTATTTCGACCGTCCAATTTTCAAGAGCATATTGTTCTTTTTTCTATTATAATATATTTATTGTATCAGAACAAGTGTTTTTGCGATTTTTTATGAGTTTCATTTTAGGGATAGAATAAATGTTTATACTCTATCTTGCATCTTCTATTTATTCATGTTAAAATCTTAAGATGTCAAAAATACAATATATACGAGATAAAAAACAGCAGTGAGCTGTTATGAAGATAGGAGATAACAATTAAATGGCAATGAGTCCGATGATGCAGGAATACTGCAAGACAAAGGAACAATATAAAGACTGCATTTTATTCTACCGTCTGGGAGATTTTTATGAAATGTTTTTTGATGATGCATTGCTTGTCACCAGGGAACTGGAGATTACCCTTACAGGAAAAGACTGCGGATTAGAGGAGAGGGCACCCATGTGTGGTGTCCCTTATCATGCTGCGGAGACTTATATTAATCGTCTGATCGAGAGAGGACATAAGGTAGCAATCTGTGAGCAGGTAGAGGATCCTAAAAAAGCCAAAGGACTGGTAAAGCGTGAGGTTGTAAGGATCGTAACCCCAGGAACCACACTGGATGCTGCTGCTCTTGATGAGACAAAGAATAATTACCTGATGTCTATTGTGTCTATGGAAGAACATTTCGGATGCGCTATTGCAGACATTACAACAGGTGACTGTTTCCTTACAGAGGTGGACAAACCTCAGAAACTTCTTGATGAGATCAATAAATTTGTTCCTGCAGAGATTATCTGTAATGATTCTTTTTATATGTCTAATATAGATACAGATGATTTGCAGAACCGTCTGGGGATTTGTGTTTTTTCATTGGATTCCTGGTATTTCGATGACGAGTTGTGCCGCCGCACACTAAAAGATCATTTTCATGTAGGTTCTCTGGAGGGATTGGGCGTTGGTGATTATGACTGCGGGATCATTGCTGCAGGAGCTCTTTTCTTATATCTGAAAGAAACCCAGAAGACAGCCTTGTCCCATATGACAACTATCCGTCCCTATGCAGCAGAGAAATATATGCTTATTGACAGTTCCAGCCGCAGGAATCTGGAACTTGTGGAAACCCTGAGAGAGAAACAGAAAAGAGGTTCCCTTCTCTGGGTACTGGATAAGACAAAAACAGCAATGGGGGCAAGAACTCTCCGCAGTTATGTGGAGCAGCCACTGATCGACAGAGATGAGATTGAACAACGTCTGGAAGCACTGGAAGAGTTAAATAAAAACGGAATGCTCCGGGATGAGATCAGGGAATATCTGGGACCTGTTTATGACCTGGAACGACTGATCAGTCGTATCAGCTATAAATCTGCGAATCCAAGAGATCTGATCGCATTTGCTTCTTCGCTGGAAATGCTTCCTTATATAAAACAGGTTTTAAAAGAATTTAAAACACCTCTGCTTCAGAAAATCTATGAGGATATGGATTCGCTGGAGGATGTGACAGATCTGATCAAGCGTGCCATCGTGGAAGACCCGCCTCTTGCACAGAAGGATGGAGGAATCATTAAAGAGGGCTATAATGAGGATGTAGATAAATTCCGACGTTCCAGGACAGATGGCAAGAAATGGCTTTCAGAACTGGAGGCCAAAGAGCGGGAGCGTACAGGCATCAAAACAATGAAGATCAAATATAATCGCGTATTTGGCTATTCTCTGGAGATTACCAACACCTTTAAGGATCTGGTGCCGGACAATTATATCCGCAAACAGACGCTTACCAATGCAGAGCGATACATTACCCAGGAGTTAAAGGAACTGGAAGACCTGATCCTTGGGGCAGAGGATAAGCTGTATGCTCTGGAATATGAACTGTTCTGTGATGTGAGGGATACAGTCGGGAAAGAAGTTATGCGGATCCAGAAGACTGCCAAGGCAGTGGCTGCACTGGATGTGTTTGCTTCTCTTGCACTGGTTGCGGAAAGAAATCATTTTGTACGTCCGAAGACAAATACAACAGGTGTGATAGATATTAAAAACGGCCGCCATCCTGTTGTGGAACAGATGATAGAGAACGATATGTTTATTGCAAATGATACATATCTGGATAACCATAAGAAAAGGGTATCCATTATCACAGGTCCGAACATGGCAGGTAAGTCTACCTACATGAGACAGACTGCCCTGATCGTACTGATGGCACAGATCGGAAGCTTTGTCCCTGCTGAAAAAGCAAACATTGGAATTGTTGACAGGATTTTCACCCGTGTGGGTGCCTCTGATGATCTGGCAAGTGGTCAGAGTACCTTTATGGTAGAGATGACAGAGGTTGCCAATATTCTGAGAAACGCGACTGCAAGGAGCCTTCTGATCCTGGATGAGATCGGACGTGGCACCAGTACCTTTGACGGACTTGCCATTGCCTGGGCTGTGATCGAGCATATCAGCAATACGAAGCTTTGTGGTGCAAAGACATTATTTGCCACCCATTATCATGAGCTTACTGAACTGGAGGGTAAAATTCCGGGAGTTAATAACTACTGTATTGCTGTCAAGGAAAAAGGGGACGATATTGTATTTCTGCGTAAGATCGTTCAGGGCGGCGCAGACAAAAGTTATGGTATCCAGGTTGCCAAGCTTGCCGGTGTTCCGGATTCTGTTATCCAGAGAGCAAAGGAATTGGTGGAGGAACTGAGTGATGCAGATATTACGGCAGCAGTAAAAGACCTGACATCTGCGAAAAAGAAAAAGCCTGTATACGATCAGATGGATATGGCACAGATGTCTCTGTTCGATACAGTTAAGGATAACGATATCATTGATGAGATAAAAGGTCTTGATATGGGGAATATGACTCCTATCGAGGCAATGAATACACTTTATAACCTGCAGAACAAAATTAAGAACAGATGGTGATAAAAGTTGAGAAAAATTGCAGTATTAGACCAGCAGACCATAGATAAGATCGCTGCCGGTGAGGTAGTGGAACGTCCGTCCTCCATTGTGAAGGAGCTTGTGGAAAATGCAATTGATGCAGGAGCAACTGCTGTAACAGTGGAGATCACAGACGGTGGCAAAAAGATGATACGTATCACAGATAATGGCGGGGGTATGGAAAGAGATCAGGTACCCCTGGCATTTTTGCGTCATGCCACCAGTAAGATTGAGAAGATTGAGGATCTGGAACACATTGCGTCTCTTGGATTTCGCGGTGAGGCTTTGTCCAGTATTGCTGCTGTTGCGCAGGTGGAACTGATCACAAAAACCCCATCTGCATTAAGCGGAGTCCGTTATGTGATCAATGGTGGTGTACAGGAGTCTTTAGAGGATATGGGAGCACCGGAAGGAACTACTTTCCTGGTGAGAAATCTTTTTTACAATACACCTGCTAGAAGCAAGTTCCTGAAATCAGATACTACGGAGGGAAATTATGTCAGCACTTTGATGGAGCAGCTGGCATTGTCCCATCCTGAGATTTCTTTTAAATATATCCAGAATAAACAGGTGAAGCTTCATACTTCCGGAAATTACAATGTGAAAGATGTGATCTATAATATATATGGAAGAGATATTACCAAAGCACTTCTTGAGGTATCCTACGAGAATGATTTCATGAAGATTGAGGGTTTTGTGGGAAAACCGGAGATTTCCAGAGGTAACCGTACCTTTGAGAATTATTATATTAACGGACGTTTTGTAAAGAACCGGATCATTGCAAAAGGGATAGAGGACGCCTATAAGGGGTTTCTCATGCAGCATAAGTTTCCCTTTGTTTCTCTTCATATTCAGATGGAGGGAAATGATCTGGATGTAAATGTGCATCCAAGCAAGATGGAGGTGCGGTTTGCAAGAGGAACGGAAGTTTATGATGCAGTTTACGAGACAGTTCACAAGGCTCTTACAACAAGAGAAATGATCCAGACAGTGCCTTTTGGAAAAGAAGAACCGGTAAAGAAACAGCAGTCCGTGGTAAAACCGGGGGATGTACCGGAGCCATTTGAAACCAGACGTCGCGCGGAAATTCCGGAATATCGTACACAGACTGTAAATACAGCTTCCAGGGTTTCTGAGCATACCGCACTTCCACGTGGAACTGTTACAATGGCAGAACAGGCAGTGCGTGAACAGCAGATCTATCAGATCAGGGATCCTCTTACCAAGGCAGAGGAACAGCTTTTTGAGGGAACACTGAGTGATAAAAAGAATGAAGAACAACCGATATTTTCAGAGACAAAGCAGGAAATTGCAGAACAGAAAACTGCAGAATATCTGAAGACTGCTGTGGATTCAGAAGAAAACAGAAAACAGATAGAACAAAACAAAAATGTAATATCAGAAGAGATCAGGCCACAGCAGCTGGAATTATTTGAGGAGAAACTTCTTGCTTCTGAATCCCGAAGCCGTCATCAACTGATCGGACAGATTTTTGATACCTACTGGCTTGTTCAGTTTGAGGATAAATTTTTTATTATCGACCAGCATGCGGCACATGAAAAGGTTTATTATGAACGTTTCGTAAAAAGGTTTCGTGAGCAGACAGCAGAATCCCAGTACCTCAGTCCGCCGCTGATCGTATCTCTGAGTCTTCAGGAAGAAGCGCTTCTTAAAGCCAACCGTAAGTACTTTGAAGATTTTGGATTTGAGATTGAACCATTTGGCGGTAAGGAATACTGTATCAATGCAGTCCCGGCCAATCTGTACGGTCTTACGGAGGAAGAACTTTTTCTGGAAATGCTTGACAATCTTGCTACTGAGAAGGATAAGGATCCACTTGGAATCTTTGCTTCCAGACTGGCCACCATGGCATGTAAAGCTGCGGTAAAGGGAAATCACCAGATGTCCGACCGGGAAGCAAATGCGTTGATCGATGAACTGCTCACACTGGAGAACCCCTATCACTGTCCTCATGGAAGACCAACGATTATTTCCATGACAAAAACAGAACTGGAAAAGAAATTTAAACGTATTGTGTAGTTTATATATAAGGAGCTATTATGAAAAAGCCACTGATCGTTCTTACAGGACCAACGGCAGCAGGAAAAACCCACCTTTCCATAGCACTTGCGAAAGCAATAAACGGGGAGATCATTTCTGCTGATTCCATGCAGGTCTACAAATATATGGATATTGGATCAGCTAAGATCCGGCCGGAGGAGATGCAGGGAGTAAAGCATTATCTGGTAGATGAACTGCTGCCTCAGGAAGAATTTCATATCGTGAAATTCCAGCAGATGGCAAAAGCTGCCATGGAAGAAATTTATGCCAAGGGGAAAATTCCTGTTCTGGTAGGAGGAACCGGATTTTATATACAGGCCATTACAAAGGATATTGATTTTACTCAGGCAGAACAGGAAGACGGATACCGTCAGGAGCTGGAACAGCTTGCTGCAGAAAAGGGAAATGAATACCTGCATCAGATGCTTTTGGAGGTTGACCCTGTCAGTGCCGGGGAAATCCACGCTAATAATGTGAAACGTGTGATCAGGGCACTGGAATTTTATCATCAGAACCAGTCGCCGATCTCCGCACATAATCAGGAGCAGAAGGAACATGAAACACCTTATAATCTGGCATATTTTGTGCTGAATGTACCAAGGGAACTTCTTTACAAACGGATTGATGACCGTATTGATGAGATGCTAAAGGATGGACTTCTTGAGGAAGTGCAGAAGTTAAAAGATATGGGATACCACAGAGGGATGGTTTCCATGCAGGGACTTGGATATAAAGAAATCCTTGCATATCTGGATGGCGAGTATCCATTAGAAGAGGCGGTCAGGATCCTGAAAAGAGATACCAGACATTTTGCAAAACGCCAGCTGACCTGGTTTCGCAGGGAGAAGGATACCATCTGGATGAATAAGGATGAGTTTGACTATAGGGAAGACAGAATCCTTGATGAAATGCTGAAGATATGCAGGGACAGAGGAATTCTATAATCGAATTCTTCTTAAAAATCACTGATACAGAATAAGTGAAATTCAGAGATAAAATAAAGATAATAATGTAAACAGAAATGAGGACGAAATAAATTATGAAAGAAATGTATGCACAGCTTGGGATTTCTTCAGAGGTTTATGACTTTGGTCATAAGATTGAGGAATCCCTGAAAGAAAGATTTGAAAAATTTGATAAAACAGCAGAATATAACCAGATGAAAGTACTTCTTGCCATGCAGAAAAATAAGGTAAGTGCCGAATGCTTCGGAAGTTCTTCCGGTTATGGATATGACGATATCGGCCGTGAGACTCTGGAAAAGGTTTATGCAGATACCTTTCATACAGAAGCCTGTCTGGTACGCCCGCAGATCACATGCGGAACTCACGCACTGGCAATTGCCTTGTTCGGTAATCTCCGTCCGGGTGATGAACTTCTGGCACCTGCCGGAAAGCCTTACGATACTCTGGAAGAGGTGATCGGCATCCGCCCGTCAAAAGGTTCTCTCGCAGAATATGGAGTAAGTTACCGTCAGGTGGAACTGTTAGAAGACGGAACTTTTGATTATGACAGCATCCGTAAAGCAATCAATGAAAAAACACGTCTTGTGGAGATCCAGCGTTCCAAAGGATACCAGACACGTCCGTCTTTCTCTGTAAAGCAGATCGGAGAGCTGATCTCTTTTGTAAAGAGTATTAAACCGGATGTGATCTGTATGGTGGATAACTGCTACGGTGAATTTGTAGATACCATTGAGCCGAGTGATGTGGGAGCTGATATGATCGTTGGTTCTCTGATCAAGAATCCGGGCGGCGGACTTGCACCTATTGGCGGTTATATTGCAGGTACTAAGGAGTGCGTGGAAAATGCTTCTTACAGAATGACCTGTCCCGGACTTGGCAGTGAGGTAGGCGCAACTCTGGGAGTCAACCGTTCTTTCTTCCAGGGATTTTTCCTTGCACCAATGGTTACCAAGGGTGCGTTAAAGGGAGCTGTGTTTGCAGCAAATATTTATGAGAAACTTGGATTTCCGGTAGTCCCAAATTCCACAGAGCCACGTCAGGACATCATTCAGGCAGTAAGCCTTGGCACACCGGAAGGTCTGATCGCGTTCTGTAAGGGTATTCAGGCAGCAGCACCGGTTGACAGTTATGTGGATCCGGAGCCATGGGATATGCCTGGATATGACAGTCAGGTTATCATGGCAGCAGGTGCTTTTGTACAGGGCTCTTCCATCGAGCTTTCCGCAGATGGTCCGATGAAACCGCCATATGCAGTATATTTCCAGGGCGGACTTACCTGGGAACATGCAAAGCTTGGCGTTTTGATGTCTCTTCAGAAAATGGTTGATAAGGGGCTTGTATCTCTATGAAAAAAAGGCAGGTAGTGATCACAGGAGCAGGAGCCAGTGGGTTGATGGCAGCAATCATGGCAGCCCGAAAAGGGGCAGCAGTTACTGTTCTGGAACAGAATGAGAAACCTGGAAAGAAGATCTGCGCTACAGGGAACGGCAGATGCAATTTTTCCAATCTTGCAAAACCGGATGATGCATACAGAGGTGAACATCCTGAGTTTGCAGAAGGTGCACTTGTACAGTTTTCTGTTGAAGACACTATTGATTTTTTCAGAGAAATAGGAATCTATCCGTTAAACAGAAACGGTTATCTCTATCCGAGAAGCAATCAGGCACAGAGTGTTGTTGATGTATTGTGTATGGAGGCAGCCAGCCTGGGTGTGAAAATAAAGACAAATGAGCAGGTTACAGAAATTAAAAACGGGATAAATGGAAAGAATTTCCGGATTCTGACAAAAGGATGGCACTATGATGCAGATGCACTGATACTTGCCAATGGATCCCGGGCATCTTCTGTTTCAGGTTCAGACGGCAGCGGATATGTGCTGGCAGAGAGCTTTCATCACCGCATTGTCCCGGTTTATCCGGCACTTACTGCCCTGAAATGTAAGGGCTCTTCTTTTAAGGCATGGGCTGGTGTGCGTACAGAAGGAGAAATTTCCCTTTTTACAGATGGGAAATTCTGTAAATCTGAACGTGGCGAGCTGCAGCTTACAGAATACGGAATTTCCGGAATCCCTGTGTTTCAGCTCAGCACTTATGCAGTACGTGCAGTCAGAGAAGGACATAAAACAGAGCTTCACATTAATTTCATGCCGGAGCTGTCAGAGGAAGAATTAAAGAAACTTCTGTATGCACGAAAGAAGGCATGTCCCTATAAAAAAGAAAAAGAACTCCTGGTGGGACTTTTCCCGGAAAAGCTTATCAAAATCCTTATATCACAAAAACAACTGGTTTCTTCCATAAGGGAATTTCCTCTTGAAGTGCAGGATGGTATGTCATTTTCACAGGCACAGGTCTGCTCCGGGGGAGTAGATACCACGCAGGTAAATTCTCAAACCATGGAGTCAAAGCTCTGTAAGGATCTGTATTTTGCAGGGGAAGTTCTGGATATTGACGGTACATGCGGTGGATATAATCTGCAATGGGCATGGAGCAGCGGCGCAGTGGCTGGCAGAAATGCAGCAAAGGAGGAGAAAAAATGATTCGAATTTCACAGCTGAAACTTCCGATCACACATACAAAGGCACAACTCGAAAAAAAGATTGCAAAAACATTAAAAAATCCCGGAAACAGTTTTACTTATAAAATAAAAAAGCAATCTCTGGACTGCAGACACAAAAATGACAAAATCTTTGTATATACTGTAGATGTAAAAATCAAAGATGAGCAAAAACTACTCAAAAAAGTTAACAGTAATAACGTTATGTTAACTGAAGAAAAACCATATGAGTTTCCTTCTCCGGGTGAGACACCTCTTTTACATTCTCCTGTTATTGTAGGAAGTGGTCCTGCAGGACTTTTCTGCGGATGGTATCTTGCGAAGGCCGGATATTGTCCGATAATACTTGAACGTGGAGAAGAGGCTGATAAACGTCAGAAAACAGTAGAGAATTTCTGGAAAAATGGTATTCTTGACCCTGAGTCCAATGTACAGTTCGGAGAAGGAGGCGCCGGTACCTTTTCTGACGGAAAACTGAACACGCTGGTAAAAGATCCTTACGGACGTAATCATGAGGTGCTGAAGCGTTTTGTAGCTGCCGGAGCGCCTGAAGAAATTATTTATCAGCAGAAACCACATCTGGGAACAGATGTGCTGGTTGGTATCGTTGAAAAAATGCGTCATGAAATCGAAGAAATGGGAGGAAAATTCTGCTTCCGTTCCAAAGTGACAGATCTGATTTTTGAGAACAATGCATTAAAAGAAATTGAGATCAACAATGATAGAAGAATCCCTGCACAGGTCTGTGTACTGGCACCCGGACACAGTGCAAGGGATACTTTTGAGATGTTACAGAAGCGTGGAGTCTATATGGAACCGAAATCATTTGCAGTGGGGCTGCGTATCGAACATCCGCAGGAAATGATCAATATGGATCTTTACGGGGAATCTGAGAATGAATTACTTGGTGCGGCCAGCTATAAAGTAACACATAAGTGTGCAAATGGCAGAGGGGTTTATTCCTTTTGCATGTGTCCGGGCGGATATGTTGTAAATGCATCTTCTGAACCTGGTCGTCTTGCAGTTAATGGGATGAGCTATCAGGCACGAGATTCCAGAAATGCAAACAGCGCCATGATCGTAACAGTGACACCGGAGGATTTTCCGGATAAGGGTGTTCTGGGCGGCGTAGAATTTCAACGTGATCTTGAGAGGAAAGCCTGGGAACTTGGAGAAGGCAGGATTCCGGTCCAGCTTTTTGGTGATTTCTGTAAAAATCAGGCAAGTGAAGCATGGGGAGAGATTACTCCCTGCATGAGAGGAGAATATGTGCTGGCAAATGTCCGCTCTGTTCTGCCGAAAGCAGTAGGCGATTCCATTGAAGAAGGTGTCAGATCTTTTGGAAAAAGAATTTCGGGCTTTGACAGAGAAGATGCTCTTCTCAGCGGCATTGAAAGCCGTACATCTTCCCCTGTAAGGATTGTGCGTGATCAGGAGCTTACGGCAAATATGGCAGGAATTTATCCGTGTGGTGAAGGTGCTGGTTATGCAGGCGGGATCACCAGTGCTGCCATGGATGGTATAAAAGTTGCTGAGACTGTATGCAGGAAATATGCACTTATACTGTAGGTGACCTTCTTGTCTTTCGCATTCTGCTGAACTGTCTTAAATGCACTATTTACGAGGATTATTATAGTAACGTTATAAAGTTCACATAAAAATCAGAGAGGAGAGTGTACATCTCTCCTCTTTTATGCTAGAATATAATTTGCAATTTGCCGAAGGCTTCAGAGAGCACAGGCAGACTTATGAATAATGCAAATAATATTATGAAACAGCTTCCCGAGGAACAGCGCCCTTATGAGAAATGCTTCACACAGGGTGAGAGTTCATTAAGTGACAGTGAACTATTGGCGGTAATTTTGCGCAGTGGCATGCAGGGGAAGAATTCACTGGCACTTGCACAGGAAATCCTGAAATTTATGGAGTCCTCCTCCTACCCCGGTCTTATGGGGCTGATGCATGTATCTGTACAGGATCTTATGAGGATTCATGGAGTCGGGCGGGTAAAGGCAGTACAGTTAAAATGCATTGGAGAACTTTCCAAAAGGATTGCCAAAGCTGCTGCCAGACCGCAGATGGTTATGAATAACCCATCTTCCATAGCAGCTTATTATATGGAAGAACTCCGTCATGAAGAACAGGAGATAGTAATCTGTATGATGTTGGATGTAAAGGGACATTTCCTGGGAGATAAAATACTGACCCGAGGAACTGCAACCGGTTCACTGGTAACACCGAGGGAGATCTATATGGAAGCTCTGCGCCGTCATGCAGTCAGTCTGATACTGGTTCATAATCATCCAAGTGGTGACCCCACACCAAGTCCGGATGATCAGCAGATTACAGCCAGAATCTATCAGGCAGGGGAACTGCTTGGGATACATCTTCTGGATCATATTGTGATCGGTGATCACAGATACTGCAGTTTCAGAGAAGAGGGATTATGGAATACATGTACAGAATAAGGCAACAACAAAGGGGCAGAATATGCTATTTGAGAAAACATATGGAATAGATTTGGGAAGCAGTTCCGTAAAGGTCTATTCTTTTTTCAGAAACAAGACTTATATTGAGAAAAATATGATCGCGTCCAGGGGACGCACGATCATTGCAATGGGAAATGAAGCATACGATATGTTTGAAAAATCTCCTGCGGATATTACGGTTACATCGCCAATGACATTTGGCATGATCGCCAGTCTGGAACTTCAGGAGATTGTCCTTTACAGCATGATCCGTAAAATCGACCATATCCTGGGATTTGGTGCAGTAATGTATTTTACTGTTCCATTGGATATGACCGCAGTTGAGAAACGGGCATATTTTCATGTGGCAAATGGCCACTGGTTAAAGAAAAACCGGGTATTTATGGTAGAGGCACCTGTCGCAGATGCTATTGCCATGGGTGTAGATTTAGAAGATCCTACAGGAAATATGATTGTAAATATCGGTGCCCAGAGTACAGAAGTATCGATCATTACCGGAGGAAAGATCATTATCAGCAAGAAAATACCGCTGGGCGGCAGACAGATAAATGAATCTGTCTGCGGTGAAATACGTAAGAGATATAATCTGCAGATTGGCACAAGAACCGGTAAGAGGCTTAAGATGGTAATGGGACGTCTCAGTGATCCGAAAAAGGAAGTACGTAAGGTTGTAGGGATTGACTGTATTTCCGGACTGCCAAGAGAAGAAATCATCTCCTCTTATGTGGTTAATGACGGTATTATGAACTGTCTGAATGAGATTGCGGCAGAGATGAAAACATTTCTGGAACGAATCCCGCCCCAGATTTCCTATCATATCGCAAAACAGGGAATTTACATAACCGGAGGCAGTACCAGATTACCTTATATTGATAAATATCTTGCCAGTTATACGGGATTTACCTTTAATCTGTCGGATCTTTATGAAACTTCAGCAGTTACAGGTCTTGAGAAAATAATCAGAAATAAAGAACTGCGTAAATGGGCAGTACCGGTTACGCAGAGAAAACTATAATTTTTAGGGGTGCATCAATGAAAAACCTGAAAAAGAAAGTACATTTTAGGATTAAATTAAAAAGTAAACATCTTCTGGTCATCATGTCGATCTTCTGCGTCAGTTGTATTGCTGCTACTTTTGCATCCGGCATTACCACTGCACCGCTGCAGGATGCTGCAGGAATACTGATCGTTCCATTTGAAAACAGTATCAACCGGATCAGTTCTGTTCTGAAAGGAATGCAGGACCGTATGCGTGACAAAGAAGAGATCCTCAGTGAAAACGAAAACTTAAAAGCTCAGATTGACAATCTCACAGAACAGAATAACAAGCTGATCCAGGATCAGACAGAATATGTAAGATTACAGCAGATGTATGATCTTGATCAGCAGTACACAGAATATCCGAAGATTGCAGCAGAGATCATTTCCAAAGATCCTGGAAACTGGTATGATACCTTTATGATCAACCGGGGATCAGCAGATGGTATTCGTGTGGATAATAATGTACTTGCGGATAAAGGTCTGGTCGGGATTGTAACAGAGGTAGGAACTCACTGGGCAACTGTGCGTTCCATTATCGATGACAGCAGCAATGTCAGTGCCATGACTGTCAGCACACAAGATAATTGTGTGGTGGAGGGTGATCTGGAACTTATCGATGAGGGAAAATTAAGTTTCAGTCAGTTATATGACCAGAATAATAAAGTAACAGTGGGGGAACGTATCGTCACCTCCAATATCAGTGAGAAATATGTAGAAGGTCTGTTTATCGGCTACGTCAGTGAAGTGGAACAGAACAGCAATAATCTGACAAAAACAGGTACTATTGTTACACCTGTAGATTTCCAGCATCTGAAAGATGTACTTGTCATTACGGTAAATAAACAGGATTCTGTTGATGACAATGCTCAGGCAGCTCAGGAGGCGACTGCGGATGAAGAGTAAGATAACATTATTTTTTATGATCCTTATCAGTTTTCTTCTTCAATGTACTGTTCTTCATGTGATATCCATCGGCTCTATTACGCCGAATCTGATACTGATCCTCTGTATATCCATGGGACTGATGCGTGGGAGAAAAAGTGGACTGTGGACAGGTTTTTTCTGCGGATTTCTGATAGATATGTTCTATGGCTCAGTGTTTGGTTTTTATGCTCTGATTTATATGTATATTGGTTTTTTGAGCGGATATGCTCATCGGATATGTTATGATGATGACATTAAAGTTCCGGTTATGCTTGCCGGTGTGGGGAATCTGCTGTATGGACTTTCCGTCTATGCGCTGCAGTTTCTGCTTCGGGGACGTCTGGGGCTTGGAACTTATTTATACCGGATTATTTTACCCGAGATTTTTTATACCGTGATCCTTACACTGGTTGTTTACCGGGTATTTCATTATATTAATTATCATTTCATGAACAATCCATCAATGAAGGAAAGTGAGTCTATTTGGGTACTAAAATAAAAAGATTTTTTAAAAAGATACGGGTAAAACGTACTACGGTACTGGTACTTGTTTTTGTATTTATGTCAGCTACGCTGGTGCGTCAGCTTTTCGAACTGCAGATCATCCAGGGAGAAGATTATATCAGTAAGTTTGAATCAAGAACAACCAAAAAACGTGTGATCAAAAGCACACGTGGCAATATTTATGACAGAAACGGCGAGGAACTGGCAACAAATGTGCTGGCTTATTCTGTGACATTTGAGGATAATGGAACTTATGATTCTACAAGAGAAAAGAATCTTACACTGAATGGGATTGCTTATAAGGTTCTGAAGATTCTTGAATCCAACGGAGATTCCATCAGCACCAGTTTTCATATCATTGTGGACGAAAGCGGCAATTATGCCTTTGATGTTGATGAGGGATTTACACTGAACCGTTTTCGTGCGGATATTTACGGAGAACCTCTGATCGATAATCTGACCAAAAAACAGAAAAGTGCCACGGCAGATCAGATGATTGAGTTTATGAGCGGAAGTAATGGATTTTCTATTGTTCTTTATGGAGATAATGCTTATACCAAAGAAGAACTGACGTCTCACGGATTGCCGGAGAATCTGTCAAAGCAGGATATTCTTGAACTTTCCAAGATCCGTTATGCATTGAGTACCAACAGTTTCAAGAAGTACATGGCTGTTACCATCGCTTCAAATGTAAGTGAGAAATCTGTGGCTGCAATCAGGGAAAATCAGCCGGATCTTCAGGGAATAGATATTGTAGAAGATTCTGTCCGCAAATATATTGATGATGCAAGTATGGGACCGATTCTTGGATATACAGGACAGGCTTCTTCAGAAGAACTTGAAGAACTGAGACAAAAGAATCCGGATTATTCAAATGATGCGATTATCGGTAAAACAGGAATTGAAAAGTATATGGAAACCTCACTTCAGGGAACCGATGGCGAAGAAACTGTCACAGTCGACAACCTTGGCAAAGTACTTAAGATTGATGACAGTACAAGAGTGGAACCTGTTGCAGGTAATGATACTTATCTTACCATAGACAGCAGCTGGCAGTCTGCAATTTACCAGATCCTGAAACAGAGAGTGGCCGGAATTCTTTTATCTAAGATAGAGGCATCAAAAACCTATGATTTCAGTGTGAATGATGCTGCGCAGATTAAGATACCGATTTATGACGTATATAATGCGCTGATTGCAAACAGCGTCATAGATATCCGCAAATTCAGTGATGAAAACGCTTCTGATACAGAAAAAAAATTATATGCCAAATTTCAACAGAAACAGCAACAGGTTTTTGATACAATAACTAACAGGCTGACAGATGAAAATCCGCCGGCTGTAAAAGATGAGGATGAACAGATACAGGAATATCTTACTTATATCTGTGATGATCTTCTCAGAGATACTCTTGGGATTATCTCAAAGAATGCCATTGATACATCTGACAGTACTTATCAGAAATGGACAACCGATAAGGACATCAGTCTGAAAGATTATTTGACATATGCGGCAAGCCAGAACTGGATCGATATCTCCAAATTTTCCACAGAGGGAGATTATCTGGATTCTGATGAGGTATACCAGGCACTTACAGATTATCTGATCGATTATCTGAAAACAGACAATAGCTTCTCCAAACTTCTGTATAAATACATGCTGCAGGAGGATACCATCTCCGGAAGCGAAATCTGTCTGGTTCTGTATGAACAGGGAATCTTATCAAAAGATGATGACGCATACGCGGCTCTGGCTTCCGGTTCCATGACAGCCTATGATTTTATGATTAATAAGATTTATACTCTTGAGATTGAACCGGCACAGCTTGCACTGGAGCCATGTTCCGCTTCTGCGGTGATCACAGATGTCAAAACAGGAGATGTTCTGGCATGCGTATCCTATCCGGGATATGACAATAACCGTCTGGTAAATAATATGGATACAGATTATTATGCGAAATTATCTACAGATAAGTCCAGTCCGTTTTTCAATAAAGCAACCCAGCAGACAGCAGCACCTGGTTCTACATTTAAGATTTTATCTACCATTGCCGGAATGTCTGAAGGAGTGATTGATGACGGAACATACATTAACTGTACCGGATCCTTTGACCTTGTAACACCTCCAATCAACTGCTGGAACAAACAGGGGCATGGAGAAATCGAGATCAGGGAGGCAATTGAGCAGTCCTGTAACTATTATTTTAATATGGTTGGTTTTAAACTTGGTCAGGATGCAGACGGAAACTTTTCAGAAAACCGAAGCCTGAGTGTACTGCAAAAATATGCTTCCGAAATTGGGCTGGATAAGAAAACAGGTATCGAAATCACAGAGTCAGCACCTCATGTATCAGATTCCTATGCAGTTCCGTCTTATATCGGACAGGGTACTAATGCTTATACCACCAGTCAACTGGCACGTTATGCAACGGCAATCGCTACCAGCGGAAATGTTTATAATCTGACTTTACTTGACAGACAGACAGATTCCAAGGGTAATACTCTGAAAAAATACGAACCGGATATTATCAATACAGTGGATATGTCACAGAATGTATGGGATGATATTCATGACGGAATGTACCGTGTAGTTCAGACTCACAGACAGTTTGATGGCCTTGGAGTGGATGTGGCAGGTAAGACCGGTACAGCCGAGGTAAATGTTTACCATCCAAACCATGGTATGTTTATCGGATATGCTCCGGCTTCAGAGCCTGAGTATGCGATTGCTGTGCGTATTGAAAATGGATATACTTCCGGTAATGCGTGTCTTGCAGCTGATGATATTTTTAAATATATCTTTGAATTAACTGATGAAAAGTCTATTCTTACAGGTGTTGCGGCAAGTGATACCAGTGATACTTCGAATGACTAAGATTACCATACAGGAGAATACCAGAAGAATGGAAATTTTTTTCAGGAGGAAATTGTAACTATGAGTGAAGTCATCGTGATTACTTCCGGTAAAGGCGGAGTGGGAAAGACCACGACGGTTGCCAATATCGGGACAGGTCTGGCTATGCTGGGCAAAAAGGTTGTTGTGGTAGACACAGATATAGGCCTGCGGAACCTGGACGTTGTTCTGGGACTGGAGAACAGGATCGTCTATAATCTGGTGGATGTAATCAACGGAAGCTGTCGTCTACGTCAGGCTCTGATTAAGGATAAAAGGCATCCGGACTTGTGTCTTCTGCCATCTGCACAGACAAAAGACAAATCTGCTGTGTCCCCGGAACAGATGATCAAACTGACTGATGATCTGAGAGAACAGTTTGATTATATTCTTCTGGACTGTCCGGCAGGAATTGAACAGGGATTTAAAAATGCAATTGCAGGTGCTGATAAGGCACTGGTAGTTACAACACCAGAGGTTTCCGCAATCCGGGATGCAGACAGGATTATCGGACTTCTGGAAGCCAATGAGATCAGGGATATTCGACTGATCATCAACCGCCTGCGGCCGGACATGATTGCAAGAGGTGATATGATGTCCGTGGATGATGTAACGGAAATCCTTGCTGTTGATCTGATCGGAACTATTCTGGATGATGAACAGATTGTGATTGCAACAAATCAGGGGGAACCTCTTTCGGGAAAATCTTCCCAGGCAGAAGAGGAATATATGAATATCTGCAAACGTATTCTGGGTGAAGAAATCCCCTTTGCAGATATCAACAGAAAGCAGGGTCTGTTAAGAAAGATAGGTAACTTTTTCAAAAAGTAGTCAGCTTTATAAGGGGGAATCTGTGTGAAAGCTTTTTTTAAAGAAAAGAAGCGTTCAGCCGGATACGCAAGAGACCGCATGAAACTCCTTCTGATCTCGGAGCGTATCGACTGCTCTCCACAGATGATGAAAATGTTACGGAATGATATGATACATACCGTAAAAAAATACCTTACCATTGATGAAGAACAGATAAAAATCCAGATAACGCAGGAGCCGGCAGTGCTCCACGCGTATATTCCTGTTTTGAACAAAAAGGATAACCGTTTGGTTTCTTCACAGTTACTAAAAAGGACAGATAAATTATGTTAAAGCAATATAAATTAAGATTTTACAATTTCAGACTAATTATTTTTCTGCTGGCGATCAGCCTGATAGGAGTTACACTGGTGGGAACAGCAGCATCGGACCTGAAGTCAAAGCAGTTTGCCGGAGTAGTACTTGGACTTATTATCATGCTGATCCTTTCTTTACTGGACTATTCATGGATCATGAACTTTCAGTGGATCATGTATGGATTCAATATTATCATGCTGGTTGTTGTGCGAATTGCAGGTGACAGTGCCAATGGTGCCGCCAGATGGATCGGTATCGGTTCTTTTCGATTTCAGCCGACGGAATTATCAAAGATCATTCTGATCGTTTTCTTTGCAAAATTTTTCATGGATCATGAAGAAACATTAAATACGCCTAAAACTCTGGTATTATCCGGCGTATTGCTTGCAGTACCTCTGTTTCTGATCCTGGAACAGCCGGATCTGAAAAACACAATTACAGTTGTGGTTATTTTCTGTATTATGATCTATATTGCCGGTTTAAGCTATAAGATTATCGGCGGAGCGTTGCTTATCGCAGTTCCATTGCTGATTATCTTTTTATCAATTGTAGTTCAGCCGGATCAGAAGCTGCTCAAGGACTATCAGCGAAGCCGTATCATGTCTTTTTTATATCCTGAAAATGAGGAATATTCGGATGATATTGAACAGCAGAATAACTCTAAGACTGCTATCGCTTCGGGAGAACTGGTAGGTAAGAAATTAAGCGGCGATGACAGTACAACTTCTGTAAATAAGGGAAACTTCGTGGCAGAGAATCAGACAGATTTTATTTTTGCTGTTGCCGGTGAAGAATATGGGTTTATTGGATGCGTGATAATCGTATTGCTGCTTCTGGCGATTTCCTTTGAATGTATCCGGATGAGCCTTCGGGCAAAGGATATGTCAGGAAAGATTCTTTGCTGTGGAATTGGAGGACTGATCGCACTGCAAAGTTTTATCAATATCTGTGTTGCAACAGGTCTTGCGCCTAATACGGGAACTCCCCTTCCTTTTGTAAGTTACGGGCTGACTTCGCTGGTAAGTCTGTATATTGGTATGGGCCTTGTACTCAATGTAGGACTTCAGAGCAGCACATATAATAAAGAAATTATTCAAAAAGAAATTGACAGAAGAGAGGATTACTTATGAGAGTAAAAAAGGAATCTTCCAGTAAAATACCGGAAAAGAAATCTGCTGTTCCATACAAATCTGCAATTCCGTATAAGCACAAGCCTTCCACTCCCCTTCGGACAGTGAAATTGCCAAAATCACAGATGCCGTCCAGACAGACAGAAGAGCACAAAGCTCTGCAACGTGCAAAATATCAGAGGAAACGCCGGCGGTTAAAACATGTATTTGGAGTTCTGATTAGTGTATTTGTAATTCTGGCAGTAGCCGGAGGGATTTTTTATGGATGGAATACGTTAAGTGGAAATTATTTCGGAACTCCGGAAAGGGCTTTCGATTCTTCAGAGGTTTTTACAAATGCCCTCGCTTCTAAGGAAAATATGAGGACAGAGCCTTTTGCACGGAAGTTATGTGTTTCTGCAAAGGGAGATGTTGACTGCATTAATAATGCAGACCTGGGAGATGGACAAAAGGGACTGCTGTTTGGTCTGAGCAATCATAAAGTACTGTACGCAAAGGGCATTTATGATAAAGTATATCCTGCAAGTATCACTAAGATCATGACAGCAATGCTCGCATTACAGAGTGGAAAGCTGGATGATACAGTTACCATTACTCAGGATAATGTTACGCTGGAAGAGGGATCACAGGTCTGTGGCTTTGCGGCAGGAGATCAGGTTACACTTGATCAGCTTCTCCACTGTCTGCTGGTTTATTCCGGAAATGATGCGGCTTCTGCCATTGCGGAATATGTTGGTGGCACTACAGAGAATTTTGTGCAGATGATGAATGCTTATGCTGCGAAGCTTGGATGTACAGGAACACATTTTTCCAATCCACATGGTCTGCAGGATGAGAACCATTATACAACACCATATGATATTTATCTGATGCTGAATGAAGCGTTCACGTATCCTGAATTTACAGAGATCACAGAGCTGCCGTCCTATACAGTAACTTATACGGGATCAGACGGAACTGAGAAAAGCACCACACTTACCGCAACAGATCACTATCTTACCGGTGAAGCAACAGCTCCAAAGGATGTTACAATTCTTGGCGGTAAGACCGGAACAACTGCAACAGCCGGAAACTGTCTTGCAATTCTTACCCAGAATGCATATGGAAAAACATTTGTGTCGATTGTGATGGGGGCTGATACAAAAGAACTTCTGTATCAGGAGATGAACTCTCTGCTTCAGAATATCAACAGTTAATAAAAACCGGGTGCAGTTAGCAGTAATTGTATCCGGTTTTTGTCGTTGGAGAGTTTTTACTGCTGTACTGCCGGGAAAGCGCAAAGGGATTGATATAAATAAAAAGAACAGGAGGAAGAGAATGAATAATAATTGTATTACAACATACACAGGCAGACACATAGATCCATTACATCCGGATCCGGATATGATCTGTATCGAAGATATTGCACATGCCTTATCTTTGATCTGTCGCGGAAACGGACAGGTAAAGACTTTTTTCTCAGTAGGTCAGCATTGCATCAACTGTGCCAGAGAAGCCCTTGCGCGAGGATATTCCAGGCGTGTGGCATTTGCCTGCCTTCTGCACGATGCCAGCGAATGTTATTTATCTGATGTGCCAAGACCATTTAAGAAAACCCTCGCAGGATATAAGGAGAAGGAGGAAAATCTTCTGAATCTGATCTGCCAGAAATATCTTGGGAGCCCATTAAGCGCAAAAGAGGAACAATTATTAAAAGAAATCGATGATGATATGCTCTGGTTTGACCTTACATACCTGTTAAATGAGCCTCAGGAAAAGGAAGCACCGGAGATTCATATTACAATAGATTATGCGGTACAGGCTTTTGAAGAAACGGAAAAGGAATACCTGGAATTGTATAACTTTTTTATCCGCTGATTTGATGGTTATTTCATTTTTGTGTATGATGTCTTGAGGTTTCATACATTGATTGTAGTATTGTAAAGTGCTATACTACAGATATCAATTAAAGTATAATGGAGGCACAGATGAAAACGCATGAATTTGGAAAATCGGACACTGTTCTGATCCAGCCTGTCGGAAAACACGAACTTTCATGGATAGAAAACGAGGTAATGGAAATACATAGGTTAACTTCCGCGGATTTCAAATATATCGCAGTGGAAATTGATGACTGGAACGATGATCTTTCGCCGTGGAAGGCACCGGCTGTATTTACGGATGGCGGTTTTGGTGGAGGAGCAGTTAAAACGCTGGAGAAAATATTGATGCTTTGTTCAGATAAGAAGAAATATTATATTGGCGGTTATTCTTTGGCAGGACTGTTTTCCCTATGGGCAGCATACCAAACAGATGTGTTTACAGGAATTGCTGCTGTATCTCCGTCCGTATGGTTTCCTGGATTTATTGATTATATGAGGGAACATGAGGTTAGGAGCAAAACCGTTTATTTGAGTCTGGGTGACAAAGAGGAAAAGACGAGAAATTCGGTTATGGCACAGGTCGGAAACTGCATCCGGAATGGGTATGATTGGCTTAAGAAATGCGGCGTAGATTGTACATTGGAATGGAATTCGGGTAATCATTACCGGGAGCCGGATATGAGAACAGCAAAAGCATTTGCCTGGGTATTGAACCAGAAGAAGAACTAATATTTATAACTGGAGAGTGTTTATATGGGAAAAAATGACAGATTCGAAAAAATTTATTCACAGGGGACTATGAATGTAATGGAAATCTGGGTGGACAGGGAAACGGGAGTAAACTATGTATTTCATGCATCAGGATATGCGGGCGGAATGACTCCGTTGTTGGACAGAGATGGAAAACCGGTAGTTTCTCCTGTGCTGAACAGGTAGACTTAACATCTGATGGATTCATAAGTGGAAGGAATTTAATGTATGATCACACCCTTTCTGTGATCAAAAGAATATATTTTGCTCCCAAGCCCTTTTAGAATATGTATGTTTTCCTGAATAGCTGCATTGCTGTTTCTTAATGAAGCCTGCGCATCAATAAAGGTAACTTTTGGATGGATATATGTAAAGAAAGATTTCCGCCCTCTATTGTTTCCATGATGAGGAGCCTGCAGATAAGTTGCTTTCAATTCTGATCCGTATTCTTTCATTAACCTTTTCCCATTTGGGGAAATAATATCTCCGGTAAAAAGCATACTTGTCTTTTTGCCATATATTTTGAATACCAGGGAGGAGCCATTGCAAATGTCTTTTGTGGTATCATTAATATCATTACTGTAGCTGTTGAAAAATTTCATGTTAAGTCCATACAATCTCATGGTCTTTCCTGGCTTAATCCATTTGATTTTGGGATAGTTAGATACTAAACTCATGAATTCAGTGAAAACGGGATATTCATCCCAATAGTATTTGTATGTATTATATCGTTCAGCATTGATCTTTGGAGCCAGAACATATCCGATTTTAATTCCCTGTGGGTTTGATTTTATTTTGTTAAAAGCCCCAACATGATCTGGATGAGGATGAGTAATAATCCATCCGTCAACTTTGCCGCCATTCTTTCTGATTACTTTTCTGACGCGTGCTTCATTTGATGCCCAGCCTCCGTCTATGACAAATAGCCTGCCGTTGCTGCCCTTGACAGTATAGAACATAGATTGCGCAGAATCATTGTCACTTCCATATTGGGTAACAGTCCAGGAAATATCTTTTGCCTGGCAGTCTATAGGTTTTCCGCTAAGTAAAATCATTACTAAAAGAAATAATGATGTAACAAGAGAGAATTTTTTCATAGGCAATCCTGTCTTTTCGTCCTTTCCTAAAATCTGCTTCTGCAATTCCATAAATACCAGTGAAATAATATTTACCATAAAAAGGCTTTTTGTTATTCTGATTTTACCACAATAATGTTTGTGGGAATGCAGATTATAAATTTCAGGAAAAGATATTACAGTTTTGCGCAGACAAGCTCATAAACTGCCCTCAGAAGTTCTTCTCCCCTGCGGCATTCTGAAACAAACGAAACGACTGCGTTTTTCTGAGGCAGGATCATAGATATCTGAGAGTATTTTCCATCTGCCCGGAAAGAATTATATTCACCCCGCCAGAAAAGATAACCATAATATCCCACATCCGCTGCCTTTGTACTTTCTTCTATCCATTTTTCGGACAGTATCTGTTTTCCATTCCACTTACCTTTATTAAGATAAAACATTCCAAATTTGTGAAGCTCAGAAAGGGTCAGGAATAATCCGCCTGCACCAAAACTGTTTCCAAGTGGATCAGTCTCCCATGTAGGACGTTTTATTCCAAGGTTGGAAAAAAGTCTGGGTGTCAGGTAAGAAACCAGGTCGCAGCCTGAACGTCTCTGTACAAGAATACCTGCCAGATAGGGACCTACATTATTATATACAAAATGTGTACCTGGCTTATACTTAAAGGGAATAGCCAGAGACATTTTCACCCAGTTATCTTCTTCATATAATGGTCGTTGTTCTCCCATCAGACTGCCTTTCTCCTGTCCAAGACACATGGTAAGAAGATCACGGACAGTTGCTTCTTTCAGGTTCTCATCTATATGTTCCGGCAAGTCACCTGCAAATGCTTCCGTTAGTTTTTCATTAAGACAGATCAGTCCTTCCTGAACAGCAAATCCAACTGCACAGGATGTGAAGCTCTTTGTTGCAGAATAAATATTCCTCCTGCATTCCGGTTCACTGTACCACTCTGCTACAAGTTCATTATCTTTTGAAACTTTGATACCAAGAACATTATAATCTTTTGCTATCTTTATAAAATCTGAAATATCCATAGTATTTACACCTTTCCTGTTTTTAAATGTATTCTGTTGCTTTTATATTAACACAAAAATATCAGATAAACCAGTTATTACAGAAGGTGGATGGCAGCATTTTATCTTGCTGTTGGGATGATAGATGGTCTAATGTTAATAGACGCATAAGAGAATATCCCTGCTATGCGACTGCAAATAGAGAAAAGTGTGCTATTCTGAGATAAAACAAGAGGAGGATAAAAGGGAAAAATACTGATTTTTCAGGTGATTTAACAATATTAGAAAGCAGGTAAGAAAAATGTATTTAATAAAGACGATAAAAAATGACATAACAAAAATAACAGATGTGCAGGCAATCGTAAACGCAGCAAACAATTCGCTTCTCGGAGGTGGTGGCGTAGACGGTGCAATTCACAGAGCCGCTGGCCCGGAACTGCTTGCTGAATGCAGAACACTCCACGGATGTGAGACTGGAGAAGCAAAGATTACAAAGGCATATCATCTGCCCTGTAAGTATGTGATCCATACTGTAGGTCCTATATGGAATGGTGGTAAAAACAGGGAAGAAGAACTTCTTTCAAGCTGTTATTTTAGCTCCATGAAACTGGCAAGTGAGAATATAATCAGAACGACAGATGCCTAAAAAAATTAGACAGAACAGAAATAGAAACAGTCAAAAAGAGTTTCAGATGATCAGTCTGGAGCTTTTTTTGTTGCTCAAACACACTCTAAAAGACAGGCAAATGAATACTATCTGCAATCTATTATAAATTGCCAGAGATACCATAATGATTGGATTCCACGAAAAAATATATATAAAAATTTTATATATGTATTGACATTCTGCCAGCGTCGAAGTATATTATATGTAAAATTTATATATATAAATATTATACATATATCAGGAGGTGATTTCATGTATTTTCCGGTATCAGCATTATTGATTGAATACATGATCCTGTCAGTGGTAGAAAGCAAGGATTCTTATGGCTATGAGATTAGTCAGACAGTGAAGAAGGCTGCTGACATTAAAGAATCTACGCTCTACCCCATATTGAAGAAATTGCAAAATGCAGGATATCTGACTACTTATTCACAGGAGTATCAGGGAAGAAAGAGAAAATACTATTCGCTTACAGAGGAAGGCAAGGCACAGATTGAATATCTGAGCAATGAATGGAAAGTCTACAAAGATACGGTAGACGGAATTATTGAAGGGAGGATAAGAGGTTGAGCAGAGAGGAATATTTAAACCAGCTACATAAATATCTGCGGAAGCTTCCGAGACAGGATTATGAGGATGCAATGGAATATTTTACCGAGTATTTTCAGGAGACAGATGAGGAAGGTGCAGCAGAACTGATGAAAGAACTTGGTACGCCAAAGGAGGCTGCCAGAGAACTGATGGCAAATCTTCTGAATAAAAAGCTAGAAGATCATCAGAATTATGAAACAAACGGACAGACCATAGCAGAACAGAAAGGTTCCGGAAAGCACATGGTATGGATTGCATTACTGGTATTATTTGCAGCACCGGTAGGAGCTCCGCTCCTGGCGGCACTTGCGGCAGTTGTCCTTGCATTAGTTGTGTGTGTATTTGCAATTTTGTTATGTGTAGTTTTATTTGCGGCATGTCTGGTGCTTATTGGTGGGAAAATCCTTGTCCGCGGTATACTGGCAGCTCCATTCTCCATGAGCGGTTTTGCAATGCTTACAGGAAGCGGGCTGCTGGCTATGGGTGCAGGCATTCTCGGTGCACTGTTGTGCGTATATCTATGTAAATGGAGCAGTATTCTGATTGCGAAGCTGGTACGCCGAATCACAGGCAGAAAGAGAGAGAGGTTAGAACGATGAAAAGATGGGCAAAGGCATGGCTTGCGGCAGGAGTCGGATGCTGTGTATGTGGTGCAGTTTTGACAGGCATCGGTATTGCGAGCGGTGGAAGTAACTATGTGAAATCAGCAGATTTAAACATAATGGACGGATCTGCAAAAAAAAGCGATAATGAAATGGTTCTTGAAAAAACAAAGCTTGATGACTTTGACTCAGTAGACATCTCCATGACAGATATGAATCTGCAGGTAGTCAGTTCAGATGATCAGTACTGTTATATTTCTTATCAGGCATCCGATCAGAAAAAGGAGCCAATTAATTATCAGGTAAAGGATGGTAAATTAAGGATTCAGGAAAACAACAATGATGGTAAGACTTATTATCATGTTGATATCGGATTTTTGTCAGGTCTTTTAGGTGAAGGAACACTTACTACAGATGAAAATGTGGTAACTCTTTACGTGCCGGAAGGTAAGAAATGGAAGCTTGCAGATATTGAATTGGATATGAGCAACATACTGCTGAATGAATGCGAAATCGAAAATGGAACTGTTCAGACAGATTCAGGAGATGTATTCTTTAAAAATTGCGATTTCGATAATCTGAAAGTAAAAACGGATATGGGTGATCTTTGCTTTATTGGTAAAGAAGACGTGATGCGTACATGGAGCATACAGGTGAACACTGATATGGGAGACATCAATGTTGATGATGCGCTGACCGGTAAGAAGACGGAAGACCAGGACGACTGCGATATTTCCTACACACAAAAAGGAACGGGCGGAAATCTGGTGATCCAAACTGACAGTGGAAATATAAGTCTGAAGTGCAGATAACGAAAGATTATCAAGCAATAGGCAGAAACGATCCATGTCCTTGCAGAAGTGGAAAGAAATATAAAAATTGCTGTGGAAGATAAGTTTATTCTTCTGACAGAATAATTATCAAAAATGAAAAGAGTCTGATGCATAAAACATATAGGTTTATACATTGGATTCTTTTTTGTCTCTTGCCCAATAAGTTCCGGTATGCTATGATAAACCAAAGCATATTTTCTAATTATCTAAATCATTGTAGCTGTTTAAAGCTTCAACAGTTACAGCCAAATCTCAATTCATATACAGATCATGAATCTGTTCTTTCAGAAAAGTCATGTTTTAATTTTCATTATTTATTTTTAGCAGGAGTTTTCTAAAAGGCAGGAACTCCTGAACATATTTATCAAGGAGGTTATAAGATACTGTATAAGAAGACAGAAAAGCTATCAATAATAAAGAGGGAGGGTGAGATAATGGGTATGTTTGTAAATCCGAATGCTGCAGCATTTCAGTGTGCAGTCAATTCAGAAGTATATATAGACAAAACGGGATTATTGGAATATACAAATAAAGTATTGGGCACAAATGCCAGGTTTATATGTAACAGTCGTCCGCGCAGATTCGGGAAATCTGTTACTGTAGATATGCTGACTGCATATTACAGTAAGGGATGCGACACTGAAAAAATGTTTTCAGGACTGGAAATCAGCAGATGTCCGGATTTTTACGAACATTTAAATAAATATGATGTCATTCATTTTGATGTACAATGGTGCTGTATATCAGCAGGTTCCAGTGAGAATTTAATTTCATATATCACGAATATCGTTGTTTCCGAATTAAGAGAGACTTATCCTGAAGTCAATCTGGTGGAAAACAGCACTATATATGGAGCAATGGCACGCATTAATACTGCATTAGGAAAACAGTTTATTGTAATCATTGATGAATGGGATATCCTGATCCGTGATGAAGCCCATAATCAGGCAGCGCAGGAAATATATATCGATTTTCTCAGAAATATGTTTAAAGGAATTGAGGCATCAAAATATATCGCACTTGCATATCTGACCGGAATTTTGCCGATAAAGAAATTGAAAACTCAGTCTGCCTTAAATAATTTCACCCAGTTTACAATGCTTAATGCCGGCCCATTGACACCATATATCGGTTTTAATGAAGACGAAGTAATCGATTTGTGTGAAAAATATGAGATAGATTTTGCAGAAGTGAGGCGG
Organism: Blautia wexlerae; assembly: GCF_013300825.1. GTDB lineage: Bacteria > Bacillota > Clostridia > Lachnospirales > Lachnospiraceae > Blautia_A > Blautia_A wexlerae_B. The sequence goes on from NZ_JAAIMY010000007.1 coordinate 27,264, forward strand.
TGGTACGATGGTTACCGTCTTGGAGATTACCATGTATATAATCCCAATGCGTTAGTAAATCTGACAATCATGCGAACATTTCAAAGCTACTGGTCACAGACAGGAACCTATCTGTCAATTCTGCCACTGATCAACATGGATTTTGATGGTCTGCGGACATCCATTATAGAGATGCTGTCCGGTTCCTCTGTAGAAGTAAATGTCAATGAATTTCAGAATGATATGGTCAGCTTCGCAGACAAAGATGATGTATTGACTCTGCTGATCCACCTGGGTTACCTTGCCTACGACCAGAGAACCCAGAGAGCTTACATTCCCAATGAAGAAATCCGTCAGGAATTTCGTGCTGCCACCAAACGAAATAAATGGAACGAACTGATCGAATTCCAGCAGGAATCCGAAAAGCTACTGGAGGCCACCTGGGAAATGGATGCAGAAACAGTTGCTGAACAGATAGAGAAAATCCATGCAGAATACACATCAGTGATTCAGTACAATAACGAGAATTCCCTGAGTAGCGTACTCAGTATTGCGTACCTGAGTGCAATAAAATATTATTTCAAACCAATCCGGGAACTCCCAACAGGAAGAGGCTTCGCAGATTTCGTTTTCATCCCCAAACCACTGTACAAAGATTATTATCCGGCATTACTTGTGGAGCTGAAATGGAACAAAAACGTAGAAACTGCCCTGGATCAGATAAAAGAACGCAAATATCCGGAGTCATTGGAGCAGTATACAGGGGATATTTTGCTGGTTGGAATCAATTATGATAAAAAAGAAAAAGCACATCAGTGCGTAATCGAAAAATGGCTTCCATTGTGTATATAGAGAGTAACTTCAAAAAACTTATGCAAGTTATGAAAAAAGACATTCTACCCCAGTGTCATGTATGGAATGTCTTTTTTATATAATTTTTAGCTTGCATCTATGCAAAATTGATATCAGCAAATCTCCTCTTTTCACATTGACATTACAAAAAGCAAGACTATAATGAGAACCGAGAAAAAGAATCTAACATTATCAGAAAGGGGAAGTTAATTATGAGTACAGTTTTGCCAAGAGAAGAAGCAGTAGAAACAATTTTTTCTAAAATTTTGGCTTCGCCGGAAGCATCCGGACGATTAAGCGGAGTTTTTTATGACCATATAGATGACGACCATCGTCTGACAGATAATGACAGAGATCATTTCCTGCAGGTATTGTTTCATGCGTACCAGAACGGTGATATCAGTGCACTGCTGTTGGAATTATGCGGCAGAAGTATGTTTGACCTGTTAAGGGAGGCTTATCTGATCCCGAAGAAATTCCACGGAAAAGCAGGAGAGAACCCGGTGCTCCTTACAGATGCAGCCGGAGAACTTCTTCCCGGAGAAAAGGTTTCAGCCAGAGAATATGCAAAATTCAAGGAAACATATGAACATCATGAATGTGCCCCCAGATCTGCGCTGTATCTTGCAGATGGTTATGATCTTGTCCGTACCTATACAGAAGGTCTGAACATTACAGAAGAAAAAGATAACCGTAAACGTGGTGTTCTGGTTCTTTATGCACTTCCCGACACCTGTAAACTGGGTCTGACAGAAGCACAGGCATATGCCGTTGTATGGGATGCTTTCCAGAAGATTCAGGAAGAAGCCCCAAGAGCCATGGTATACTACGGACAGGAAACAGGTCTGAAGAAAGAGAATCCGGATAAACCCTATGATGAAATTGGAATTCTTCTTCCTATCCATGAATTTGAGAAAAAAATGCTGCAGCATTTAGACGAGATTGACGGAATCGTACTGGCATGCAGAGAGAAAATGATGGAGAAAGCAGGAAATGACAGTCTGCAGCTTTAACAAATTAAGCAAGTAGCAAAGCGGATGATTTTATCCGATTGACAATATAGAATGAGGAAGTGAGAAAAATGCCGCAGGAAGTGATTAAAAAGAACCATATGGATGTTGCCTGGCATGAGTATACAGATGAAAATGGGGAAAATGTACCAGTTGTAGATTCCAGCATCGCAGAGAAAGCATCCGTTATCGGACGTGTGGGGATTATGTTTCTCTCATGCGGTACCGGAGCATGGAGAGTGAGAAGTTCCATGAATACACTGGCAGAAGCACTTGGCATTACGTGTACGGCGGATATTGGTCTGATGTCCATTGAATATACATGTTATGACGGAGAAAATGGTTTTACCCAGTCGTTGTGCCTGACTAATACAGGCGTAAATACTTTGAAGTTAAATCGTCTGGAACACTTTATCCGAAACTTTGAAAAAGAAGGAAAACATATGTCAGGAGAACAGCTGCATACATTTCTTGACAATATTGAAAAAACACATGGTCTATATTCCCCGCCTGCACTGGGACTTGCTGCAGCGATCGCATGCTGCGGATTTACATTCCTTCTTGGGGGCGGTCCGATCGAGATGTTCTGTGCATTTGTCGGGGCAGGAATTGGAAATTATCTCCGTTGCAAACTGACCAAACACCATTTTACATTGTTCTTATGTATTGTGTCTTCTGTATCTCTGGCATGTTTTGCATATGCAGGTCTGCTCAAACTTGGAGAAATATTATTTGGTATTTCTGTTCAGCACGAAGCGGGATATATCTGTGCAATGCTCTTTATCATACCGGGATTTCCGTTTATTACCAGTGGTATTGATCTTGCAAAACTGGATATGCGTTCAGGAATAGAACGTCTGACTTATGCTTTGATCGTTATTCTGGTAGCTACTATGTCAGCATGGATCATGGCACTGATCCTGCATTTGAAACCTGTAGATTTTATAAAACTTTTACTGTCAACAGAGCAGTGGATCTTATTCAGGCTTCTTGCAAGTTTCTGCGGAGTGTTTGGATTCTCTATCATGTTTAACAGCCCGGTTCGTCTGGCAGTCGCAGCAGCCGGGATAGGAGCAGTTGCCAATACTCTGAGACTGGAACTGGTAGACCTTGCAAATATTCCTCCTGCTGCAGCCGCATTTATTGGTGCACTTACTGCGGGACTTCTGGCGTCCCTGCTGAAGAATAAAGTCGGATATCCAAGGATATCTGTAACAGTTCCCTCAATCGTTATCATGGTTCCGGGATTATATTTATACAGAGGATTTTATAATCTTGGTATTATGTCATTATCAGTAGCTGCATCCTGGTTTGCGTCTGCGATCCTTATTATTGCAGCGTTGCCATTAGGGCTAATCTTTGCACGTATTCTGACAGATAAAGCTTTCAGATACTGTACTTAACCGAATCAAAAATCAGGGAAATACCCAACCACTGCTTAAATTGCAAAAAGCAATAAGCAGTGGTTGGGTATTTGCTCGTGCAAGTATCTACTCCAATAGGAAAATGTGAAAATTATATCAAACTAACAAACAATTTTATGCTTCCAAACAAATATTTAAACGAAAAAATTGTTCAGATTTCTGTACAAAAGCTCTTGTCAATTTTTTGACAATGTGTTATCATTAAGACGTCAATTTTGTTAGGAGAAAAGGAGTATTAAGATTATGAGCAGTAAAATTACTATCATTGGAGCCGGCAGTGTCGGTGCCACCATCGCGTACACTTTATCAAGTCAGGATATTGCATCTGAAATCGTTCTGATCGATATCAATAAACAGAAAGCAGAAGGCGAAGTTCTGGATATCATTCAGGGAACCTGCTTCAGAGATCCTATTTCCATCATTGCCGGAGATTATGAAGATGCCAAAGACTCTGACATCGTTATCATCACATCTGGTATCGCACGTAAACCGGGACAGACGAGACTTGAACTTACACAGACAAACGTAAATATCCTTAAGTCCATCACACCGGAGATTGTAAAGGCTGCACCAAATGCTCTTTACCTGATCGTAAGCAATCCGGTCGATATTATGACTTATGTATTTACAAAGATTTCCGGACTTCCGGAGAACCAGATCCTTGGTTCCGGTACCATCCTTGACTCTGCACGTCTGCGTTGCGGATTATCCGAGCACTTCCAGATTGCACAGAGTAACATCCATGCTTATGTATTTGGTGAACATGGCGATACATCCTTTATTCCATGGTCCGGAGCTTATATTTCCGGTGTAAGTGTGGATGAATACTATGAACTGGAGAAAAAGCTCGGAAAAGATATCGAGCCGATCGACAAAGAAGCAATGCTTCAGTATGTACAGAAATCCGGCGGCGAGATCATCTCCAAGAAAGGTGCAACTTTCTATGCAGTATCTTCCTCTGTATGCAAACTTTGCAGCCTGCTGGTATCTTCTTCCGAATCTATTTCCACAGTTTCTACCATGATGCATGGAGAATATGGAATTGAAGATGTATGCTTAAGTACTTTAACTCTGGTAGGACCAAACGGTGTGCAGGGTAAAGTTCCAATGAGAATGAACAAAGCTGAAATCGAACAGCTTCAGAAGAGTGCGGATGCACTCAAAGAAATTATTGCTCAGATTGACCTTGATTAATCATAAATCAGACGAATGATCCGGGAGAGTGAGAAAGTCACCTCACTCTTCCGGATAACAGAAAGTTACTGTTTACTCCTTTTTTATTCATGAGTCAAAATTCCATCTTGCAGCGGAGGCAAAGGAGTTTTGACTGTTATGAATTAAAACAGAAATGGAAAAAGGCATTGTTTTTTCAGGTTTCTGAAACGAAAGTCTGATTATGAGTAATATGAGTAAATAGAAAAGCGGATGACTTAATCTGTTTGAAAAAGTTAATTTAGATCAGGAAGAGATAAGCAGAGGTGTTGATGCAAAAAAAAAATCAAAAACCTCTTGTTAAAATGTTATCAATATGATATAATATATGTCGGAAATCGAGCTGATACACTCCTTTAATTGCGGAGGAAGGGTGTGCGAACTCTTTTATTTTCTATGTCTCAAAAAAGATATAAAAAGTAATTGTATTAGACTTGATTTATATTTTTGCCTATACATTGTTAAAAAAATGACAAAGATTAGCAGGCACTAACTGCAACACGAATTTACCTGAACAACTAAGAAAGGATAATGTTAAGTATGAAGTACAGTTATTATCCGGGTTGTACCCTGAGAAACAAGGCGAAAGATCTGGACGAATATGCCAGAGCCAGCGCCAGAGCACTTGGGTTTGAACTGGAAGAGATCGAAGACTGGCAGTGCTGCGGAGGTGTTTATCCTCTGGGAACTGACGAGATCGCTACGAAGCTTTCTTCCGTACGTGCTCTCAATCAGGCCAAAGAAAAGGGCCAGGATCTGGTAACAATCTGCTCTGCCTGTCATCACGTGATCAAACGTGTCAATGACGATATGAAAAATGTGGAAGATATCCGCACCAGAGCAAACAATTACATGCAGCTTGACGAGCCATACGAAGGGGAAACCACAGTACTCCATTATCTGGAAGTACTTCGCGACAAAGTCGGTTTTGACAAGCTGAAAGAGAAAGTAGTAAACCCGCTTACAGGAAAGAAAATCGGAGCTTATTACGGATGTCTTTTATTACGTCCGGGCAAGATCATGGCATTCGATGATCCTGAGAATCCGACCATCATGGAAGATTTCATCCGTGCACTTGGTGCAGAACCGGTGGTCTATCCGTACAGAAACGAATGCTGCGGCGGATACATTTCTCTGAAAGAAAAAGAAATGTCCCAGAACATGTGTCAGAAGATCGAAGACAGTGCGAAAGGCTTTGGCGCAGATATGCTGATCACAGCCTGTCCATTGTGTAAATATAATTTAAATAAAAACGCTTCCAGCGAACTGCCTGTATATTATTTCACAGAGCTCCTTGCAGAAGCCCTCGGAGTAAAAGAGGAGGTGGCAAAATGAGAAACGAACATTCAGCAGCAGAGAAAATCAAAGAGATCTCGGGAACCAATCCGCTGAAATGTATGAAATGTGGAAAATGTTCTGCTACCTGCCCGTCATTCAATGAAATGGATATCAAGCCACATCAGTTTGTATCCTATGTTGTAAACGAAGATATCGAAGCACTTGTCAATTCAAAATCTCTCTGGAAATGCCTTTCCTGCTTTGCCTGCGTAGAGCGTTGTCCAAGAGATGTAAAACCGGGAAAGATCATCGATGCAGCAAGACAGTTAGTTGTCCGTGAAAAAGGCGGCGATTATCTGAAAGCAGATGAGATACCACAGCTTCTTGATCCGGAACTGCCACAGCAGCTTCTGGTAAGTGCATTCAGAAGATACAGGAGGTAAGCCAGCGTGCAGAGAATTGGTGTATTTGTCTGTCATTGCGGAAGTAATATCGCCGCTACGGTAGATGTAAAAAAAGTTGTTGAATTAGCTGCCAAAGAGCCGGGTGTCGTTCATGCAGAAGACTACCAGTACATGTGCTCAGAAGCAGGCCAGGCTAAGATTCAGGAAGCCATCAAAGAGAAGAAACTGACAGGCGTCGTTGTCTGTTCATGCTCTCCACGTATGCATGAGGCAACATTCAGAAAAGCAGCCGAAAGAGCTGGTCTGAACCCATACATGGTGGAGATCGCAAATATCCGTGAGCATTGTTCCTGGATTCACAAGGATATGGAAGAGGCTACAAAGAAAGCTGTGATCCTTGCCAGAGCAGCAATCGCAAAAGTGAATTTAAATGCTCCTCTTCAGCCGGGAGAGAGCCGCGTTACAAAGAGAGCCCTGATTATCGGCGGCGGTATTGCCGGAATTCAGACAGCCCTGGATATCGCAGATGCAGGATATGAAGTAGATATCGTAGAGAAAACTCCAAGTATCGGCGGAAGAATGTCCCAGCTTGACAAAACATTCCCGACACTTGACTGTTCTGCATGTATCCTCACACCTAAGATGGTAGAGGCAGCAGCACATGAGAAGATCAATATCTATACATACAGTGAAGTAGAACATGTCAGCGGTTTCGTAGGTGATTTCACCGTTGATATCAGAAAGAAAGCAAGAAGTGTAAATATGGACAAATGTACAGGCTGCGGTGTCTGCCAGGAAAAATGTCCGTCCAAGAAGATTCCGAACGAATTTAACAGAGGATTAAATAACAGAACTGCTATTTACACTCCATTTGCACAGGCAATCCCGAATGTTCCGGTTATCGACCGTGAGAACTGTCTGAAATTTAAAACAGGAAAATGTGGTGTCTGCTCCAAAGTATGTCAGGCAGGAGCCATTGAATACGATCAGCAGGACGAGATCGTAACACAGAAATATGGTGCCATTGTAGTTGCTACAGGTTTTGATATCATCAAACTTGACAAATACGATGAATATGCATACAGCCAGAGCAAGGATGTGATCACATCTCTGGAACTGGAACGTATTATGAACGCAGCAGGTCCTACAAAAGGACACTTAGAGCGTCTTTCCGACGGAAAGGCTCCGAAAGAGCTGGTATTTATCCAGTGTGTGGGAAGCAGATGTTCCGATGACAGAGGAAAGCCATACTGCTCCAAGATCTGCTGTATGTACACAGCAAAACATGCAATGCTGATTCGTGATAAATATCCGGATACAAATGTAACAGTCTTCTATATTGATGTGCGTACCCCTGGTAAGAACTTCGATGAGTTCTACAGAAGAGCTGTAGAGCAGTACGGTGTAAACTACATCAAAGGCCAGGTAGGAAAAGTCATTCCTCAGCCGGACGGAAGCCTTCTTGTACAGGGATCTGACCTGATCGACAACAAACAAATCCTTAAGAAAGCAGATATGGTCGTTCTTGCAACAGCTATTGAACCGAACCCGGATGTTCGTAAGATCGCTACCATGCTTACGGCAAGTATTGACACAAATAACTTCCTCACAGAAGCTCATGCAAAGCTTCGCCCTGTAGAATCTCCTACAGCAGGTATCTTTCTTTCCGGTGTATGCCAGGGACCGAAGGATATTCCGGAGACAGTTGCACAGGCCGGTGCTGCAGCAGTTAAGGCAATCGGTCTTCTTGCAAAAGATAAACTGACAACTAACCCATGTACAGCAAAATCCGATGAACTATTATGTAACGGATGTTCTACATGTGCAAATGTCTGCCCATATGGAGCAATTTCCTATGAGGATAAACAGGTAAATGACCACGGTATCCGTGAAACAAGAAGAGTAGCCGTTGTAAATACAGCACTTTGCCAGGGATGCGGCGCTTGTACAGTAGCCTGCCCGTCTGGTGCTATGGATCTGCAAGGCTTTTCCAACAGACAGATTATCGCGGAGGTAGATGCAATATGTCGATAGAAACAAACGAAGAATTCAGACCTAAGATTGTAGCATTCTGCTGTAACTGGTGTAGTTACGCAGGTGCAGACCTTGCAGGAAGCAGCCGTCTTTCTTACCCGGCTGACGTAAAGATCATCCGTGTTCCATGTTCCTGCCGTGTCAATCCAATGTTCATCCTCCGTGCTTTTGAGAAAGGTGCTGACGGTGTGATCATGTGTGGATGTCATCCTGGAGACTGTCATTACAGCACAGGTAACTACTATGCAAGAAGACGTATGACACTTCTTTTCTCCATGCTGGACTACATCGGTGTGGAAAACGGAAGAACACGAGTAGAATGGGTTTCCGCTGCTGAAGGTGTGAAATTCTCCCAGACTATGAATGAGTTTGTAGAGAAGATCCATTCACTCGGTAAGAACGTAAGATTGGAGGATTTAAGATGCAGGAGCTGATAAATCGTGCAAAAGAACTGCTTGCTGACGGTACAGTTGCAAGAGTTCTAGGATGGAAAGCCGGAGATCTGCCTTACAATCCGGAACCGGCTTACTTTGAAACAGAAGAATCTCTGAAAGATTTTGTATATAACGGATTCTGCGGTGCAAACTTAAGCAAATATATGATCGAAGCTTCCAAACTGGAAGGCAAGACACTGGTTTGTTTAAAACCATGTGATACATACAGCTTTAATCAGCTGATCAAAGAGCATCGTGTAGACCGTGAGAAAGCTTATATCATTGGTGTTGGATGTAAAGGAAAACTGGATATCGAGAGAATCCGCAAACAGGGAATCAAAGGTATCGAAAGCATTTCCGGTGCAGAGATCACAGATGAGGCAGAAACACTGACTATTCAGACAATCTATGGTGAGAAGACCTGTGCATACAAAGATGCAATGCTTGAAAGATGTCATGTATGTAAAGGAAAAGAACATAAGATTTATGATGAACTTATCGGTGAGTCCAAAGACACAAAAGATGCAGATCGTTTTGCAGAAGTAGAGAAGATCGAAGCAATGAGCCCGGAAGAAAAATTTGCATTCTTCCAGAGCCAGTTAAGCAAATGTATCCGCTGCAATGCCTGCCGTAATGTCTGTCCTGCATGCAGCTGCCGTAAATGTGTATTCGACAGCAATAAGTTTGACAGTGCGCAGAAAGCAAACGTGGACTCTTTCGAAGAGAAGATGTTCCATATCATCCGTGCATTCCATGTGGCAGGAAGATGTACAGACTGCGGCGAATGCAGCAGAGTATGTCCTCAGGGAATTCCGCTTCACCTGTTCAATCGTAAATTTATCAAAGATATTGATACATTCTATGGTGAATATCAGGCAGGAGAGGATTCAACATCCAAGGGACCTCTTACAAACTTTACATTTGAAGATGTTGAGCCGAGTATCGTGGCAGAAAGGGGATAATGTATGTATAAGATAGCAGCAGAGAATCTGCAGGCATTATTCCAGAAGATTGCCGCAGATCAGGATTTATATTTACCGGTCAAAGTCAGTGATCAGGTAAACTTCAAAGCATGGAGCGAAGATGCAGAAGTTTGTCTTGATACTTTAAAAACTGTAAAATCACCAAAAGATGCTTTTTTTCCACAGAGTGAAAACCTCTACACCTGTAAGAAAGAGGAGAAGAATATCTCCATTGAGCCACAGGCATTACAGGAAAAGAACTTTGTTGTGTTCGGAATGAAAGCCTGCGATATCCAGGGTGTAAAAGTACTGGATAACGTATTCTTAAGTGATCCGATCGATACTTTCTATGCCGCCAGAAGAGATCATGGTACGATTGTAGCACTTGCATGCCATGAGCCGGAAGAAAGCTGTTTCTGTAAAGTATTCGGTATTGACTGCGCAGACCCTGTTGCAGATGTTGCAACATGGATGATCGAGGGAGAGCTTTACTGGAAACCTCTTACAGAGAAAGGGGAAGCCCTTACAAAAGCAGTTGCAGAACTTCTCAACGATGCTGACGAAGCAAAAGTAGAAGAAGAGAAAGCTGCGATCCGCGCAATCGTAGAGAAGCTTCCGTACTCTAATCTTTCTCTGGAAGGATGGGGACAGGAAGATTACATGGATCGTTTCAATTCTCCTGTATGGGAAGAACTTTATAAACCATGTCTGGCATGTGGTACCTGTACATTTGTATGCCCTACCTGCCAGTGCTATGATATCAAAGATTATGACACAGGACACGGCGTACAGCGCTACCGCTGCTGGGATTCCTGTATGTACTCTGACTTTACCATGATGGCACACGGAAATAACCGTAACAGCCAGATGCAGCGTTTCCGTCAGAGATTCATGCATAAACTTGTTTACTATCCGGTAAACAACAATGGAATGTTCTCATGTGTAGGATGCGGCCGCTGCGTTGAGAAATGCCCATCATCCTTAAATATCGTAAAAGTCATCAAAGCTTTTGAAAATCAGGGAGGTGAAAAATAATGAGCGAATGTACCTGCCATAAAAACTACACATTAGACACATTGATCCCGAAGGTTGGTGTGATCACAGATATCCGTCAGGAGACACCGGATGTTAAAACCTTCCGTGTAAACGCTCCTGAAGGAGGAAAACTTTTTGAACATATGCCTGGCCAGTGTGCAATGGTCTGCGCACCAGGTGTAAGTGAAGGTATGTTTTCCATTACTTCTTCACCTACAAATAAAGAATATCAGGAATTCAGTATCAAGAAGTGCGGTGCACTGACCGATTATCTCCACAGCCTTCAGGTTGGAGATGAGATCACAGTCCGTGGACCATACGGAAATCATTTCCCTGTAGAAGATAAATTAAAAGGTAAAAACCTTCTGTTTATCGCAGGTGGTATCGGACTTGCACCTCTTCGTTCTGTTATCAACTATGTACTGGATAACCGTGCAGATTACGGAACAGTAGATATCCTCTATGGTTCCCGTTCCGCAGATGACCTGGTACAGTTAAAAGAAATCCAGGAAGTCTGGATGAAAGCAGAGGGAGTTAATGTTTATCTGACAATCGACCGTGAACAGGAAGGCTGGGACGGACACGTTGGATTCGTTCCTTCTTATCTGAAAGAGATTGGATTCGATACAAACAAAACAGCACTTGTCTGCGGACCGCCGATCATGATCAAGTTCGTTCTTGCAGGACTGGAAGAACTGGGCTTCTCCAGAGAACAGGTTTACACAACTCTGGAGCTTCGTATGAAATGCGGTATCGGTAAATGCGGCCGTTGCAATATCGGTTCCAAATACGTCTGCAAAGACGGTCCGGTATTCAGATGCGACGAGATTGATGAATTACCTGCAGAATATTGATAAGCAATGAGCAGTGCAGAAAGTGATGTGAGGGAATGCGTCATGCTTGCATATAAGCATTCTTTCACAGAACATTCTGTAGGGCGAACGCCCTCAAGCGAGAAGTAGCGTAGCGGATTCGAGCTTGTATGTGCTGCTGACGACAGATGATATATATAGAAAGGACTGGTAATCTCAAATGGAAAAGAATATGGTAAACGTATATTTTTTCGGTAAGAAATACAGCGTACCTGCAGAACTTACAATTATGACTGCCATGGAATATGCCGGTTATACATTAAAGAGAGGATGCGGCTGCAGACACGGATTCTGCGGAGCCTGCGCAACAATCTACAGAATCAAAGGTGAAAACGAGCTGAAAACATGTCTTGCCTGTCAGACACAGGTACAGGAAGGAATGTATGTAGCAAGCATCCCGTTCTTCCCTACAGATAAGAGACTCTACAACATCGAAGACCTGAAACCGAATCAGCAGGTAATGATGGAACTCTATCCGGAAATCTACAGCTGTATCGGATGTAATGCCTGTACAAAAGCATGTACTCAGGACTTAAATGTAATGCAGTACATCGCATATGCACAGAGAGGCGAACTTGAAAAATGTGCAGAGGAATCCTTCGACTGCGTAAGCTGCGGATGCTGTTCTGTAAGATGTCCGGCCGGTATTTCCCATCCGATGGTAGGTCTTCTGGCAAGACGTCTCACAGGTAAATATATCGCGCCTAAGAGCGAACATCTGGAGAAACGTGTAGAAGAAATCCACGAAGGTAAATATGATGATCTGATCGAGCAGATCATGCAGAAACCAATCACAGACATGCAGGAACTTTACAACAACAGAGAAATTGAGAAATAGGGAGGGCGTAAAACATGTATGCACCATATCCAGAAAATATGATGGAATCCATCAAAAAGGTAGAGGCTACAAGAGCACAGCGTATGGCAACAGAGCCAAGACGTCTGACAGCTGAAGAGAAAGACGCTCTTCTTGAGAAATTCCATCCGGATTATAATCCAGACGCGTTTGCAGAAATCAAAGTCGGACCAAACAAAGGACAGAAAGCTCCTCTGGAACTGGCAGAAATGCTTCATTCAACAAGCCGTCTGATCAACGAAAAAATTGACCTTACAAAAATTGATTATGATGTAGATGTACTTGTAATCGGCGGCGGCGGTGCAGGTTCTTCCTGTGCAATCGAAGCACATAATGCAGGTGCTGACGTTATGATCGTTACAAAGCTTCGTATCGGTGATGCCAATACAATGATGGCTGAAGGTGGTATCCAGGCAGCTGACAAAGAGAACGATTCTCCTGTACAGCATTATCTGGATTGCTTCGGCGGCGGACATTTTGCTGCAAAACCGGAACTGGTAAAGAGACTGGTAATGGAAGCTCCGGATGCCATCAAATGGCTCAATGACCTTGGTGTTGAATTTGATAAAGCAGAAGACGGAACCATGGTTACCACACACGGCGGCGGTACTTCCAGAAAGAGAATGCATGCTGCAAAGGATTATTCTGGATCTGAGATCATGCGTACCATCAGAGATGAAGTTCTGAATCTTAAGATTCCGGTAGTTGAATTTACTTCAGCTGTTGAACTTCTGAAAGATGAAAAAGGACAGGTTGCAGGTGCAGTTCTTCTTAACATGGAAACAGGAGATTATTCTGTTGCAAGAGCCAAAACTGTTGTAATCGCAACAGGTGGTGCAGGAAGAATGCATTATCAGGGATTCCCGACATCTAACCATTATGGCGCAACTGCAGACGGACTTGTACTTGGATATAGAGCTGGTGCTTCCCTTCTTTATCAGGATTCTATCCAGTACCATCCAACAGGAGCAATCTATCCATCACAGATCATGGGTGCTCTGGTAACAGAAAAAGTTCGTTCCGTTGGTGCACAGCTTGTAAATGCAAACGGAGAAGCTTATATTCATCCGCTTGAAACCCGTGACGTAAATGCTTCCGGTGTTATCCGTGAATGCGAAGAAGGCCGCGGCGTAGAAGTTCCAGGCGGACTGAAAGGTGTATGGCTTGACACTCCGATGATCGAGATCCTCGGTGGCGAAGGAACCATCGAAAAGAGAATCCCGGCTATGTTCCGTATGTACATGAACTACGGCATTGATATGAGAAAAGTTCCTATCGTTATTTATCCGACACTTCACTACCAGAACGGTGGTCTTGAGATTAACGGAGACGGATTCACAAAAGAAATTCCAAACCTGTTAGTTGCAGGAGAAGCCGCAGGTGGAATCCACGGAAGAAACAGACTGATGGGTAACTCTCTTCTGGATGTTATCGTATTCGGAAGAAATGCAGGTAAAAAAGCAGCTGCAAAATGCAAGAACGTAGAGCTTGGTGAAATGAACCTGGATCATATCTACAAATATGCAGATGAACTGGACAAAGCAGGCGTACATACTGATAAGGTATCTCCATTACTGCTTCCAAAATACGCTCGTCACGAACAGCGCTAATAAGATACTCAGAATGTAAAAAAGAGCTCCCGGTATCGATAAGGGATTACCGGTACCGGGAGCCTTTGATATAATGCAAAAGGGATATGTCACCTCCCGGTGAATATCCCCAAATGAAAGAAGGGAGCTTACCAGAATGCGTGAAGTAGAAGTAAGCAGACTTACAGATGTCATCGAAAAACTCTGTATCGAAGCAAATGAACATCTTCCGGAAGACGTAAAATGTGCGATCAAAACATGCCGCGCATGCGAAGACGGAGAGATTGCCAAGGGTATCCTTGACAATATTATTGAGAATTTTGATATTGCAGATAACGAGAACGTGCCGATCTGCCAGGATACAGGAATGGCATGTGTATTCCTTGAAATAGGACAGGATGTACATTTTGTTGGCGGAGATCTCACCGATGCGATCAATGAAGGTGTACGCCGCGGATACGACAAAGGATATTTAAGAAAATCTGTAGTAAAAGACCCGGTACGCCGCGGAAACACAGGCGACAATACACCGGCTATAATCTACACAGAAATCGTTCCCGGAGATCAGGTAAAGATTACAGTAGGCCCTAAAGGCTTCGGAAGTGAGAACATGAGCCAGATCCGTATGTTCAAACCATCTGCAGGATTACAGGGAATCAAGGATTTCATCCTTGAAGTAGTAGAGACCGCAGGTCCCAACCCATGTCCGCCAATGGTAGTCGGAGTTGGTATCGGAGGAACCTTTGACAAATGTGCACTTCTTGCAAAGAAAGCACTGATGAGACCTCTGGATACTCAGAACCCGGATCCGTTCTATGCTGATCTTGAGAAAGAAATGCTGGAAAAAGTAAACAAGCTTGGAATCGGACCTCAGGGATTTGGCGGAAAGACAACAGCCATCGGCCTGAATATCGAAACAATGCCGACTCATATTGCAGGTATGCCATGTGCAGTTAATATCAACTGCCATGTAACCCGCCATAAATCGGAGGTGATCTGAGATGGAAAGAAAGAAAATTACACTTCCACTTACTAGAGAGCTGGCAAGAACTCTCCATGCAGGTGATCAGGTATTATTAACAGGTACTATTTATACATCACGTGATGCAGGACACAAGAGAATGTGTGAGGCCCTTGCAAAAGGGGAAAAAATTCCATTTGATCCTACAGATGCAACCATCTACTATGTAGGACCAACTCCTGCAAAACCAGGCGCAGTCATCGGCTCCGCAGGCCCTACAACCAGCGGACGTATGGATGCCTATGCACCCACAATGATGTCTGTGGGAGCAAGAGGAATGATCGGAAAAGGTGCCCGCCTTCCGGAAGTAGTAGACGCCATGAGGAAATATGATGGTGTATACTTCGGAGCTATCGGCGGTGCAGGTGCGCTTCTTGCAAAATGCATCAAAAAGGCCGAACTGATCGCCTATGAAGATCTGGGAGCAGAAGCACTTCGTAAATTGTATGTAGAGGATATGCCTCTTGTAGTCATCATTGACTCAGAAGGTAATAATCTGTACGAGATGGGAAAAGCAGAATATCTCAAAGAACACGGAGATAAGTAATTCTGCAGATACATAAAAAAATAACTTCCATATGCTGTAGACATACAGTATATGGAAGTTGCTTTATATAGCCAAAATTATATATATATTGTATCCAATATATAAAAATCATATATACAATAATATGAATTATATCTTTTACATTTGACCTATAAACGTATAACATGATAATCAGGGTCAAAAAGGGACCCGCCAAACATGAGAAAGCAGCGATTTACGCAGTAAAGCAGCGGATTTCGAATGTTTGAAAATAAACGGTAAAAGAATAAAGGCAGTTATCCGTACAGGAGATAACTGCAAATAAACTTGAACGGGGAAAATCATGAAAGATCATAATCAACACGAAATACAAATGTCGGAAGCCTTTTTAAACAGTGCATTCCTGGCACTGTCAGGAGGTTTTCAGGATGCTTACACCTATAATGCAAGAAACGAAGTATTCTGTAATGCACAGACAGGAAACGTCGTTCTTATGAGCCAGCACTTTATGGCAGGAGAACTGACAGCAGGACTGGGATACTTCTTTCCTATTATTTTCTTTGCACTGGGCGTATGGGTTGCGGAGAAAATACAGGCAAATTATAAATATGCGCAGAAGCTCCACTGGAGACAGGGTGTTCTGCTGGCAGAAATCCTGATCTTATTTACAGTAGGTTTCCTGCCAACCGAATACAATATGCTGGCAAATGCCATGGCATCTTTCGCCTGTGCAATGCAGGTACAGTCCTTCCGCAAGGTAAACGGATATTCCTATGCAAGTACTATGTGTATCGGTAATTTGCGCAGTGGTACAGCTGCGTTGTCAGTTTATTTTCGTGAAAAAAAATCAAAACAGCTAAAACAGGCGATGTATTATTTTGGAATCATTCTTATGTTTGCCCTGGGTGCCGGCATTGGTGGAAATCTGTCCATACGCTATGGAATCAGAATGATCTGGGTTTCCTGTGGATTCCTTATGATCAGCTTTCTGTTGATGTTTATAGAAAAATATAAGCATTTCCATGAGGAACATGAAATTAAATAATGCAGCCATTTCCAGAAAGGTCATTGAGAAGAAGATAATATTCTTTTCAATGATCTTTTTTTGTTTTGATATTGCTATTAAATTAACAACCCTGTTAAAGAAATTGCTTTTCATTTATATACATTTATGAATACTATACATCTATAACAAATTGTTATAAATTAATTTCAGAAAATTTCAAAAATGATATTGTGCAAAACAACTATATAATGTATAATATCAACAGCACATATGTTGAAAATAACTAAAGCTGCGTGGGAATCGATATATCGGTACTATATTAAAACCGATGTATCAAAATTACTATTTAAGGAGGGAACCGAATGTTAGACCAGTCTTATTACAGAAAAGCGGATGAGATCATCGAGCACTACGGACGTACAGCAGCATCGCTGATTCCGATCATGCAGGATATTCAGGCGGAATATCGTTACCTGCCGGGAGAATTGCTGACTTATGTAGCGAAAGAAATCGGAGTAAAAGAAGCCAAGGCCTACAGTGTAGCCACATTCTATGAGAATTTTTCTTTTGAGCCGAAAGGGAAATATGTCATTAAAGTGTGTGACGGAACAGCCTGTCATGTGAGAAAATCCATGCCTGTAAAAGAAGCTTTGATGAAGGAACTTGGACTGAGCAACAAGAAACACACTACAGATGACATGCTTTTTACCGTAGAAACAGTATCCTGTCTGGGTGCATGTGGACTTGCCCCCACACTGACTGTCAATGATGAAGTACATCCGAAGATGACTCCTGAGAAAGCTGTAGAACTTTTGAATAAACTGAGAGGAGAGTGCGTATGAGTATTAAGAGTAAAGAAGACCTGTTAAATAAGCAGGCTGAAGTAAATGAGCAGATTAAATCTTATACCTGCCGCGTTCTTGTCTGTTCAGGTACCGGATGTATCGCATCCGGAGCGCAGAAGATTTATGAAGAGATGTCAGTACTCTGTGAGAGAATTGATGGAGTAACAGTTGAAATGCAGAAGGATGTGCCTCATGTAGGCGTGATCAAGACAGGGTGCCAGGGCTTATGTGAACTTGGACCTCTGATGAGAATTGAACCATATGATTATCAGTATGTTCACGTACAGCCGGAAGACTGTAAGGAAATTGTGGAGAGAACTATATTGGAAGGGAAACCTGTAGAGAGACTGTTTTATCGTGATAATAATAATACAGTCTGTCCACATCCTGATGATATTCCTTTCTTAAATCAACAAACACGTATCGTCCTTGAAAACTGCGGAAAAATCGATGCGGAATCTATCGAAGAGTATATTGCTGTGGGAGGCTATCAGGCACTTGCAAAAGTGATGGGAAGCATGTCCCCGCAGGAAGTTATTGATGAAGTAACTAAATCCGGGCTTCGCGGTCGTGGCGGTGCAGGATTCCCGGCAGGCAAGAAATGGTCTCAGGTTGCACGTCAGGCAGAGAAAACCCGTTATGTTGTATGTAATGGTGATGAGGGTGATCCCGGTGCATTTATGGATGGTTCCGTCATGGAAGGTGATCCATATAAGATGATCGAAGGTATGACTATTGCAGCCTACGCAGTCGGTGCGGAGAATGGATATATTTATGTTCGTGCAGAGTATCCTCTTTCTGTAAAGAGACTTAGGATGGCGATTGAACAGGCAGAAAAATATGGCCTGTTAGGTGATAATATTTTAAATTCCGGTGTAAACTTCCATTTACATATCAACAGAGGTGCCGGAGCTTTCGTATGTGGAGAAGGTTCGGCACTTACCGCATCTATCGAGGGTAACAGAGGTATGCCTCGTGTAAAACCGCCCCGTACAGTAGAGAAAGGTCTGTGGGGTAAGCCTACAGTTCTTAATAATGTAGAAACCTATGCTAATGTACCGAAGATTATTCTTCAGGGAGCAGACTGGTTCCGCACCATCGGTACAGAGGGAAGCCCCGGAACTAAAACCTTCTCACTGACCGGTTCTATCGAGAATACCGGTCTGATAGAGGTTCCTATGGGAACCACACTCCGCCACATTATCTATGATATCGGTGGTGGCTTAAAGAGTGGCGCTGCATTTAAAGGTGTCCAGATCGGCGGTCCGTCCGGCGGATGTCTGATCCTTGACCAGCTGGATGCACCTCTTGATTTTGATTCTGTCAAAAAATTAGATGCGATTATGGGATCTGGTGGTCTGGTAGTTATGGACGAGAATACCTGTATGGTTGAGGTTGCCAGATTCTTTATGAACTTCACCCAGCGTGAGAGCTGCGGTAAATGTGTACCGTGCCGTGAGGGTACCAAACGTATGCTGGAGATCCTGGAGAGGATCGTAGATGGCAAGGGTGAGATGTCCGATCTGGATGAGCTGGAAGAGCTTGCAAATATGGTTCAGAACATGGCTCTGTGCGGACTTGGCAAGAGTGCGCCTCTTCCTGTTATCAGTACTCTCAAACGCTTCCGCGATGAATATGAGGAACATATCTGCGATAAGAAATGCCGTGCAAAAGTATGTACTGCTCTTCGTCAGTTCCACATCAACCCTGAGTTCTGTATCGGCTGCGGTAAATGTGCAAAGAACTGTCCGGCAGGTGCAATCTCAGGTAAGATTAAACATCCATATCACATTGATAACGACATCTGTATCAAATGCGGTGCATGTAAGGACAACTGTAACTTTGATGCAGTATATGTGGAAGCATAGAAGGGAGGATACACTATGGGCCATATGATAATTGACGGTAGAAAGGTAGAATTTACCGATGAAAAAAATGTCCTGTCTGTCATCCGCAAGGCAGGGATCAATATTCCGACACTGTGCTACCACTCAGAGGTATCCACTTTTGGTGCCTGTCGTTTATGTACAGTTGAAGACGAGAGGGGAAAAACATTTGCCTCATGTTCTGAACAGCCAAGAGATGGAATGGTGATCTATACCAATTCCGGAAGAGTCAAGAAATACAGAAAACTAATTGTAGAATTATTGCTTGCAGCACATTGTCGTGACTGTACAACCTGTGTTAAGAGTGGTGAGTGTGTCCTTCAGGAACTGGCACACAGGCTGGGCGTACAGACAATCCGTTTCAAAAATACCAGGGAATATCATGAGTTGGATACAAGTTCTCCTTCTCTGGTTCGTGATCCAAACAAATGTATTCTGTGTGGTGACTGCGTACGTGCCTGCGAAGAACTTCAGGGAATCGGAGCTTTAGGATTTGCATTCCGGGGAACTGAGGCCATGGTAATGCCTGCATTTAACAAAAAAATCGCAGAGACAGAATGTGTAAACTGCGGTCAGTGTCGTGTATATTGCCCAACAGGTGCTATTGCGATCAAGACACATATGGACGAGGCATGGGAAGCACTTGCTGATCCGAATATACGTGTAGTTGCTCAGATCGCTCCTGCAGTACGTGTCGCAGTAGGTGATCATTATGGACTGACCAAAGGCAAGAGTGTTATGGGTAAGATTGTCAATGCTCTCCACAGAATGGGATTCGATGAAGTTTATGATACTTCATTCAGTGCTGACCTTACTATTATGGAAGAGAGTGCCGAGTTCCTTGACAGAATTAAGAAGGGTGAGAAACTTCCGCTTCTTACTTCCTGCTGTCCTGCATGGGTGAAGTTTATCACAGACCAGTACAAGGAGTATATTCCTAATCTTTCTACCTGCCGTTCTCCACAGGGAATGCTCTCAGCAGTAATCAAAGAGTACTTCCGCGATCCGGAACATGCCGGCGGCAAGAAAACAGTTATGATCTCTATTATGCCATGTACAGCCAAGAAAGCAGAAGCAGTTCGTCCGAACAGCTTCACAGACGGTGAACAGGATACAGATATCGTTATTACAACTACAGAGCTGCTCCGCATGATCGATAACTTTGGTCTTGACTTTGCAACTCTTGATCCGGAAGCCTGTGATATGCCGTTTGGCTTCGGCTCCGGTGGTGGTGTTATCTTCGGTGTTACGGGAGGTGTTACAGAAGCAGTTCTCCGCCGCCTGACTCCGGATCACAGCAAAGAAACCATGCATGAGATCGCAGAATGCGGTGTTCGTGGAGATGAGGGAATCAAGGAATTTACAGTTCCTTATGAAGGAATGAACCTTAATATCTGTGTTGCCAGCGGCCTTGCAAACGCAAGAACCGTTATGGAACAGGTTAAGAATGGTGAGAAAGAATATCATCTGATCGAGATCATGGCATGCCGCCGTGGATGTATCATGGGTGGCGGACAGCCGACAAGATCCGGCGACAGAACCAAAGCTCTGAGAGCTAAGGGCCTGTATAATGCAGATAATACAACTATCATTAAGAAATCCGATGAAAACCCGTTAGTTCTGGAACTTTACAACGGACTTCTGAAAGGCAAAGAGCATCATCTGCTTCACAATGATTCCTATTAAAGAACATCTGTGATACCTGACAGTAACAATATGTCCAAATGATAAATAGAATATTTTAAAGCTTCCTTGCATATTTTATAACAATACATGAAGGTTATGTGTAAATATGCAAGGGGGCTATTTTTATGGAAAATTTTCAGGTGTATCGTGATATCCAGGCCCGTACAGGGGGAGATATATACATAGGGGTCGTAGGACCTGTCCGCACAGGAAAATCTACATTTATCCGCAGATTCATGGAACTTGTTGCATTGCCGCAGATGTCAGATACAAAGCAGGCAGAGATCAGAGATCAGCTTCCTTTAAGCGGATCAGGCAAAATCATCACCACAGTAGAAACAAAATTTATTCCCAAAGAAGCAGTTCCCATCACTCTCGGAGAAGATCAGCAGGTAAAGATCCGCCTGATCGACAGTGTGGGTTTTCTGGTAAAGGGTGCATCCGGGCAGACGGAGGACGGGAAAGAACGAATGGTAAAAACTCCCTGGTTTGAGCAGGCAATCCCATTTCGCGAGGCCGCACGCATCGGAACACAGAAAGTAATTCAGGAGCATTCCACAATAGGTATTGTGGTCACAACTGACGGAAGTTTCGGTGAACTTCCCAGAGACAATTTTCCGGAGGCAGAAGAGAAGACTATTCAGGAACTGAAAAAACAGCAGAAACCATTTATCGTGCTGGTAAATTCGCAGATGCCATATAAAGATGCGGCTCTGAAAACAGCGGAAGAAATCCAACAGAAATATAAGGTAACTGCTCTGACAGTAAACTGTGACCAATTGAGAAAAGAAGATATTGCCAGGATTCTGGAGAAGGTTTTATATGAATTTCCTGTCAGTCAGATTCAGTTTTTTATTCCGCGCTGGGTAGAAATGCTTCCCCTGGAGCATGAGTTAAAACAGCAGATCCTTTCACAGATCAGGGATAAAATGAAAAGTATGCAGCATATACGTGATATCACAAAGGAATCTGTAAAATTATCCGGACCTTATGTACAGGATTCCCTTCTGGAAGATGTAGGCTTATCCGATGGAACAGTAAAGGTAAGAATACGCATAAAGGAAGAATATTATTACAGGATGCTCAGTCAAATGAGTGGAATCGAAATGGAGAGTGAATATGAACTGATCCATACAATGCAGGAACTGGTACATATGAAAGAGGAATATGTAAAAGTGCAGACTGCACTGGAAGCAGTGCGTGGAACCGGTTATGGTGTGGTTGTCCCGAATCTGGATGAGATTGAGATCGCACAGCCTGAAGTGATCCGACAGGGGAATAAATATGGAGTAAAGATAAAGTCAAAGAGTCCGTCTATCCATATGATAAAGGCAAATATAGAAACTGAAATTGCTCCCATAGTGGGAACAGAACAGCAGGCAAAGGATCTGATCCAGTATATTGACGAAGGCAGCCAGAGGGGGGAGAGTATCTGGGAGACTAATATTTTCGGTAAATCCATTGAGCAGCTGGTACAGGATGGCATCCGAAGCAAGATTGCAGCTATCAGCGAAGAAAGCCAGGTAAAGCTTCAGGATACCATGCAGAAAATTGTCAATGACAGTAAGGGCGGGCTGGTGTGTATCATCATATAGCTGCCGTATAATATGGTTCCTTTTAATTTTGCTTTTAGCCGAACTGTGAAACAGTTATTCAGTTACAGGCAACGGAGAGCTCAGGTTACTGCGTCAATTACCGGTTCGTCAGTTTTTTTACTGTCAGTACTTTTTTCCCCTTCAATAACGACTTTATTAGGGAGGCATACGATGGTGCCTCCTTTTTCATCGATTGCCTTCTGTTTCATACACAGATGATCGGGGCATTGTGCAGAGATCATACGTGCCTGACCGTCTTTGATCTCACAGACATTTGTATCGTTGATTTTAATCGTCTGATCCTTTTCCAGAGAATAAGTTCCATATTCTTTTCCGTCTACAGTAATGCGGATGGAACCATGACTGCCCTTATTTATAAGAGACATTCCTCCCCACATCGCCAGTGCAAGAATAAGAATACCACCTATAAAAATAAATTCTTTTTTCTTCAAAATATTGTACTCCATCTTTCTATAATAGCAGTAACGTTTCGTTTTGTCTGCATCATAACATGAATAAAAAAGAATAGCAACCTTCAGATGTTTGTGGTATGGTTATAATAATGAAAGAGAACGGAGGAAATCTTTTATGGGAAAATATATTATGGCACTGGATGCCGGGACGACCAGCAACCGCTGTATCCTGTTTAATGAAAAGGGAGAACGTTTAAGTGTTGCACAGAGAGAATTTACCCAGTATTTCCCGAAACCGGGCTGGGTAGAACATGATGCAGATGAGATATGGGCCAGTATGCTGGGTGTGGCAGTAGAGGCAATGACCAAGATCGGAGCAGATGCTTCAAAGATCGCTGCGATCGGAATCACAAACCAGAGAGAAACTGCAATCGTATGGGATAAAAATACCGGCGTACCTGTCTATCATGCGATCGTATGGCAGTGTCGCAGAACATCGGAATACTGCGACTCGCTGAAAGCCAGAGGACTGACTGAGAAATTCAGGGAGAAAACAGGGCTTGTGATCGATGCTTATTTCTCTGCAACAAAAATAAAGTGGATTCTGGACAATGTAGAAGGAGCCAGAGAGAAAGCGCAGAAAGGGCAGCTTTTGTTTGGAACTGTGGAAACCTGGCTGATCTGGAAACTGACAAAGGGCAGAGTCCATGTTACAGATTATTCCAATGCATCCAGAACCATGCTTTTTAATATCAATACTTTACAGTGGGATCAGGAAATTTTGAATGAACTTGACATTCCAAAGTCCATGCTTCCCAAACCAATGCCATCCAGCTGTATTTATGGAAAAGCAGATCCGGCAGTCCTTGGCGGTGCTATCCCTATTGCAGGTGCAGCAGGTGATCAGCAGGCTGCTTTGTTTGGCCAGACCTGCTTTAATGCCGGAGAAGCAAAAAATACTTATGGCACAGGATGTTTTCTTCTGATGAATACAGGAGAAAAACCTGTCTTTTCAAAAAACGGACTGGTTACTACGATTGCATGGGGACTGGACGGAAAGGTAACCTATGCACTGGAAGGATCAATTTTTGTTGCAGGTGCAGCTATCCAGTGGCTGCGAGATGAATTAAAGGTAATTGATTCTTCTGAAGATTCCGAGTATATGGCAAATAAAGTATCAGATACACATGGATGTTATGTTGTGCCGGCCTTTACAGGACTGGGAGCTCCCCACTGGGATCAGTATGCGAGAGGTACGATCGTAGGAATTACCCGAGGTGTGAACAAATATCATATTATCCGCGCAACGCTGGAATCTATTGCCTATCAGGTAAATGACGTACTAAATGCCATGAAAGCAGATTCAGGCATTAATCTGGCGGCATTAAAAGTTGATGGCGGAGCCAGTGCCAACAATTTCCTGATGCAGACACAGGCAGATATTATCAATGCACCGGTCAACCGTCCATGCTGTGTTGAGACAACTGCAATGGGGGCTGCTTATCTGGCAGGTCTGGCAGTAGGCTACTGGAGCAACAAAGAAGAAGTACGCCATAACTGGTCCATTGATCAGAAATTCTACCCGTCTATTACAGGAGAAACAAGAGAGCAGAAGATCAAAGGATGGAATAAGGCTGTAAAATATTCTTACGGATGGGCGAAGGAAGAATAAAGCCAATTTAGGATATGAAGTGAAAATTAACCTTTGCTTACATTTTATCAGCAAAGCTAAATAAAATTCAGTGTATTGACAACCTTACAGAGATAGTGGTACGGTAATACAGTGATTTCGGCAAAGGCCGATAATTTTGGAGTTTTACAAATTACATAACGAATATTGAGGTGCGAAAAAATGCAGGAAATGAAACCAATCAAAGAAGGTAAAGTACGTGAGATTTATGACAACGGTGACAGCCTGATCATGGTTGCGACAGACCGCATCAGCTGCTTTGATGTTATCCTGAACAATCAGGTAACCAAGAAGGGAACTGTACTGACTCAGATGTCCAAGTTCTGGTTTGACATGACAGAAGACATTCTGCCGAACCACATGATTTCTGTAGATGTAAAAGATATGCCTGAATTTTTCCAGCAGGAGAAATTTGACGGAAACAGCATGATGTGCCGTAAGCTTGAGATGCTGCCTATTGAATGTATTGTTCGTGGATATATTACAGGAAGCGGCTGGGAAAGCTACAAGAAGACAGGTAAAGTCTGCGGCATTGAATTACCGGAAGGACTGAAGGAATCTGACAAGCTTCCTGAGCCGATCTATACTCCGTCCACAAAGGCTGAGATTGGCGATCATGACGAAAATATCTCCTATGAGCAGAGCATCGCTCACCTTGAGAAATATTTCCCGGGCAGAGGAGAGGAATTAGCTGCAAAACTTCGTGATAATACAATTGCACTTTATAAGAAATGTGCGGAATACGCATTAAGCAAGGGAATCATTATCGCAGATACCAAATTTGAATTTGGTCTGGATAAAGACGGAAACATGGTAATCGGTGATGAGATGCTCACACCGGACAGCTCCCGTTTCTGGCCTGCTGAAGGATATGAACCGGGACATGGCCAGCCATCCTTTGACAAACAGTTTGCACGTGACTGGCTGAAAGCAAATCCGGACAATGACTGGACACTTCCGCAGGACATTGTGGATAAGACAATTGGAAAATATCTTCAGGGTTATGAAATGCTTACAGGTAAGAAATTATAATCACTGATTTTCCAGAATACTGCTGTAAAAAGATATGTCAGGTACATATTTTTTGCAGCAGTTTTTTTGATTAAATACTTATAAAATATGGAAATACATTCCACTTTTTGATATAATACAGATTGTGAGTACTATTTATGAAAAGAAAAGGAGAATTGACATGAAAAAGTTAAAAACACTTCTTGGTGTCATAACCTGTATGTTGTTTATCTTTGCATCAGGAAGTGTGTATGCATCAGAGGCTCCGCCGACAGTATCCCCGACACCCTCTCCGACGGTGGTTTCCCGGAAAGGTCTTGTTGAAGAGGGTAATAAGCTGTGTTATTATTTCAAAGGAAATAAGATTAAAAATAAATGGAAAGTAATTGATGGAGATCATTACTACTTTGATTCAAATGGATATGCTGTGACCGGCGGAGTGATTTTCAAAAATAATGTAGTTTATGTGTTTGGTAAAGATCACAAAAGACTTGAGAACCGGGCTGGCAAAATTGTCACAATAGGCAAATATTCTTATTGTCTGACAACAAAGGACGGAAAAGCTGCAACTGGATATTTTATCAGAAAAAACCACCTTTACTACGCCAATTCCAAAGGAAGGATTTACAAAAAACGTTACCGTGAGAAGAAGAAGTATTATTTCACTTCATCAGGAGCAGCGAAAGAAACTACAGATGCGTTGTTAAAAATCCGCAGTATGCAGATCGTGTCTTCTATTACTAATTCAAAAATGACAAAAAGCCAAAAATTATACGCCTGCTGGAGATATGTTGTAGGTGGAAATATCAGATACTGGTCACATTACCCAAATCTGGGTCAGAAAAACTGGCAGCGTTCCATGGCACTTTATACTCTGCAAAACAGGGGTGGAAACTGTTATGGTTTTGCCTGTGCATTTGCGGCACTGGCAAAGGAAATCGGATATGAACCGTACATAATTTATGGATATGTTCCAGGTTCACGTGATGGCAGATCTGACGGAATGACGCGTCATTGCTGGGTTCAGATATCCGGACTCAGCTACGATCCGGAAGCAACTTACGCCGGATGGGCAAGCGGAATTTACGGAACCTATGGGTATGGTGTTTACCACTGGACTTCAGGCTCTGTTAAATTTGGATAAAAAGTTTAAAAAAAGGAGAAAAAGAAAAGATGAAGAACAAATTTATGAAAAAACTGACAGTACTTTGCACAGCAGCTACCTTAGCATGCAGCTCTGCTCCTGCGACAGTACCTGCAGTAACCGAAACTGTTCAGGCCGAAGCAGCAACTGCTAAAAGCTCTGCTAAAGTTCTTACAAAGAGTTTTGCAAAGGCTCTTGACAAGGTAATCAAAACTCAGAAATTTACTGCAAAAACAACAGATAAACAAAAATTACAGAAACTGTTTAACTATACAAAAAAAGCTTTCGGATATAAGAGATACATGGGTGGAATTCCGTCAGCATCTGGCTGGGACAGTAAATTTGCACAGGAAATGCTTAAAACAAAAGCTGGAAGCTGCTATCATGACGCTGCTGCATTTGCCTACCTTGCAAGACGTGCAACCGGACTTCCTGTAAGAATCTGTGTGGGAACAAGTAATGCGTTTAACAAGACAAGATGGCAGAACCATGGATGGGTAGAAATCAAAGTTGGAAACAAATGGTACACCTTTGATACCAATGCCAACAGATTTTCTTCTTTGAGAAAGGGAAAATGGTTTATGCAGAAACGTAATGCAATGAAAGGAAAGGTTTACAAAACCCAGAAAACATATAATGTAAATTTCTGACAGATTTTTACCTTCCGGGATTATGAAAATTTTAAGTGAAACAGGAGAAAAGCATTTATGATAAAAAAACAAATAAAAATGTTCCTGATGATCTTCTGCCTTCTGTTTGCTTCTGCATCAGCAGTATTCTGGCTGACTCCGGTCAGCACAGAAGCTGCCAATACAGGCGATGCAAAGACAGGTCTGGTAAAAGAAAAGGGAAAGTACTATTATTATGTTATCAATAAAAACGGTCAATCTGAAAAGGTAACAAATAAATGGAAAACTGTAAAGGTTACCAAAAAAGGAAAGATTTATTCATACAGATATTATTTTGGAAAAAACGGAGCAGCATATTCAGGCTCTGTAAAGCTTGGTGTTAAAACACCTGCAGTCAAAAAAATCGGCAAAAAATATTATGGATTTGATACAAACGCAAGAATGCTGAAAGGGATTTATGTTATCAATGACAAATTCTATGTATTCAATTCCAAAACCGGAGTATACGACAGTGTAAAGAGTTCAAAACTGAGAAAAGCATATGGATATGAAAAGAAAGCAGCAACATTAAAAAAACTTCTCGGAAAGCCTAAGAAAACGGAGAAACTTACCGGCTGCTACGGAAACGGAAAAGAATATATGCTGTATTATCAGAATTTTGTACTGAGTACCGGTGAAACTTCAAAAGGAGTAGAGGTCATTTTCGGTGTTCTGCCTTATTAAAACTGCAATAAAAAATGATGGAAGAGAGTTATTATGGTTTTTAGTTCAATGGTTTTCATGTGTATATTTCTGCCGGTGGTGTTTATCCTGCACTGTATTCTTCCGGGAATACGACTGAAGAATGCGTTGCTGTTGCTGGCAAGTGTACTTTTTTACGCATATGGCGAACCTGTATATATCATTTTATTATTTGTTTCTACATTATTAAACTATTTTTGTGCCTGTCTGATTGAAAGCAGCAAATACAAGAAAGTAATTCTGACACTTGCTGTTATCTGTAACCTGGGAATCCTTATTGTATTTAAGTATACGGATTTTATCCTGGGAACAGTCAACACTCTGACAGGACTGCATCTGCCGCTGCCACAGATCCGCATGCCAATCGGAATCTCATTCTTCACATTCCAGGCTATGTCTTATGTGATCGATGTATATCGGGGAACAACAAAGGCGCAGAAGAATTACGCAAAAGTTTTGCTGTATATTTCCTTCTTCCCACAGCTGATCGCAGGACCGATTGTCAAGTACCATGATATAGCACAGGAAATTGACAACCGTACCCAGTCTCTGGAGGGAGTTTCGCTGGGAATCCGCAGATTTTCAGCCGGACTCTGTAAGAAAGTCCTGATTTCCAATACTATGGGACTTGTTGCAGACCAGCTCTTTGGTGCTTCTGCAGGAAATATCAACGCTGCCGGAGCATGGCTGGGTGCCATTTCCTATATGCTGCAGATTTATTTCGATTTCAGCGGATATAGCGACATGGCGATCGGACTGGGCTGGATGTTTGGTTTTCATTTCAAAGAAAACTTCAACTATCCCTATATCAGCGGAAGTATCCGGGAGTTCTGGAGAAGATGGCATATTTCTCTGTCCGGATGGTTTCTGGAATATCTTTATATTCCCCTTGGCGGAAACAGAAAAGGAAAATTCCGCACAGTTGTAAATAAGATGATCGTATTCCTGTGTACCGGTATCTGGCATGGAGCAGCAGTAAATTTCCTGTTCTGGGGAATCTATCATGGATGTTTCCTTATGCTTGAGGAATATGTTCCGTGGATTGGAAGAAAAGGTTCTAAGCTAAAAGCTGTATTTCAGCATATCTACGCACTTCTGGTAGTGTGCATTGGTTTTGTGTTCTTCCGGGCAGATACCATGTCTCAGGGATTATTCTGGATAAAAGAGATGTTTACAGGATTTACATGGAATGCCGCTGCCATGAGTTTTGCAGTGCAGCAGATCACCCCTGTATTTCTTGTTACCCTGGCAGGTGCCCTGATTGCATGCTGTCCTGTTATCAAAACTGTAAATAATAAGAAATGGTACGCTCCTTTTGCATATGTATGCAGTCTGCTTGGACTGGTTGTCTGCATGCTCAGTCTTGCAAGCGGAACCTATAATCCATTTATCTATTTCAGATTTTAAGGGAGGACAGACATGAAAAAAGGTAAATTAATCTACAGTGTTTTATTTTTTGCCGTCTGCCTGTGCCCGTCAGTGGGGATGCTGATCGCCAAACCGGAGACTTCTTCTGAGAATCGCCAGCTTTCAGAATTTCCCACTCTCAAAACAGAAGAGGGAAAATGGAATGTAGAATGGCTTTCTCAGGCCGGAGATTATTTTCAGGAACATTTTGCTTTCAGAAATGAACTTGTTACCGGAAATGCCCTGCTGCATGGAAAGCTTCTGGAAACATCTACTGCAGACGGTGTGATCCAGGGGAAAAACGGATGGCTTTATTATAAAGATTCTCTGGATGATTATCTGGGGCAGAATCTGCTTTCAGACAGAAGTCTGTATAATATTGCACATATGCTGTCCATGACTCAGGAAGCTCTGAACGAAAAAGATGTGAAGTTTCTGTTTACAATCGCTCCGAATAAGAACTCTCTGTACGGTGAGAACATGCCATACTATGACAGCCTGAAGATAACAGATGAAACAAACCGTGAAAGGCTGACAAAAGTTTTGGAACAGGAGAACGTTTCTTACGCAGATTTGTATCAGGCATTTACAGATCAGGATGAAGTACTTTATCACGCAAGAGACTCCCACTGGAATAATAAAGGTGCTGCACTGGCAGCAGATGTTTTGATGACGGCCCTGAATAAAGAACACGATTCTTATACAGATGAGCCTTATGAAGTACGTAAAGATTATACCGGAGATCTGGATACAATGCTGTATCCTCTTGCAACAACTGCAGATGATGAAGTATATTATTGCAGTAGCTGGCAAGATCAACAGCAATTTTGATCCGCGTATCACAACAGTAAATCCGGTTAAGGAAGGCAGTCTTGTCATGTACAGAGATTCATTTGGAAATGCGCTGCTTCCATATATGGCTGATGCTTATGCAAATGCATATTTTTCCAGAGGAATTCCGTATCAGCTAAGTGATGTAGATACAATGAACGCTGATACGGTAGTGATAGAGCGAGCAGAGCGTTTTCTTCCGGAAATGTCACAGTTTCCGCCTGTTCTTACTGCAAAAGAAGTTTCGTTGACAGGTGAGGAGGAAAGTACTGCGACAGATGCAGCCTGGGATGTAAAAATGAAACCACAGGGAACCGTGGTTCAGGTTTCCGGCCGCATCAAAGAGGGATATCTGGATACAGATTCCCGGATTTATCTCAGGATAAACGGAACCGTATATGAAGCATTTCCTATGGATATTGCAGACGGAGACAGACTGGATGACAATGGCTTCTGTCTTTATATGCCTGCTGAGCTGGCACTGGCCGATGGAAATGATCTGGAAGTGCTGATAACAAAAGGTGATAAATATTTAAATATTTATAAAAACATCATTGAGGAGGACATCATACAATGAAAAGAAAAATAATCACAACACTTTTAAGCCTTTCTGTAGCAGGAACAATGGCATTTGCACCCGTAGCAGCGTTTGCAGCTTCAGATGATGCTGCACAGACTGCCAAGACAGAGAGCACCGATGAGAAAACTGAAGATGCTGATAAGGCAGAAGAAACAGCAGAAGATTTAACTGTCAAAACAGATACACAGGAAGTAACTGTTAAGAATCAGACAGGATACGCACTTACTGCCAAAGATCTGAAAGACGCCAAAGATGCTGATAAGGATGCTGACAAAAAAGAAGATGCTGTTGGAAAAACACTCACAGTAACAGGCAAAGATGAAACAGATCATGTTTTTGAAAATGTAGATCCTGATTCCTGGACAGACCCGGTTATCTACGATGAATATGGATTCCTTTATATTAAATATCAGGATGCGGATAAAAAGGAGCAGGAGATTGCTGAGACTGCTGACGAAAAAGAATGGGATTCCCCTCTTACCATGTATCTGTTATCTAATGTAAATGTACGTGAGCAGGCAGATAAAGAAAGCAAATCTCTGAAAGTTCTTTCAACAGGCACAGAGGTAAAGGCTGTCTCAATTGTTCCGGAATGGATCAAAATTGAAACAGATGAGGTGACAGGATATATTTATCATTCTTATATCACTGAGAATAAAGAAGCTGCTGATGCTAAAGTAAAAGCTGAAAAAGAAGCGAAAGAGGCAAAAGAAAAAGCTGCAGCAGAAGCTGCACAGGCTGCCGCTGCTTCTCAGGCTTCATCCTATGATAATTCCAGCGATTATTCTTATCAGGAACCTTCTTACTCCGAACCGGCAGCTCAGCCGTCAGCGCCATACGAAGTAAGCCGTCAGCAGTATGATGACTGCGATGGAAGCGGACACGGCTATTATGAGATTACATATTCTGACGGAAGCGTTTCCTACGAAGAATATTAATTATTGTTCCTGTGACCAATTAAGGAATAACCATCGTACATCTTACCGGAATACTGGATATGTGGCATTGCCGGAATGATGATTGTATAGCAATCCTCTAAAATAACATATATAGAGACTGCGGTACAGTTATAAATACTGTATGGCAGTCTTTTTTTACTCTGCGAATGATTATACTTCTGCAAAATTGTGAAAAGATATTGACAAACCCTATATGTTAGTTTATACTAACTTATAGTTAGCAAAAGATAACTATAAACAAAGCACAGAAAATGCTTAATTATTACCCTATAGCAATCCATAAAAGATGAGAAAACAAAAGGAGGATAATACATGAGTATTGTAATCGTAGGTGGACATGACAGAATGGTAGGACAGTACAAAAAAATCTGCAAATCTTATAAATGTAAATGTAAAGTATTTACACAGATGGAGGCAGACTTCGGCAAAAAGATAGGATGTCCGGATCTTCTGGTACTTTTTACAAATACTGTATCCCATAAGATGGTAAAATGCGCACTGGACGAGGTTGGCGCTTCTACAGATATTGTGCGCTGCCATACCAGCAGCGGAAATGCACTCAACGGTATTCTCGAAGCACGTTGCTGATAAATACTTTTCTTGTATATATTGCATAATATAGTGATAAATTAATGAAAAAATTATTAATGTTTTAAACTGAAAAACTTTATCATTAAAAATTTCAATAAAGTTATTGACATCTAACCAAAATTAGAATACACTAACCACATGATAAAGATAATGTTTATCACTTATTAAATGCAAAGGAAGGGATGAAGAAATGCCGTTATCAATGGTAAATGCCGGTGAACCTTTTACAATCAAAAGGATTGGAGGCAAAGAAGAAGTGAAGAGACATCTTGAGGAGCTCGGCTTCGTAGTAGGAGGAGTTGTCACAGTTGTTTCTGAGATTAACGGAAGCCTGATCGTTAATGTTAAAGAATCCAGGGTTGCCATTGGAAAAGATATGGCAAGCAAGATTATGGTCTGAACCATAATTTCTTCCTGAAAGAAAAATAAAATTCTAGAGCGTGCAGATTGTGGAAATGATTTTTCAGACACGCTCCGGGGAAAGAAGGGAAAGAAACTTGAAGACATTAAAAGAAGTTCATGTTGGAGAGACCGTTAAAGTCCAGAAACTTACCGGTGAAGGTCCAGTCAAGAGAAGAATCATGGATATGGGAATCACTAAAGGCGTGGAAATTTATGTAAGAAAAGTTGCACCTCTGGGAGATCCTGTAGAAGTAACTGTAAGAGGATATGAATTATCCTTACGTAAAGCAGATGCCGAAATGATTGTTGTGGAATAATTTTTTGACATCATGTTAGGTCTTTCTAACAATTAGTGCCATCTAATAGTTAATAAAAACTAAGTATTAGTGATGACTAATAACTGTTGAATGTGATATCAACAGCAGAAAGATTGGATAAAGCGATCAAAATAAAAGCGATCAAGAAATCAGAGGAGAGAGATTATGTCAGTAAAAATTGCACTCGCAGGTAATCCGAACTGTGGTAAAACGACATTGTTCAATGCACTGACCGGCTCAAATCAGTTTGTAGGTAACTGGCCAGGTGTAACTGTCGAGAAAAAAGAGGGTAAGCTGAAAGGACACAAAGATGTTGTTCTCACTGACTTACCCGGTATTTATTCTTTATCACCATATACACTTGAAGAAGTAGTTGCAAGAAATTACATTCTTCAGGAAAAACCGGATGCGATCATCAATATCGTTGATGGTACCAATATTGAACGTAACCTGTATCTTACAACACAGATTCTGGAACTTGGGATTCCGGTCATCATGGCAGTCAACATGATGGATATCGTTGAGAAAAACGGCGATACAATACATATTGATAAACTGAAAAAGAAACTTGGCTGTGAAGTTGTTACTATTTCTGCGCTGAAAGGAACTGGAATCACAGAAGCTGCAAATAAGGCAGTTTCCATTGCCCAGAGCCATAAGAAAATAACACCTGTCCATGAATTCTGTGATAAAGCAGAAGAAATCATCGGAGCAGTTGAGAATAAACTGACCGGTGTGGTACCGGAAGAACAGAAGAGATTCTTCGCAATCAAGCTTCTTGAAAGAGATGACAAGATCATTGAGCAGATGAATACATCCGTAAATGTATCTGCCGAGATCAAAGAAATGGAAGATGAGTTTGACGACGATACAGAAAGTATTATCACAAATGAGAGATATGTTTATATTTCTTCTATCATTGGTCAGTGTGTGACTAAGGCAAGAAAAGATAAGCTTTCCACATCTGATAAGATCGACCGTATTGTTACCAACAGATGGCTGGCACTGCCGATCTTTGCAGTTGTAATGTTTATCGTATATTATGTATCTGTAACTACAGTTGGTGCTTTCGTAACTGACTGGACAAACGATGTTCTGTTTGGTGAGATCATTCCTCCGGCAATTGAATCAGGGCTGAATGCGATTGGCTGTGCAGCATGGTTACAGGGACTGATCCTTGACGGTATTGTAGCCGGTGTGGGAGCTGTTCTCGGTTTCGTACCTCAGATGCTTGTACTGTTTGCATTCCTTGCATTCCTTGAGTCCTGTGGTTACATGGCTCGTGTAGCATTCATCATGGACAGAATTTTCCGTAAATTCGGTCTTTCAGGTAAATCCTTCATTCCAATGCTTATCGGCAGTGGATGCGGTGTTCCAGGTGTTATGGCTTCCCGTACGATCGAGAATGACCGTGACAGAAAGATGACAATCATGACAACTACATTCGTTCCCTGCGGAGCTAAACTTCCGATCATTGCCATGATCGCAGGTGCATTCTTCGGAAACAGCGGATGGGTTGCAACAAGTTGTTACTTTGTCGGTATCGCAGCAATTATCTGCTCCGGTATCATCTTAAAGAAAACAAAAATGTTTGCCGGTGATCCGGCTCCGTTCGTTATGGAGCTTCCTGCATACCACTGGCCAACAGTCAGCAACATCTTAAGAAGTATGTGGGAAAGAGGCTGGTCCTTCATTAAGAAAGCCGGAACAATCATCCTTCTTTCAACAATCATTCTGTGGTTCTTAATGAGCTTCGGATGGGAAGGCGGAAGCTTCGGTATGGTTGAAGAGCTTAACGAGAGTATCCTTTCTAAGATCGGTACAGCAATCGCATGGATCTTTGCACCTCTTGGCTGGACAAAAGCCGGCGAAGGATGGAAGATGGCAGTTGCAGCTGTTACAGGTCTGATCGCAAAAGAGAATGTAGTAGCTACATTTGGTATGCTTTATGGATTCGCAGAAGTTGCAGAAGACGGTGCTGAGATCTGGGGTAACCTTGCAGCAGCCATGACACCGATCGCAGCTTATGGCTTCCTGGTATTCAACCTTCTTTGTGCTCCTTGCTTCGCAGCTATGGGTGCGATCAAGAGAGAGATGAACAATACAAAATGGTTTTTATTTGCGATCGGATATCAGTGTGGACTTGCATATCTTGTGTCTCTGTGTATCTATCAGATCGGTACACTGGTTACAGGCGGCGGTTTCGGTATCTGGACAGTGGTTGCATTCGCAATTATCATCGGATTTTTATATCTGCTGTTCAGACCTTATAAGGAAAGCGGCAGCCTTAATGTAAAGGTAAAGGGTATGGCAAAAGCCAGATAAAACAGTAATAAGATCAGAGCCTGCGTCCCATCTGGTGGTGCGGGTTCTGATAAACAGAATTGCAACTGTTTCATACCTTTTTCATCGCGGAGCGTGTTACTGAGAACGAAGTGAACAGTAACGTATCTTCACAGTTAGTGGACTGCTGATTATCAGATTGCAGTATAGTGATTATATGTGTATGATAATGATATAAAGCAGGAGGTGTCATTTATGGGAACATTGATTGTAGGAGCAATTTTGATTTTAATTGTCGGACTGATCATAAGAGGAATCGTCAGAGACAAAAAAAGCGGCAAGTCATCATGTGGCGGAGACTGCAGCCACTGCAGAGGGTGCCATTGAGAATCAGGCATATTACTGAAACCTGATGCCAAACAGCAGCCATATGTCAGGAAACAGAAATTAACAAGCGGAAGGATGATGTGATTTTGGGAGCAGCAGCATTACAGAGACAGGAAAATTGTAAAGAGCCCAATTACCAGAGAACCCGAATGCAGAAAGATGTTGTAATCCAGGAATTAAAGAAGCGAGGATGCAGGATTACCAAACAGAGAAGAATGCTGTTGGAAGTCATTCTTGAAAATGAGTGTTCCTGCTGTAAAGAAATCTATTACAACGCATCCCGCCTGGATCCGGGCATCGGATCAGCTACGGTGTACCGTATGGTAAACCTTTTGGAAGAAATTGGTGCGATCAGCAGAAGAAATATGTATAAAATCGTGAGAAATCCGGATTGTAAAGATGAAAGTGTATGCACCATCGAGCTGGATGATAATACAGTCCAGAAATTATCAAAAGACAGTTTTAATAATGTAGTCCTGACAGGACTGAAGGCCTGTGGATACATTGATAAACAGGAAATCGAGCGGATGTTCGTAAATTCCTGTGATTTTAAACATTGAAAACAAGTAAAAATTTAAATAGAGAACGAACTGATGACCGCCGGGAAATACTGAAGAGTATAATTTCCGGTGGCTTTCTTATATTTCTTCAGGTTTTTATCCTCTTTTTGCAATACAATTTCCGGCAACCTTCTTGATATATATCATATATCTGAAATGAGAACATTTCTCAACAAGAAGAAAAAAGTAGAAATATGAGAATTTTGGCTGTATAATACATGAAATATAAATAAGCTGATGTCGCAATAATGCGTTTGCCCATCATATTTATCTGAAAACAGTTCATAACTGTTCAGCACCGAAAGGATGCTGAGTGGTTACAATAAATTAAAAATCACAACAGGAGGATACATCAATGATTAAATTTGACGGTAAAAAAACAGGAATCTTTGCAGCAGGAGTAGCTTTCGGTACAGCAGGTATCAAGATTCTTACAAGTAAAGATGCAAAGAAATTATACACAAACTGCACAGCAGCCGTTTTACGTGCAAAGGCATGTGTAATGAAAACAGCTTCCGCAATTCAGGAGAATGCTGAGGATATTTATGCAGAAGCACAGCAGATCAACGAAGACAGAGCAGCAGCTGAGGAAGTGGTAGAAGATACAGCTGACGAAGCAGCAGAAGAAACAGAAGAGACAACAGATTTCAAAGAAGAGACAGAAGAAACAGAAGAAGGCAGCGAGGAATAATGAAATTTGCTATTAAGCATGAAATAAAAGGACGAATTCGTATCCACCTTGCGCAGAAACACATGACCTACAGACAGGCGGATATTCTGCAGTGTTATCTGGAGAAAGAGGCAAATATCAGCAAGGCATCGGTTTATGTAAGAACTCAGGATGTCGCTGTTGTCTATACCGGCAGCAGAGATGGGCTGATTCGTTTACTGAGCAGATTTTCCTATGAAACTGCTCAGGTATCTGAATCAGCACTTGAGAATTCCGGACGTGAATTAAACGAAACCTATAAAGAAAAACTGATCAACTCTGTAGTAATGCGTACATTAAATAAAATGTTTTTGCCATACCCGGTACGTGTAGCGATCACTACAGTGAAATCAGTGAAATACATTTATCAAGGTGTACGTACTTTGATGAAGGGAAAACTGGAGGTACCTGTACTGGATGCAACAGCAATCGGTGTATCTATGCTCCGCGGTGACTTCAATACTGCAGGTTCCACCATGTTCCTGCTTGGAATCGGTGAGATTCTTGAGGAATGGACACATAAGAAATCCGTCAATGACCTTGCAAGAAGCATGTCTATCAATGCAGAGAAAGTATGGTTTGTAAACGAAGACGGACAGGAGGTTCTTATATCTGCTTCTTCTGTTAAAGCAGGTGATCTGATACGCGTACATATGGGTAATGTGATTCCGTTTGACGGAAATGTTGCAGCAGGAGAAGCAATGGTCAACCAGACTTCTCTGACAGGTGAATCTGCGCCTGTACGTAAAGCAGAAGGCAGCTTTGCCTATGCAGGAACTGTTCTGGAAGAGGGCGAACTCACTGTTAAGGTTAAAGAAGCAGCAGGCTCCAGCCGCTATGAGAAGATCGTCAACATGATCGAGGATTCTGAGAAGCTGAAATCCTCTGTGGAAAGTAATGCAGAACATCTTGCAGACAGACTTGTGCCATACACTCTTGCAGGTACAGGGATAACTTATCTGCTTACCAGAAACATGACGAAAACCCTTGCGGTACTTATGGTAGATTTCTCCTGCGCACTGAAGCTTGCCATGCCTGTTTCCGTATTATCCGCTATACGTGAGGCAAGTACTCACAGTATTACTGTAAAGGGCGGTAAATATATGGAAGCAATGGCTGATGCCACGACTATTGTATTTGACAAGACAGGTACACTTACAAAAGCAAAGCCTGTAGTTTCAGATGTGGTATCTTTCAGTGAAGAGCTGAGTTCAGATGAGCTTCTGCGTATTGCAGCATGTATGGAGGAACATTTCCCTCATTCCATGGCAAGAGCAGTTGTCAATGCAGCCAAAGAGAAACATCTTGTTCATGAGGAAATGCATTCAAAAGTAGAATATATCGTAGCTCATGGTATTTCTACAACTATTGAAGGCAAAAAGGCAGTGATCGGAAGCTGGCATTTCGTAATGGAAGATGAAAAGTGTGTAATTCCGGAAGGAATGGAAGACAGATTTGAACACCTGCCATTAGAATGTTCTCACCTGTATCTTGCAATCGAAGGAAAACTTGCAGCAGTTATCTGTGTAGAGGATCCGCTTCGTGAAGAGGCTGCAGATGCAGTACGTGAATTAAAAGAAGCCGGCATTACAAAAGTCGTAATGATGACCGGTGACAGTGAACGTACAGCAGCAGCTATTGCGAAACGTGTAGGCGTAGATGAATATTACTCCGAAGTTCTGCCGGAAGATAAGGCATCTTTTGTAGAGAAAGAAAAAGAACTGGGTCATAAAGTTATTATGATCGGTGATGGGATCAATGATTCTCTGGCACTTTCTTCTGCAAGTGTGGGAATTGCTATCAGTGATGGCGCAGCTATTGCACGTGAGATCGCAGATGTTACAATTTCTGCAGATAATCTCCATGAGATTGTTACGTTAAAGAGACTGAGTACAGCGCTGATGAAGCGTATCCATAATAATTACAGAACTATTATCGGTATAAACGGCGGTCTGATCGCACTTGGAGTTACAGGTATCATTATGCCTACAACATCCGCACTGCTTCATAACATGTCAACACTGACTATCAGTTTAAGAAGTATGAGAAATCTTCTTCCAAAAGAAGAGGAAGCATAAAGATAACCATAAAAAACCATATCCGGGATTTCATGATAAAGCAACAGATGCTTAGTCTCTGAAAATCCGGGATATGGTTTTTATTATGTTTTTATTTAATTTTCAAGCGTGCCTGCAATAGACTTCTTAATGGCAGCAAAACTCTCTGCGCTGATCG
Organism: Blautia wexlerae; assembly: GCF_013300825.1. GTDB lineage: Bacteria > Bacillota > Clostridia > Lachnospirales > Lachnospiraceae > Blautia_A > Blautia_A wexlerae_B. The sequence continues at coordinate 66,659 of NZ_JAAIMY010000007.1, forward strand.
CATGCTCCATCTTACAGGCATCCTCGGCTGCAACCTTCGGGTCAACTCCGATAGAAGTCAGCCATCCTGTCAGAAAGGTATGTCTTTCATAAATCTTATCTGCAATTTCCTGCCCGGTTTCCGTCAGATTGATAAATCCGTTCTCATCAATCGTAATGTAATTACTGGCTTTCAAATTCTTCATTGCAACACTGACACTCGGTTTTGAAAAAGACAGTTCATGCGCAATGTCGATAGAGCGGACATTACCGTTTCTTTTTTTGATCATAAGGATCGCTTCGAGATAATCTTCTCCTGATTCATGTATCGCCATATTGATACTCCCTCCTTTTTTCTTTCCGATATTGCTGCTGTGAACTGCTGTACGCAAAAGTACAGGCAGTTATGTTCTGTCAAAGAGTATCATATTTCTTTTTATGATTTTGATACCTGCCGGATAATAATATCCTGTTTTTTAAAACATTAAAGCAACACGTTAAACTATAATAACATGGATTATAACATAACTTTTTATTTCCGTAAAGAAATCTCCTCAAAACTATTGACAGAAGAGAAAATAAGGTTATAATAAAATCAAACAAATGAACAAGTGCTCATATGTTAATATAAAAGAGATGAGCGGAAAGGGAAAATATTATGAAGAAAACTTATAAAATCGATGTAGACTGTGCAAATTGTGCTAATAAAATGGAGGAAGCTGCCAGGAATACAGCCGGTGTTAAAGATGCAACAGTTAATTTCATGATGCTGAAGATGATCGTTGAATTCGAAGACGGACAGGATCCAAAAGCAGTTATGAAAGACGTATTAAAGAACTGCAAGAAGGTAGAAGACGACTGTGAGATCTATCTTTAATTTTGAGTTATCCGGAGAATGGACTGTTGCATAAAACGTATCCCGGCACTGAGCTTTTCGCCGGAAAGTTTTTTTGCAGCGGTCCTGCTTTTATAAGAAGAGAGAGGTATTGATATGAACAAGAAGCAGAAGAAAATGCTGATCAGAATTATCATAGCAGCAGTGCTGATCGTGGTCTTTTCCTTACTGCCGGCAGAGGGCTACCTGAGATTTGTTCTTTTTATGATCCCATATCTGGTTATCGGCTATGATATCCTGAAGAAAGCATTTAAGGGTATTTTAAATAAACAGGTGTTTGACGAGAACTTTCTGATGGCTGTAGCCACAGTAGGTGCAATTCTCCTTGGCGATTATTCCGAGGGTGTTGCAGTTATGCTTTTCTACCAGATTGGAGAACTTTTCCAGAGCTATGCAGTGGGAAAGAGCAGACGAAACATCAGTGAACTGATGGATATCCGTCCTGATTATGCGAACATAGAGAAAGACGGAACACTGGAACAGGTTGATCCTGATGAAGTTGAGATCGGAACCATTATTGTTGTTCAGCCGGGTGAAAAAGTACCGATCGATGGAGTGATCACCGAGGGAACTTCTACATTAAATACAAGTGCACTGACAGGTGAGAGTCTTCCGCGTGATGCAAAAGCAGGCGATGAAGTGATCAGTGGCTGTATCAATATGACAGGTCTGCTGAAGATCCGTACAACTAAAGAATTCGGTGAATCTACAGTATCCAAGATCCTTGAACTGGTAGAGAATTCCAGCTCCAGAAAGTCAAAATCTGAAAACTTTATTTCCAAATTTGCGAAATACTATACACCTGCAGTATGTTACGGAGCCCTTGCTCTTGCATTTATCCCGCCGATCGTACTTCTTATTATGGGAAAATCTGCCATGTGGGGAGACTGGATCTACAGAGCTCTTACCTTCCTTGTAATCAGCTGTCCATGTGCGCTGGTCATCAGCATCCCGTTAAGTTTCTTCGCAGGAATCGGCGGAGCCAGCAATCAGGGCATTTTGGTCAAGGGTTCCAACTATCTGGAAACACTGGCTCAGACAAAATATGTTGTATTTGACAAAACAGGTACTATGACTCAGGGTGTCTTCGAAGTAAGTGGTATTCATCACAATAAAATGCCTGATGAGAAATTGTTAGAATATGCAGCACTTGCCGAGTGTTCTTCCTCCCATCCGATCAGCAAGAGCCTGCAGAAAGCATACGGAAAACCAATCGACAGAAATCGTGTTACTGATATTGAAGAAATCAGTGGTAATGGTGTGATTGCCAAAGTTGACGGTGTATCTGTAGCTGCCGGTAATACCAAATTAATGAACAGACTTGGCATTGCTTATCAGGATTGCCATCATGTAGGAACTGTTGTGCATATGGCCATTGACGGCAAATATGCAGGGCATATCCTGATATCCGATATCATCAAACCTCATGCAAAAGAGGCAATCGCTGAACTGAAGAAAGCCGGAATCAGCAAGACCGTTATGCTGACAGGCGACTCAAAACGTGTTGCAGATCAGGTTGCCGGGGAACTGGGAATTCAGGAAGTATACAGCGAACTTTTACCTGCTGACAAAGTTTCCAGGGTAGAAGAACTTCTTAATCAGAAGTCTGAAAAGGCTAAACTTGCGTTTGTAGGTGACGGTATCAATGATGCCCCTGTATTATCCAGAGCCGATATTGGTATTGCGATGGGAGCGCTTGGTTCAGATGCAGCAATCGAAGCAGCAGATATCGTTCTGATGGATGATGATCCTCTGAAGATTTCCAAAGCGATCAAAATTGCACGTAAATGTATCCGTATTGTATATGAAAATATTTATTTTGCAATCGGCATTAAAATTCTCTGCCTGATCCTTGGAGCTTTAGGTATTGCAAACATGTGGGTGGCCATTTTTGCAGATGTAGGTGTTATGATCCTGGCAGTATTAAACGCGATCCGTACATTATTTGTAAAGAATTTATAAGAAACAGGCAAATCAGCAGAAACCTTTTGTGATAAGCCGGAAAGGTAACAGGTAAGAAAATGGAAGTATGCAAAGAAGAATTATGTGAGAGTAATGAAATACATGAAGATCTGCTTAAAATTGTAGATGAAACCCTGCCGGAAGAAACAGAGCTTTATGATCTGGCCGAATTATTCAAGGTTTTCGGAGACTCTACCAGAATACGCATTTTGTTTGTTTTGTTTGAGGCAGAGGTATGCGTCTGCGATCTCGCTAAAGCATTGAATATGACTCAGTCTGCGATTTCTCATCAGCTTCGTATTCTGAAACAGAATAAACTGGTAAAGAGCCGCAGAGAGGGAAAATCTATTTTCTATTCTCTGGCAGATGATCATGTCCGCACGATTATCAACCAGGGACGGGAACATATAGAAGAAGATTGAAAAAAGCATCAGTTATCTGAAAGATTATAAATTCAGATAACTGATGCTTTTTTATAGATGAACTCTTTTCAAAATCTCGTTAGTAAGTCCGCCGATTACTACTCCGGCAGCAACACCTGCCACTAGAAGTGCCGGTGCGTATACAAACACACTTGCATTTTGTACGATCAGCATGGCAATGATCAACTGACCGATATTATGGGAAACACCTCCTGCAACGCTGACACCGATCAGACTGAAGGAGGTTTTTTTCAGCATAAGTGTCATAACTGTCATACTAAGCGCGGCCCCTGCCAGACTGTACAGGATACTGAACAGATTTCCGAACATAAATCCGATCACCAGAATGCGGACAACAGAAACCAGGGCAGCCTCCCTAAATGAATATTTCTTCAAAATAAAAAGTACTCCCAGATTGGCAAGTCCAAGTTTAATCCCCGGAATCCCCGCAAAAACCGGCACCAGTGATTCCACATATCCCAGAATGATTGCCACAGCTGAAAAAAGTCCAAGGCAGGCTGTTTTTTGCTTCATAAATCTATTTTCTCCTCTCAAAAAAATCCAAAATGGAATTCTCAGAATTTCTCAGACATTTTAACATAGAAAAAATATTCCCGCAACCATAAGTTAGATGTAACTAATACTGATTTTTACTGAAAGCATTTATTGAGAAAAAATGACGAATATCCCAGGCAAAAAAGTGTGGATTTTTTCAGACAGACATGTTACTATTTCATAAGTTAGTAGTAACTAATTTATATAATTACTGCTGACAGCATACCTATAGCAATCCTATATGAATATCTTTGGCAGAAGTCACTCCCTTTTGGTAAAAGTAAAATCCCTTTGGTTAATAAGTTGATTAACCCTCTGGTAAGAGTGATTCCGCAAAAAGAAAAATTTTAGAAGAGGAGAAAACCATGACAAACAAAAAGCTTATGAAAAAAATAGCACCTGTTGTAATGAGTGCCGCAGTTGCTATGACCAGCATGCCATATGCAGTTCTGGCATCTGATTTTACAGACAGTGAGGTAATTACAGACAGCACAGATTTCTCTGTTTCCGAAGAGTTTGCCGCTGAGGATGCGCAGGAAGAATTTACCACCGAAGATGTCCAGGATGCTTTTGCTGCAGAAGCACAGCAGGGCGAAGCTTATGTGCTTATGAATATTCCATACGATGATTTCTACAAGGCAGAACTGAAAAATAATGATGTAAAAGTTGATGCCTTTACATCTGCAACTCTTAATAAATCAAGAACCGCAGGTATGATGAACGGAAATTCCGCTTATCACGTAGACCCCAATGGAACCGATGTAACAGGTGTTACTTTCCCTGTAAAGGTCAGTGATCTTTCCCTTCTGAAAGACCAGAAGCAGGTCACAGATTCCGACTCTGTAACGATCACAGTGACAAACAGAGGACAGACAAGCAGCAACACCTATACAGGAAAAGATTCCCTGATTGAAAATGCCTCTTACTCTTATTACATTTTAAGTGAAACACCGTCTTATTACAAAGAACTTACTGTAAATGCAGATGGTAGCTATTCTTTCTCAGCAATGAAAGGTGCCCAGACAAAGAACGTTACTATTGATGCTACATTAAAAACAGAAACAAATTACGGTGATTATGAGCTTGATCTTAACAATGAGGCTTTTGCAGCAGTAATTGATACAAATACAGATAAAATCTATGGTGTAACCGTAAATACTACAGACGGAACCAACTATGGCCTGCGTCATCTGGAGAATATCTGGCGTGGAAGTATGCTTTCCTGGGGAACCGGATATACAACAGAAGTTCACGGATGCCCTGTTTCTTCTGCACATTATAAATCAATCATGGGAAAAACAATTGACAGCGTTACTTATTACACAGATAAGGGTATGATCATTTTTGATGTTCCGGATGTAAAGGTGCAGACAACTACAGGAATTAAGGCAACAGTAGCAGATATTATGAATACAGACTCATCTGCAGCAGTTACCTTTGACCAGGCTCTGCCTGCAGACTTCAAGGCACAGTATACTGTAGACAAAACAGTGGTTTCCTGCACAGACGGAAAACTTGCAGTTGGAGCTCTTGCATTGGGAACACATAAGGTTGAAATTGCAGATGCCAGCGGAAAATATGCAGCCATTGTAACTGAATTTACAGTAAATACAGACAAAATGCCGGCTTCTTATGACAGTAACGAGACAAAACTGGTTGCAGCAAAAGGCATTACAGCAGAAGAGTTCTCTGCATACATTAAGAGCATCAGCAAAGTAAAAGTTGATGATACAGAATATGCCGCAACAGGAAGAGGAAGCAAGGTCATTGTAAAAGAAGATGGAACTCTTGATCTCACAGATCTTCAGGTGACAGACACAACTGTTTTCGAAATAACTGCTGTAGGATATAAGAATAATCTTACTTTTACTTACAAAGAAGCAGAAAATACATTTGAATTAAATACTTCTTCCAAGACTCTTTATACAAAAGGCAGTACAAAAACTACTCTCAAAGTTACAACAAACCTTACAGATAAAATCACATGGAAATCCAGCAATACAAAAGTGGCTTCTGTAAACAGCAAAGGTGTTGTAACTGCTAAGGCAAAAGGAACAGCAGTGATCACAGCATCCTGCGGAGAATACAAAGTAACCTGCAAGATAACAGTTAAAAATCCATCCCTGAAACTTAGCAAATCTTCAGCAACTGTAAAAGTTGGAAAAACAACAAAAATTTCTGCAAAGGCAACTCCATCAGGAAAGGTTACTTACAAGTCAAGCAACAGCAAGATTGCAACAGTAAGCTCCAAAGGCGTTGTAAAAGGAAAGAAAAAAGGTACTGCCAAAATCACAGTAACCTGCAATGGTGTTAAGAAGGTATTTACAGTAAAAGTAAAATAAACGATAACAGGTAAATAATTCACACAATAAATGACCTCGGATTTTGCTCCGGGGTCATCTTAATGAGAAAAAAACAACATTAGAAGAATCTGTTATATATAGATTTTTATATACTAAAATGATACACTTTTAAAGTTAGTTATGATTAAGTTTTGCTTCATCCAAAAACAGATATCATATCCGGCAAAAATAAAATGAAGGAGAGGAAACAACGTGAATAATCAAAATTTTTATCTGCGTCTGATCGCACTTTTGCTGATTATCATGGCGGTATTTTTCTATAACGGAACAGTAAAAGATAAGGAACAGGCCCAAGATATTGCAGACCTGACTGCAAAAACAGAGAGTCTGGAGAAACAGCAGGACCAGATCCTTACAGCATTAAAGGAAACTTATGAGGAACAGAAAACAGCAGCAGAAAGTAATGCTTCTTCTGATGTATCTTCGGAAGCTGATAATAAATCCGAAAAAGATTCCACAGAGGATAAAGAAAATACAGAGCAGGCAGATTCTGAAGAAGCTGATGATTCTGACAATGTATATAAAAATGGCACTTTCGAAGGTTCCGGAACCGGATACGGTGGAACGATCACTGTCCAGGTAACTCTGGAAGACGATACCATTACAGCAGTCAGTGTAGTCAGTGCACCGGGAGAGGACAGTGCCTATCTGTCTCAGGGAGAAAACGTGATCAACAGCATTATCAGCGAGCAGAGCACAGATGTTGACACCATTTCCGGAGCAACTTTCAGTTCTACGGGTATCTTAGAAGCAGTAAATGACGCATTATCAAAGGCGGAAAACGCATGAAAAAGAAACAACGAAAGGTACGGCTGATCCGTGCCGCCATACAGCTTATATTTTTTATAGCAGCGCCCTCCCTTTTTTCTACGGCATTTGCAGGAATCAAATCCATCTTTCTTGCAATCGGAGGACAGCAGAGTGTAACCTGGAACTCTTTTCTGGATATCACGGCATTACTGTTGATCATTACCATTCTGTTCGGACGCCATTTCTGCGGTTATGCCTGTGCGTTTGGCTCGTTGGGAGACGCTCTGTATGAGCTTACCGCGTTTATCCGCACGAAATGCTTTGGAAAAAAGAAAAAACATGGATATCCTGAAGAATGGGTGCACAGATTACAGAAAGTAAAATATGTGATTCTTGCATTTCTGCTTCTTTCCTGCATAACAGGATTCTATTCCAAATTACAGGGAATGAGTCCATGGGATGTATTCTCCATGCTTACAACAGGCAGACTGCCGAAATCTACCTACATTGTGGGAACAGTTCTGCTGATCCTGATTATGGTCGGAATGTGTACACAGGAGCGTTTCTTCTGCCAGTTTCTCTGTCCTATGGGAGCAGTATTTGCAATTATGCCGATTATTCCGGGAGCACTTTTCAAACGAAATCGTTCAAACTGTGTACCAAAGTGCACTCTCTGCAAGAAGAGATGCCCCGCACACCTGGATATTGACGGCGATACTGCACATTCAGGGGAATGCATCTGCTGTCACGCCTGCACTGCTGTCTGCCCAAGGAGAAATATTCATACAGTTGTTGATAAAAATTAGCAACTGCTAACTTATTGAGAAAATTTGATTAGTAAGAACTAACTATATTGGTAGACATACACTCCGTACAGTGATATAGTCTATAGAGTTAGTTGACAACAACAATAAGAGGATAAGGAATCAGAAAATATATGACAAACAGACGCTCTTTTGTACTGGGACTTTTTATTACAGCCTCTCTTTTATGCACATCCCGAACCGTATGGGGAAACTCTGAAATAAACACATACACCAAAACAGACTTTGCTATGGACACCGTAGTATCAGAGACTCTTTACACAACAGGTGAGGATATCACAGCAGACGTAATCTCTGCATTAAAAGATGTGGAAGAAAACTGGATTTCCTGGACAAAAGAAAGCTCTCAGATATACCAGATCAATCAAAATGCCGGAAATACAACAACGGTATCTGATGAAACGGCCACCTGTTTAAAACAGGTACTGGATTTGTCGAAAGCTTCTGACGGAGCCATGGATCCTACCATGGGAAGAGTGATCCGCCTGTGGGATATTGACGGAGAAGATCCGCATATTCCTTCAGATGATGACTTGAATTCCCTGCTTGAAAATGTAGGATATGACAAGGTGACTCTGGATGGAAATAAAGTTACCATGCCAAAGGGAGTAACTCTTGATCTGGGGGCTGCAGGTAAGGGAATTGGCTGTGATGCAGCACAGAAAATTCTTGATGCAGATAAAAATGTATCAGGCATGATCCTGAATCTGGGCGGCAGCAGTGTTATGAGCTATGGAAGCAAACCCGACGGCTCTGCCTGGCAGGTAGCTGTCACTGATCCGCGGGATACAGAAGGTGATTACCTGGGAGTAGTTACTCTGAATGGTACTGAATTTTTATCTACTTCCGGAGATTACGAAAAATACTTTATAGAAGATGGTGTTCGATATCATCATATACTGGATCCTGCTACAGGATATCCTGCAAGAAGCGGTCTTACATCTGTGACGGTTGTGTGTGATGACGGCCTGAACGCAGACGGACTTTCCACTGCATGCTTTGTACTGGGAAAAGAAAAGGCAGAAGAACTTTTGAAGAAATACAATGCAGACGGTCTGTTCGTAGATGATTCTGATCATGTCTGGATGACGGAAGGCATGAAAGAAAGAGTTCAATTACTGAAAGATACTTATTCCATCGGTGAATAGGTTTATCTTATATAAAGATCTCTGAACTGTCAAAAATTTCAGTTTTCCGGGCAGTTTGGAAATATATTTATTAACTCATATTCAGGAGGATTTAAAGGTATGCGCAAGGGAAATTTAATCAAAATGGCAGCTCCTGCAATTTTAAGTGCAGCAATGATGGTTTCAGGATTACCGGTTATGGCTGCGGATTTTACATCTGATGCTGCTGTGGAGACTGAGGCACAGACAGATGAGTTTGATGCAGCAGATGACACCGCTGATGCTTTTGCAGGCGATGAGGAAACACCTTTTGTTGACGATCAGGCAGCAGCAGAAGATGAATTCGCTGCAACAGCAGAAACAGGCTACAAATATGTCTATGCAGGTCTGACATGGGCACAGTACTGGGCATCTGAGGGAGTTTATAATGCTGCAAACACAGCTTCCAATGGAACAAAAGACAGCCATGATGAATTTGACAAAGGCGGTTTCGACACAGTAACCAGAGCTACTGTAAACCATGGCCTGCACAGAGGAAGCTACCAGTGTGAAGCAATCATGTATGACAAAAACGGCGGTTCTTATGAGATTTCCTACTGGACCTCAGCTAATGATGCAGTTCTTACGGACGGAACAACTGTAAAACTGAATCAGCCTGAGCGAGGACAGATCACAAAAGCTGACGGAAGCGTTGCAGAATTCGACCATTACAGCGTTGTAGGTCTGAAATATGTGCCTGTCGCAGTAAAGGCAGAAGATTATGAAGCCTTCAAATCCCAGTTCAAGGTTGTGGAAGACGGAAGCACAGTTGCCGGAGGATTTGGAGAAAACAATTTGCAGTCCTATAGTGCAGTTGCTGATGTTACCGCTGAAACAAACGGCTTAAAAGAAGCTGTAAAAGGTTCCGATGGAACATTCACATTCAAGGCCAGAACAAACGGTACAGGTTCCGGACTTAAAGACCAGGCACTCCAGACAGCATCCAATGTTACCGCAACAGTAAAAGAAGCAAGTGGAAGTTACGGCGAATTCTTAAGAGTAGATATTACAGGTGACGGATATGGTGCTCTTGGTGCTAAAATGTATGCTGTAAAATGGGATTACTACGGAAATGGTAATAAAGTTCTGGCATCTTACGGAACAAAATTTGCAGCAGATAACTGGATGCACAAGGCAATGGGAATCCAGCTTGGTCTGACAGATTCCTACCGCTGCCAGCTTCCAAAAGGAACAGATGGAACCGGCAAATGGAAAATCACCGTATATGCAATGGGATATGCAGATACTGTATTTGAAGTTAATGCAACAGATGCAAACATCGTAAAACCGGAAGCAGGAGAAGCAGATACAACAGCATTAAAAGCAGCAGTAGAAAAAGCAGAAGCCTTAAAAGAAGCAGATTACACAGCAGATTCCTGGAAGGCAATGCAGTTAGAGCTTCAGGAAGCAAAGGATCTTCTTGCAAAAGAAAAGCCAACTCAGGCAGAGGTTGATGAAGCTACAACTCATCTGAACGCAGCAGTAGAGGCTCTTGTTAAAGCAGATACGAAGGTAACAGTAACTCTCAACAAGAAAACAGCCACTGTTTACAAAGGAAAAACAACTACACTGAAGGCAACTGTAACAGGAGCAGATGCACCAAAAGTTACATTTACTTCCAGCAACCCAAAAGTTGCAGCCGTAAACAAAACAACCGGTAAAGTTACTGCAAAAGCAAAAGGTAGTGCAGTCATCACAGCTAAATGCGGAGATGTAAAGGCAACCTGCAAAGTAACAGTTAAAAATCCAACTCTTACACTGAACAAAACATCTGCATCTGTAAAAGTCGGCAAAACAACTAAGATCACAGCAAAAGCAGCTCCGTCAGGAAAAGTTACATACAAATCCGGCAACAAGAAAATTGCTACAGTATCATCCAATGGTACAATTAAAGGTATTAAAAAAGGTACTGCCAAGATCACAGTAACATGCAATGGCGTAACCAAAACAGTTAAAGTAACTGTAAAATAATCTGAGCTGAGAAAAGAAATCCTGTATCCCACAGAAAGGGCAGGATTTCTTTTCAACTGTAAAACTTTATACAGTTATTACAGTAATCACCTGAATATAATTTCCTGAAACTACTGAAGAAGGAGAAATTTATGGACAAAAATAATGAGCAGAAAAATAATAAGACTCCGGAAATGAAACCCAAACAGGACAGTTTCCGTCCATGGTTAAAGCTTATTCCTGCGGCAGCAGTTTTTGCAGCAGTCTGTGTAACCTGTTATCAGGCAGATAAAAGTCCTGTGGAGACTACATCGGTTTCCGATAATAATGTTATGTCTACTGACGAGATTAAAGAATTGATTTCACAAGGAACTGCAGGTAAGGATTTTGATTCAGAAGACTCTTCTGAAACCAATGGAACCTCAATTTCAAAAACATCAAAAAAGACAAAAAAAACAAGTAAGATTAAAACAGGAACAAAGAAAAATTCATCTACAGGTGCCACTGCAAATGGAGGTACAGCAGGGGGTGGTGCAGGAAGCACAGTCACACCAACTACAGAAGTTCCTGCCGGTGGATATGCAGACGGTACCTATACAGGCTCAGGAACTGGTTTCGGAGGAACGATCACTGTTCAGGTAACTGTCACTGACCATAAAATTGCAGCTATCAATATTGTAGATGCATCAAATGAAACAGCCTCCTATTTTGCAAATGCACAGGGTGTGATCAGCAAAATTCTTGCAAGCCAGTCTCCGAACGTAGATGCAGTCAGTGGTGCCACTTATTCTTCAAACGGAATTATTACTGCGGTTCAGAATGCATTGTCACAGGCAATTCCATCAGGAAATCAGGCAGTTGTTACGCCAACTCCCACTCCATCACCGAAACCTACAAAGAAACCTTCTCCAACACCGAAGCCGGGAGACGAACAGATTTACAAAGACGGAACCTATACGGGAACTGGAAAAGGATACAGTGGAACAATTACGTTGACAGCTAAGATTAAAAAAGGTGTGATCAAGTCTCTGGAAGCAGAGCATACAGATACGCCTATGTTCTTTAAGAAAGCATGGGATATCCTGGAAAATGAGATCATTCAGAATCAGTCTGTCGATGGCATTGATACTGTCAGTGGTGCAACCTACTCTTCAAAGGGTATCATAAACGCAATGAAAGATATTCTGAAACAGGCAGAAAAAGACACCACAAAAGTGACACCAACTCCAACACCAGAAGTAACAGTTACGCCAACTCCTGAGGCAACCCCAACCCCGACACCGGAAGAAACTCCGACTCCAGAAGTTACTCCAACGCCAGAAGAAACACCGGCTCCGACACCAACACCGGAAGAGACTCCGGAGCCTACGCCGGAACCTACAGGACCATATATTGACGGAACTTATACAGGCTCAAGCTACGGATACAGTGGAAGAGTAAATGTAACCGTAACGATTCAGGGCGGTCAGATTGCATCTATTGAACAGAGTAACAGTGATTCACCTGAGTACTTTGATTATGCATGGGAAACTATTTATCCTCAGATTATGGGAAATCAGTCAGCAGACGGAATTGATGCTGCAAGCGGTGCCACTTATTCCTCAGAAGGAATCCTTGGAGCAATTCAGAAAGCTCTTGCCCAGGCATTGGCATAAAATTATTGTAAGAGAAAAAATCATATGCTCTGGCTATTTCTAACTTATAACGTAAAAATGGAGGACAACAATATGATTAAAACAACTGTAAAAGTAGACGGTATGATGTGCGGAATGTGCGAATCTCACGTAAACGATGCGGTGAGAAAAGTCTTTCAGGTAGATAAAGTTACTTCTTCCCACAGCAAAGGGGAAACTGTGATCATTTCAGAGAAACCTGTAGACGAAGCAAAGCTAAAAACAGCCATCAGCGCAACAGGATATGAAGTAAAAGGTATCAGTTCACAACCTTATGAAAAAAAGAAAGGTTTGTTTTCATTTTTTCATAAATAATGAACATGTTCAGTAAATATCATTAAATCATAAACCTATTAAAAAACCAGGCAGAAACTTTGCAGATTATACTGCAGTTTTTGTCTGGCTTTCTCTGTGCCAACAAGTTGATTTCTCGACAAATCTCGAATAATGGCGTTAAAAAGTCTGAAAAATTCCAAAAAATCAGTTGCTTAATTTGTACAAAACATGGTAGACTATTTGTAGTTAAGAAGTGACAGAAATTTACAATTACTTAACCGAATCAGGTGAGACAAATGACTCTATCTGCCTGATTAATCAGGAGATGAAAGAATGAGAAGAAAAATAGAACTTGTCTGCTGGATTTTATTTACTGTATGTTCCGGTATTTGCTTCTTTATCAATTTTATGAGCAAACCGCCTGTAGATGATACACATAGATTTACCTTATATATGATTGGTGCTGCAACAGTATCTTTACTTTATCCGGGAACCATGTTTATCCTTGGACTGAGAAACAGTTATCTGTATGATAAATTAAACAAACTTGCTGAAGAAAAGAGCGAGACGGAAACTGTCAAATCTACACAGATTTCCAAAACATCAATATCAGGATATACAGTCCCTGATATGAAAACCCTTGTCAGTACTCTAATCTCTGATAAGAAACTTACAGAGGAAGAGAAAGAATTTTTATTAGAATACATTAAGAAGAAATGATGTGATGTTTTAAATGGAACTGTTAGTCTGTATGTCCATTTCAGGAAGTATTCCTGTTGTAATCTGCTTGCTTTTATATGTGATTCAGCGTGAAAATTATAATTACATTCTTGGAAGAAGATTACTACTGACAGGCGTATTCTTTTATCTTGTGCCTGTGCAGTTGATTAAATATCTGATACCCCCAAATGCTTTTCCAGAGTCTAAGCTGCTTACAAATGAGTCTCAGTTATATTTATCAGGTTCTTTATCTTTCTGGAGTGAAAGACAGGGTGAGTATATATGGATGCCGCAGTGGTTTGATATCGTATCAAAATTGTGGATGGCAGGAATTATTTTCTTTTCCATTTATGAAATTATCAGATACTGGAAAGGGGTTCATTCGCTTCAGAATTTTATATTCGAAAAAGTAGAAGATCCGGATAGGGAACAGGTTTATTATCTGATTCCGGACGAAATCTGTGGTCCATGTACAATCGGTTTCTTTTGCCAGAAAATCCTGTTTCCGGAAAGTTTTCCGCTTTATCCGGATTTTGATATGGTGTATAAACACGAACATACGCATTTGAAAAATCATGACAATTTAGTAAAACTATTATGCCTTTTCGTCCTGTGCCTGCACTGGATGAACCCTGTGGCATATCTTTTACTTTCCCTTTACATAGATACAGCAGAAATAGTCAGTGACAGCATAGCCGTAGATGGTTGTACAGAACAAAAGCGCAAAGATTATGCAACTCTGTTGGTATTACAAGCCTCAACTTCGGATGTACGTCCGGTTGTATGGAAAAATAACCTTTCCGTCCACAAAAAGAAAGACGGAAAAGAAGTAAAAATCTTAAAGAGGAGGATTAACTACATGATGAAGGAAAAGAAAAAAGGGTTATTACAGAGAGGAATTATGATGGCTGTATCCGCATTGACGATTGTGGCCAGTGCTGGAACAGTGTTGGCTTATCAGCCGATGCCATCGTCAGATGGAAGTTTTAGTGATGTTATTGTTGATGATTCTTTAGATGCTTTTGGTTCTAATTGTATTGGATATGATATAGTTGATACGCTTGATTTTACAAAAAGTGACTATATATTTGTGGATTTGAATGGAAATCAGGAGAATTATACCACATCAATAGAGCCTTATGCGTTATGTACACACAGTATGGTAGACGGAACTTTTTTTACTCATGCAAAAAATTCATCAGGTGGATGTACTGTAAAAGTATATACTTGTAAAAAGTGTGAAAAATGTGGTTATTTAGCAAATAAAAAATATTATGCAACACATTCTTATGCGAAATGCCCTCATAATCATTAATGCGATAACAAATAATATTAAAATTCCATTTATAAATTATAACAAAATCAAGCAAGTCCTCACCCGCTGCTTCAATTGAGAAAAGCAATAAGCAGTGGATGGGGACTTGCTTGTATCAGGGGAAATGCAAGCTCTTTTTGATAAACTGCAGAGCAGTTATTCAATAATGAGCAAGTAGTAAAGTGAAGCAGATTGCGAATATCCGATTGACTTTGAAGAAAACAATTTCTGAAATACTTTCTCAATATCCCCCTAATTACCCTCTTGCATTTTTATGAAAGTTAGAATATACTAACCATAGAGTTAGGAATCACAAACTCTAGCGCGAATCAATCATTTGAACTCCATCCGAAGACCTGCTGAAACCTTCGGAACAATGGATCGCATCTGTGCTTGCTGAACTCACGGCTATGCTGAAGGCCGTACCTCAGATATGATCCACCCGGTACATCCCAGTTGCGGTGTACCAGGAGTCCAAATGCAAAACCAGAAAGGGGATTTATCATGTACTTAGAAATTGAGAAAGTAATTGGAAGAGAAATTCTGGATTCCAGAGGAAATCCGACAGTAGAAGCAGAAGTATATCTGATGGACGGCACTGTAGCAAGAGGAACAGCTCCAAGCGGTGCATCTACAGGTGAATTCGAAGCTCTGGAATTAAGAGATGGAGATAAAGCTCGTTACCTTGGAAAAGGTGTGCAGAAAGCAGTAGAGAACATCAACACAACAATCAACGAAGCAATCGAAGGTCTCGATGCAAGTGACATTTATGCAGTAGATGCAGCAATGATCGCAGCAGACGGAACAAAAGACAAATCCAAACTTGGAGCAAATGCAATCCTTGCAGTATCTATCGCATGCTGCAGAGCAGCGGCAGCTTCTCTTGAAATTCCGCTGTATCGTTTCCTTGGCGGAGTATCCGGAAATCGTCTCCCTGTACCAATGATGAACATCGTAAACGGCGGATGCCATGCATTATCATCTGGTCTGGATGTACAGGAATTTATGATCATGCCAGTTGGGGCACCTTCCTTTAAAGAATGCTTAAGATGGTGTGCAGAAGTATTCCATGCACTTGCTTCTATCCTGAAAGAACGCGGACTTGCCACATCAGTAGGTGACGAAGGTGGTTTCGCACCTGCACTGAAATCCGATGAAGAAGCAATCGAGACAATCCTCGAGGCAGTGAAGAAAGCCGGATATGAACCAGGCAAAGACTTCAGGATTGCCATGGATGCTGCTTCCTCCGAATGGAAGAGTGAAAAAGGAAAAGGATACTACAAACTTCCAAAAGCAGGCACAGAATATACATCTGAAGAACTCATCGAACACTGGGCTAAATTATGTGAGAAATATCCGATCATCTCTATCGAAGACGGTCTGGATGAAGAAGACTGGGAAGGATGGCAGAAACTTACAGCCAGACTTGGTGACAAAGTACAGCTTGTTGGTGACGATCTGTTTGTTACAAATACAGAAAGGCTTGCAAAAGGTATCAGTCTTGGCGCAGGTAATGCGATCCTGATCAAATTAAACCAGATCGGTTCCGTATCCGAAACACTGGAAGCAATCAAGATGGCCCACAAAGCAGGCTACACTGCAATTTCTTCTCATCGTTCCGGCGAGACAGCAGATACAACAATTGCAGATCTTGCAGTAGCACTGAATACCTGCCAGATTAAGACCGGCGCTCCAAGCAGATCTGAACGTGTTGCAAAATACAATCAGCTTCTCCGCATCGAAGAAGAACTCGGTGCAAGCGCAGTATATCCAGGAATGAAAGCCTTCAATGTAAAACAGGACTAAACAAAACTATAGCAATCTTCGTAAATAACGCATACCATAAATAAACCTGTAAAATGCCAAAAATGCATTTCTCATCTTAATCGTTTAGTGAGAAATGCATTTTTGTATATGAGACTTTATTATATTCACTCATCTGTATCAATACTGTCTGTTTTTTCCGGTCTCTTCAGATATCCCCTTACAACAGGCTCAATCGTCTGTTCCATAAACCGGTGCAGCAGTTCTGTCGTAATATTATGATCTCCCAGAAGCGAATTATACAGGAAGTTTCCTGACAGTTCTTCAGTAATAGAACTCAGTCCTGACAGGATCATTTTTTTACCGGGTGTTTCATTCCATCTGATCTCAATTTCATCATCTTCATGAAAGAAAATGTGCGCCGTTCGTTTCACACATTCTTCGATAAAAGTAATCTCCAGTTTTAATACAGGGATGTCGTTTTCATCTCTTGCAAATTCTCCCAGTGTAGCTACAAGGTAATGTTCTCCATGAAGATCAACACATCCATCCGCAGCCCTTCCAAATCCAACAGGAAGTTTATGGATTACCTCACCTTCGGTAAAAGAAACGTAAAATTTTCCCGCATCATAAGTAAAAGAAATTTCAGAAATACCATCTGTCATATTATTGTGGAATACCTGCACAAACAACGGCGCAATTCCAATATTCTGCTGTTCCATAACATAAGTTCTGCCGCTTACAGCCCGCATAAAACCGTGATGATCAGATGGGCGATCAACGGCTGCTGAAATACGGTAGCTGTACTTTTTATCTGAATGCTTCCTTCTGGAAACTACATTTCTTTTCCATCTCCCGCGCTGAGAAGTACTTCTGTTATTATTTTCTCCATTTTCCAGTTCTCCGCACAACCGTTTCAGAAGACTATAGGAGAGCGGATTCTCAGGTAGAACATCGGCGGGATGATAATTAACAGGGAAATATTTCCGAATGATATTCAGCATGATACAGTCCTGAAACATTTCTTTATTTCCAGCATTTGTGACAAGAACCATATCCATATCCGGATAAATAATAACATTCTGTCCCAACATTCCGTTATATTCAAAGCTTCCCGGGCGCTGTTCCATCCATAGCTGATATCCATATCCATAAGTGTCATTCTGAGTTTTCAGATGTCGTGCCGTAGATATTTCTATCCAATATTCAGACACCAGCTGCTGACCATTCCATTTTCCCCTCTGAAGATACAGCTGGCCAAGTTTTGCCATGTCTTCTGCACAGAGAAACAGTCCCCAGCCGCCTTTTGTAATTCCTTTCGGACAGGTTTCCCAGTAATATTTCGTGATACCAAGAGGACCAAACAGTCTCGGAGTCAGATATTCGGTCAGGGTTTCTCCTGTACGTTTCGTCACGATTGCAGAAAGAACATAAGTATTCAGACTGTTATATTGAAACTCCGTTCCGGGTTTTCCATTGACAGATGCATTCAGAAAGCTTCCAAGCCAGTCATTTCCGGACACGATACCTGATTCATTAAAAGTTACACCGCTTGTCATGGTCAGCAGATTCTCTACTGTGATCACAGGGCGGAAAATCTTTGAAAAGGCATTTATATGATCCGGAAAAATGTCATAAATATTTTCATCGAGCTTTAATTTTTCCTCTTCGATCAACATACCGATTGCCATACCTGTGATGCTCTTGCACATGGAATGTGTAATATGCCACATTCCTTTAGGGTATGGTGCAAAATTACATTCACAGATTACCTTGCCATGACGCAGTGCCATAAAATGATGCATGTCCGTATCTTTGGAAGCATCCAGTTCCCGAAGAAGGGCAGCAAACAAATCAGAGGAGATTCCCTGACTCTCCGGTGTGGCACGCACAAATGCCTGCTCATAAACTGCATTAAACGGAAAATCCGGTTTCTGTGGGAAATAATCTACCCGTGTACCGCCTGTCTTTCCAAGGATCATATTTAAAACCAGTTCTGCAACTGCAATCTGTTCTTTTGCCATAAAAATACCTCCTTTTTCGGATTTGTTTTGATTATACAGACCTCATACAACAAATGCAAATTATATTTTTACAAGAAAGGATATTTCCAGTGAACAGTAGCGTAGGATTCTCTTCCTGTGGCGGATTGCATTAGTGATATAATAAAACGGCTGCGGAATGAACCGCAGCCAGTAATAAGTTTCATCTGTTTACCTTTCGTCAAAAGCAACAAAATCCGTATGATGTCCTACATACTTGTAAGCAGGACGGATGATCTTATTTGCATTAATCAGCTCTTCCAGACGGTGAGCACTCCAGCCTGGCATACGCGCAATAGCAAAAATAGGAGTAAATAATTCTTCCGGAATCCCAAGCATGCTGTATACAAATCCACTATAGAAGTCCACGTTTGCGCAGACATTCTTAAACAGTTTTCTATGTTCCATAATCAGTTTGCCGGCAATATTTTCTACTCTGTTATAAAGCTCGAATTCCTCTGTCATTCCCTTTTCCTCAGCAAGTGCCTGGGCAAAGCGTTTCAGGATCACTTCTCGAGGATCGGAAAGTGTATAAACTGCATGCCCCATACCATAGATTAGCCCTGCATGGTCAAATGCTTCTTTATTCAGAACCTTCTTGAGGTAAGTTATGATTTCATCTTCGTTATCCCAGTGATCTTGATCTACATGAGACTTCAGATCAGCAAACATATTCTGAACTTTCAGGTTTGCTCCACCATGGCGAGGTCCCTTCAGAGATCCGATGGATGCAGCAGTAGAAGAGTAGGTATCTGTCCCTGAAGAAGTTACCACATGAGTGGTGAAAGTGGAGTTATTACCGCCACCATGCTCAGCATGCAGGATCAGTGCAATATCCAGAACTTTTGCTTCCAGTTCTGTGTATTTTCCATCCGGGCGAAGCATAAGAAGAATGTTCTCGGCAAGAGAAAGCCCCTTCTGCGGATTACGGATAAATAAGGTATCATCCTTTCTGAAATGGCGATATGCATGGTAAGAATATACGGCAATTTCAGGAAGCTTTGCAATCAGTTCCAGAGACTGACGAAGTACATTTTCAGGAGAAATATCTTCCGGATTGTCATCATATGTATAGAGAGCCAGAACACAACGCTGCATGGCATTCATAATATTGGCATTGGTTCCCTTCATAACAACATCGCGGACAAAACGACCGCCAAGCTCCTCCATATCAGACATCATATCCAGAAATCTGGAAAGTTCTTCCTTATCAGGGAGCTTACCGAAGATCAGAAGATAAATTGTTTCTTCAAATCCAAAACGTCTTCCGTTCAGACCACTGATGATATCCTGTACATTGATTCCCTGATAGTATAAACGTCCATCAGCCGGAATCTGTCTGCCGTTGATCAGATTATAACCATTAACATCAGAAATCTCTGTAAGACCTGTCAGGACACCTTTACCTGCGGAGTCACGAAGACCTCTTTTTACATTATATTCTACATACAGATTTGGATCGATATGATGATTCTTGAGCAGTTCCTGTTCAAAGAATCTTATTTTGTCACGAAGCTGTCCGGAATCTTCCAGACTCATCATTTCATGTTTTTCCATAATATCATTCCTCATTTCCCCGTTATTTATCTACAGCAATATTCGCAAATTCACTTATAGCAATACTCGTAAATAATGCATGTTATAGTGAATTTTATTAAAAAACACTGATACAGTGAATTGCAGATGCATCCTTGCGATCAGTGTTTTGCTATGGCGAACATTTGTATTTGTACCTATTTAAACATTGTACAGTAAAGTGATGGGAAAGGCAAGACAAAGATTGTATTTTTTTTCATACATTCATATTAAAGTGATAACGCTTTAAAATTATACAGAAGGAAAATTATGAAAAATATAACACAAAATCATGGAACGTGCTATAATAGCCAACAGAAAGCATGATAAAGGGGAAGTGAGAAAAGAAATGTCAGAAAGAAAAATGAAACGAGTTGAGGACTCCTTAACAGAGCAGTCTCATTTATTAATGCCAAAGTGTCTGAATGCCGCAGGTTATCTGTTTGGCGGACAGCTGCTTGCATGGATTGATGAAACAGCAGGTATTGTTGCCAAGCGTCATGCGGAAATGAATGTGGTAACTGTTGCAGTAGACAATATGTATTTCAAAGCCGGAGCTAGAGTGAACGATACCATCGTTCTCATCGGACGGCTTACACATGTGGGACGTTCTTCCATGGAAGTCCGTATTGATACTTACTGTGAAGCCCTTGATGGAACCAGAACTATGATCAACCGTGCATATTTCATTATGGTTGGAACAGACGAACATCAGCATCCTGTGGAAGTACCGGGACTTATCATTGAGGGAGTTACTCAGCAGATAGAGAATGAAGCTGCACAGAAACGTGCAAAACTCTGGAAAATCCGCAGACAGGAAGGATTTTAACAAAACAGCCGCAAATGCGGCTGTTTTTTTTAATCAGTAACATTTACTGCAAGGCCCGTATCCCATAGCTTCGGCTTCTGATCTGGATACCTGTCTGGCTGTAGCCGGGTTCATTCTTCCACAGTTGGGAATGCTGTGATATTTTTCGCCGGTTGCAGGGATCCATACCATTGTTCCTACATCTGTATTGTTGGATTCTTCCTGTTTAGTTACCGGATCAGAAGCGGTAGTTTCTTCCTGACCAGAGTTTCCTCCGGCGACATCTGTGGAAGCATTTGCAGAGGAGCCTCCGGAAGAATAATCATTGCATGGCTCCTGTGACCAGGAAATAGTTGTTCCATCGGAGACTGCAATGATCGTACCCTGTTTATCTGTTCGGAATACAGGGATTCCCATATCCGACAAACGTCCCATTGTATCTGCTGACGGATGATTATACTGATTATTGATTCCGCAGCTTATGACTGCGTAAGATGGAGAAGTTGCCTCGAGGAAATCCCAGGTAGTTGAACTTGCAGACCCATGATGACCAACAGAAAGAACATCGCAGTCAAGGTTCATACCTGTACTGATCATATCCTGTTCACTGGTTTCCTCTGCATCTCCGGTAAAAATAAAGCTATTTGAATCATTTTCAAGTTTGATTACAAGAGAGTTATCATTACTGTTCTGGCTGATACCATTCGGTGCAAGAACAGTGAAACTTCCGGTGCCAAAATCAAATGTTTCACCTACAGAAGGATACTGTACGATGATTGCATTTGCAGTGGCAGTATTCATAAAATTATTGAATAAATTAGAAGTATGTACATAGTCCGGTCCGAATATATTACTTACAGAGAAATTATCTATACATGGAACAAGACCTCCGATATGATCTTCATCATAGTGAGAAGCGATCATATAGTCAATGTTTTCCACATTCTGTTCCTGTAAGTAGGAGATGATCAGATCAGCATGGCTCTGATCCCCGCCATCGTACAAAAGATTTTGTCCTCCGGACTGTACTAAGATGGCATTTCCCTGTCCAACGTCAATAAAATGAACTGCCATCTCACGGTTGTCTTCAGCCTTTACTGTCAGTGCCGACTGCGGAATCAACGTAAACAGCAGAAGAAACAGCGATAACAATAGTGATATTAACTTGTTTTGTCTTTTCATAAAAGTCTCCTGATTATGTCGTCAATTCATCAATTAATGCCTGTACAAACTCAGCAGTCTCTTCGGCATTGTAAAGTCCATTGTCATCCAGACTGGACAGATAATCCATAAAAGTAGTAAGAATACTGGATTCATTGATGACCAGGCAGATGGTACGATTATGGATATTGTTAAACAGCAAATATCCAAAGGTGCTGTTTACGCACAGATGCAGATTATCCGAAAGCTGATTCAGCGGTTTTTTTAGAAGCCTGTAATTTCCATTGCGACAGCACGGAAGAATACGCTTCAGCAGACGGATTCTTTCCTTAACAGTAAGCGGTCTGTAAAAATGGTCAGGAATCTCTTTTATCAATCCCTTTGCTGCAAAATCTGCAAGTCCCCGCTTCGTAAAATAGACATTGGAAACACCTTTTTCCATTTTTGCCTGATTCACATGCGACAAAGCCTCTATCTGCCTGATAGAAGCTTCTCTGTTCGGAAACTCCGGTACGATTGCTGCGTCAAGAATCTGCCTGTCAATAAATGGCACCATGCAGGCTTCCGGCTGAAGCACATAACTTGGTGTTTCCCTATAAATCGGACTGTCAAAATCATTTCCATCCATGGACAGATAATCTGTTGCGTAAAACAGCGGCCGGCATTTATCCTGATAGGAATCATACAGATTCCAGAGCATGGAAACAACAGCCGGATCTTTATAAAAAATTCCCATTGTATACTCTGAATTGCAGGTAATTGCAAACTCTGAGGTCAGTATCATACAGGAAAGTCCATTCATACTGTAATAATGCGAAAAGATATCCTCATAAAAATAATACGGATGATAATCCAGATTTGAAAAATACAACGGAAGAATCTTATTCAGATACATCAGATTATAAATTTCGTGGTTCTCTGTCATCTGATTTGTCTTACTGACACAGAATGTATGCTCAATCTTCAGATTTCCGGTCGGCTTCAGACTGGAAAGCATATTCAGCAGAAATTCATAATCCGGCTGTAATAAAAGTACAATTTTACCGGACAGCTTCTGCGTCTCTGCAGAAATCATATAATACAGCAGATGATTTAATTCCAGATGAGTAGAAACTACTATACATCCGGAAGTATTACCGGATACCCGCAGCGCCATATCTGCACTGTAATTATCATCTTTCATTTTTCGCAGATCATCCAGGAACAGAACTGGTTCTTCTGAGAAATTTTTCGGAAAATCTACCAGATATTTCTCTGTATACTTTCTTCTGTAATAGAGATCTTTTCCAAGTTTTGAAATAAGGTATGCTTCCTTGAATCTACGGTACTCAACCGGGGTCAGATGCAGAAACTCTGTGATTTTTTGAAATACAGCTTCTGAACTGGGATTTCGTTTTCCGTTTATGATCTTATACATGGTAGAACGGTCAAGATTACAGTATTCCAGAAGAGCATAAACTTTGATTTTCTTTTCATCAATATAGGAACTCAGTAAATCGGAGAATTCGGACATAACTTAAATACACCTCATATGTTTCTTTTTCGATATAGTAATTAGTATTCTATCTGCTGAGCTTCCTCTCCGTTGTCTTCCCATGTGTCAGAGTTATCCAGAGAACCATCTGTCTCGTCGCCGGAATTGTCGTCACTGGGATAATCAATCTGATCGGAAGAATCACCTCCTGTATCATCAGGCGTATCATCAGGCGGAATCTGATCGCTACTTTCATCATCAGAAGATTCATCTCCCGTATCTGTATTATCATTTCCCTGACCTGTATCATCCTGAGTCGTATCATTATTGTAAGAAGAGTCATCGTAAGAAGAGTCATTATAACTGTTGTCATAATCAGAATCATAGTTATTTTCCTGGGTATAAATGGTAAATCCATCCTCCTGTGCCTGCGCTTCTGCCTGTGCCTGAGCCTCAGCAGCAGTTTCCGGAGCTTCCGTAAAGTTTGTAACAGCTTTTGACACTGTATTACCGGTTGGTGCCACAGCAGAAACCGCAAACATCGCGCCACAAAGCAGGATTGCAGTTCCGGCAATCTGAATTTCATCTATATGTCTCATAGTCTGTGTTCTCCTTGCTTATCTATGCTTGTTTCTTTCTATTTCTATACATATCCAGATTATTTACAGCAATATTATATACCTTAAGTAGATTTTTTTGTAGAGTAAATTTTAACCACCCGCAGTTGATGCAGTAACTGAGGACTTGCCTTATTTCATTAAAATAGAAAAAAACTGGATTCTGTCTGAAAAATCTGTTATTATAAGCATTGTATGAATATAATTTCAACTTTAATACAGTTTATCTAATTATTTTCTTTCCTGTATGATATCAGGGTGCAAAAATCGTTACTGTTCACTCCGTTCGCAGTAACGTAGCCCAAAATCCCTATATAATTGAAATTATAAATTTAAAAACAGAGGTGTCATTTATGAGCTGGTATAACGAGGCAATTTTCTATCACATCTATCCACTGGGTTTAACCGGTGCGCCGAAGCACAATGACTACAGTGCTCCTGTTTCCCGTCTGAACACATTACTTCCATGGATCGACCACATCAGAGAAATCGGATGTACAGCATTATACATCGGACCTTTATTCGAGAGTGTAGGACATGGCTATGAAACCACAGATTACAAAAAGCTGGATTCCCGTCTCGGGACGAACGAAGACCTTAAGAACTTCGTGGCAGCTTGTCATGAAAAAGAGATTAAAGTTATTTTCGATGGTGTATTCAATCATACAGGCCGTGATTTCTTTGCATTTAAAGATATTCAGCAAAACCGCGAACATTCCAGATATCTTAACTGGTACTGCAATGTGAATTTCGGAGGGAACACGGAATACAACGACGGCTTCTCCTACGAAAACTGGGGTGGATACAACCTTCTGGTAAAATTAAACCAGAGAAATCCGGAAGTACAAAATTACATCTGTGATGTAATCCGTTTCTGGGTATCAGAATTTGATGTAGATGGAATCCGTCTGGATGCGGCAGATGTTCTTGATTTTGACTTCATGCGTGCTCTCCGCCGTACAGCAGCAGAAGTAAAAGAAGATTTCTGGCTTATGGGTGAAGTGATCCATGGCGATTACAGTAGATGGGTAAATGGAGAAACGCTCCACAGTGTAACAAACTATGCTCTGCATAAAGCACTCTACAGCGGACATAACGATCATAACTATTTCGAGATCGCACATACTGTAAAGTATCTTCAGAATATGGGAAATCTTGATCTCTACAACTTTGTGGACAACCATGATGTAGAACGTATTTACACCAAGCTTTCAAATAAAGCACATTTTGCACCTGTTCATGTCTTACTTTATACACTTCCGGGTGTACCAAGTATCTATTACGGTTCTGAGTTCGGTATTGAAGGAAAGAAAGAGAAATTCTCCGATGACAGCCTCAGACCGGCTCTGGATATCAAAGACTATGCGGATGCAGTACAGAAGAATCCATGTACAGCCCTGATCGCAGCTCTTGGAAAGGTACGACAGCATACACCTGCATTAAGCTATGGAAGCTACGCAGAGCTTCAGCTTACCAACCGCCAGTTTGCATTTGCCCGTGACCTTGACAAAATCCGTGTAATCGTTACCGTAAATAACGATGATAATGCAGCAGACATGAGCCTTCCGGCAGGAAACTGTGCAGAATATATCGGAACCCTCACAGGTCGTAAAGTACCTGTTCAGGGTGGACATATCAATGTAACAGTAGCCGCAAACAGCGGTGAAATCTGGGTTCCAGCAGGTGAAATGCCAGAATATATACCAGTAAAAGCAGAAACTGCAGATGTCAAAAAAGTACAGGAAGATACAGAAGAAACAATTTCCCCACAAACTGAGTCTCCTGCACAGAAAACAATAACCGCAGCAGAAGAAACCGCAGCAGCAAAAGCAGAAGATATTCAGCCTGAAAAAACTGCCGATATTTCAGCCACATCAGCAGAAAGCAGTTTTCCGGAAAATACGGAGGTCGTTGCTGAACCAGCAAAGACAGTGATTGTAGACCTGAATAAATCCCCGGAAGACATGACTGTAGATGAATTACAGCAGGCAATCCTTGCCAAAATGGCAGGCAATGGTCCTGTCACAGACCAGATGAAGAAAACAGTATATGATAATATCTGGCATGATTCTCTGGTAAACTGGCTCAAGAGCTTCCACTGATCAGATTATCGTCAGTATTTTTCCTCTTTTCTTTCAGTAATAAAAGAGGAAATCTCCATGTGACAATTTTTTTGCCGTTGACTAAATATTTTTTTGGTGGTAAGATATGGATACAGATACAGACAATCAATCACACTAAATCGTACGGGAGGAATTCACTCATGAAAACACTTGAAACTAAAAAAGCACCAGCAGCAATCGGACCATATTCTCAGGCAAAAATGACAGGAAACTTCTTATTTGCATCCGGTCAGATTCCGGTAGACCCGGCTACAGGTGAAGTTGCAGGCGATAAAATCGAAACACAGGCAGAACAGTCCTGCAAGAACGTAGGAGCAATTCTTGAAGAAGCCGGACTTACATTTGACAATGTTATCAAGACTACATGCTTCCTTGCTGATATGGCAGATTTCGCAGCATTCAACGCTGTGTATGAGAAATACTTCACAAGCAAACCAGCTCGTTCCTGTGTTGCTGTAAAACAGCTTCCGAAGAACGTACTCTGCGAAGTGGAAGCTATCGCTGTAGCTGAGTAATTCAGCCAAACCACAATATAAAATAAATATTCCAAAACAATTTCTGAATCTGATTCAGATTGGGGAAACAGCCAGGGAAAAATCTACCTGGCTGTTTTTTTGTTTTCAGGCTACCTGTGATTACTGATATTTGCTATAATGGTATAAAAGAATTCTGGCAAAATGAAAGGTAAAAGTTATGAGATCAATATCCATATATGCACTTACGAGAAATCAGAATACAGATTCTCTGCCAAAACTGGAACGTCAGTTATCCGGTCGGGAATATTTCCTCAAAATACGTGAATGGGAACTTCAGAGTATGAAAGCACTGGTACGCCAGTTAGAATCACATATGACTAAAGTCTGTTCCCTGCGCTTTTTCTATTCCTACCAGATTCCAAAACTCGGGAAAGAATTTGATCTTCTCCAGATCAAAGACGACCAGATCATAAATATTGAACTGAAAAGCGGAGCTGTATCTGAGGAGGCAATTCGTAAACAGCTTATGCAGAACCGTTATTACCTTTCCGTTCTCGGACGCTCCATACAGTCTTATACGTATATCAGCAGTCAGAATCGCCTTGTCAGGCTTACCAACCATGATCATATTGCAGAAGCCGACTGGACAGAGCTGTGCAGATTGCTGCAAAAGGAGAGCAGTGATTATCAGGGGAATATTGATGATCTGTTTCAGGCTGAACTATATCTGATTTCCCCAATTACAGAACCGGCTCGTTTCCTGAAAAAAGAATACTTCCTGACCTCCCAGCAGCGGGATATCCAGCGCCAGATCTTAAAGAAACTCCGTATCAGCCGGTTCGAATATTTCTGTTTTACCGGACTTCCAGGAACAGGAAAAACATTGCTTCTCTATGATATCGCCATGAAACTGTCCAGGCGTCAGCAGATATGCATGATTCACTGCGGCAATGCAGGAAAAGAATGGAAAATACTGCATAAACGTTTACAGCGTATTGCTTTTCTTTCGGACAATCAGCTAACCGAAAATACAGAGCTGAAACATTACAGTGCAGTTCTGGTAGACGAAGCACATTTGCTTTCTCCGGAAAAACTGCAGATTTTGTTAATGCAATCGGAGGGGAAGTTTCCTGTAATATTTTCCAGTGATTCCGAAGATGCCATATGTCCCGAAGAATTAGGTGTAAATACATTAAAACTTATAGAAAACCTGCCGGAAATCCAGATGTTTCACTTAACCAACCGCATCCGTACCAACGCGGAACTTTCCTCATTTATCCAGAATATGATACACCTTACAGACAGAAAAACCTCAAAACCCTATCCGCATGTTTCTGTTGTATATGCAAATAATGAAGAGGAGACTGCTGCCTTACTGGAAGATTATATACATCAGGGCTATGAATATGAGATTACTGTTGAGAGAGACATAAAACGTTTTGTTATCATATTGGACGAACGATATTACTATGATCAGAACAGATATCTGCGTTCAAAACATTTCAAAGAAGGCAGATCTGATGTCCGTAATTTATTTCACCAGCTAAATCAGGCCAAAGAGGAACTTTCTATAATCGTCAGAGAAAATGCATATGTATACGAAACATTACTCACGCTTTTACAGCCTGATACTGTCAGATAAAAACTGCAAACTATCCGACTCTCCCTTGAAATCCCCCACCATTCCGTATATAATAGGAATATTGTGGGGAATTTTCCCTGCTTAACACAATGTTGATACAATAACCTCTGAAAGGAATACTATGAGAACTCTAGCTTTAAGCGATGAAATTTTAATGAAAGTTGACAAGGCTGCCCGTTACATCGGTGGTGAAGTCAACTCTGTAATGAAAGATAAGAATGACGTAGATATCCGCTTTGCCATGTGCTTCCCGGATGTTTATGAGATCGGTATGTCCAATCTGGGCATGATGATCCTCTATAACATGTTCAATGAACGTGAGGATGTCTGGTGTGAGCGTGTCTTTTCTCCGTGGATGGATCTGGATAAGGTCATGCGTGAAGAGCACATTCCACTGTTTGCCCTGGAATCCCAGGAGCCTGTAAAGGAGTTTGATTTCCTTGGTATTACCCTTGGATATGAGATGTGCTATACCAATGTGCTTCAGGTACTTGACCTGAGCCATGTTTCACTTCTGGCAAAGGATCGTAAGGAAGATGACCCTATCGTCATCGGCGGCGGTGCATGTGCATATAATCCGGAACCGATCGCGGAATTTTTTGATATGTTTTATATTGGCGAGGGTGAGACTGTCTATGATGCTTTGTTTGATGCATATAAGGCAAACAAGGCAGCAGGCGGCTCCAGAGCAGACTTCCTGTTTTCAGCTTCCCAGATTCCCGGAATTTATGTTCCCTCTTTATACAATGTAACCTACAAAGAAGACGGCACCATTGCTTCCTTTACACCTGCAAAAGAGGGCGTACCTGAGAAAGTCTGTAAACAGCTGATCACCGATGTCACTAAAGACTACCGCGCGATCAAAGCTCCTGTAGTTCCATTTATTAAAGCTACTCAGGATCGTGTTACTCTGGAAATCCAGCGTGGCTGTATCCGCGGATGTCGTTTCTGTCAGGCAGGTATGATCTACCGTCCTACCAGAGAGCGCAATGTGGAGGATTTAAAGGCAAGTGCCAGAGAAATGCTTCAGAATACAGGACATGAGGAGATTTCCTTAAGTTCTCTAAGCTCCAGTGATTATTCTGAGCTGAAGGAACTGGTAAACTTCCTGATCGAAGAATTTCATGGCAATGCTGTCAATATATCTCTGCCATCCCTGCGTATCGATGCTTTTGCCCTGGATGTTATGAGCAAGGTACAGGATGTAAAGAAGAGCAGTCTTACTTTCGCACCGGAAGCAGGCTCCCAGCGTCTGCGTAATGTTATCAACAAAGGTCTGACTGAAGAGAATATTCTTCATGGTGCAGGTGAAGCATTCAAAGGTGGATGGAATCAGGTAAAGCTTTACTTCATGCTCGGACTTCCAACTGAAACAGAAGATGATATGAAAGGTATTGCTCATCTTGCTCAGAAAATTGCAGAAACTTATTATGAAGAAGTGCCGAAAGAAAAACGTAATGGCAAGGTTCAGGTCAATGTAAGTACCTCTTTCTTTGTACCGAAACCATTTACTCCATTCCAGTGGGCAGGTATGTACAGAGAGGAAGATTTCGTGGAGAAAGCAAAGGTCGTAAAAAGCGAGATCCGCGCACAGTTAAACCAGAGAAGTATCCGCTACAGCTGGCATGAGCCGGATGTAACGATTCTTGAAGGTTTCCTTGCAAGAGGTGACCGCCGCTGTTCAAAAGTTATCCTCAGAGCATATGAAAAAGGTACAATCTACGATGCCTGGTCAGAGAGTTTTGACTATAATATATGGAAAGAATCTTTTGCAGAAACCAACACAGATATTGATTTCTATACTCTCAGAGAACGTTCCACAGATGAGATCCTTCCATGGGATTTCATTGATGCAGGAGTGACCAAGAAGTTCCTGATCCATGAATGGGAACAGGCAAAGAAAGAAACTGTAACACCAAACTGCCGTCAGAAATGTTCCGGCTGTGGTGCTATGCGTTATGGCGGAGGTGTATGTTATGAAGGTAAGAATTAAATTCAGCAAAGAGGGTCCGGTTAAATTTGTGGGACATCTGGATACCATGCGTTATTTCCAGAAGGCCATCCGTAGAGCCAATCTTCCGGTTGCTTTTTCCGGTGGATACAGTCCGCATATGATCATGTCCTTTGCCGCACCATTAGGAGTTGGTACGGAAAGTCTGGGAGAGTACTTCGATCTGGAACTGGCAGAGACAGTTCCTACTTCAGAGATCACAAGACGTCTGGATGCAGTGATGGTAGAAGGGGTACATGTACTCAGTACCCGTCAGGTTGAGGACGGAAAGGCGGGTAAGGCAATGTCACTGGTGGCAGCAGCCGATTATTATGTAGAATTCCGTCCGGGAAAAGAGCCTGAAATTTCCTGGAAAGACAAAATCAGTGATTTCCTGGCGCAGCCGGAGATTAAGGTAATGAAAAAGACCAAACGAAGCGAAAAGGAAATAGATATTCGCCCGTTTATCTATAAAATGGAATTTCAGGGAGACAAGATCTTTATGATGCTTGCTTCCGCAAGTGCCAATTACACAAAACCGGAACTGGTAACAGATACATTCTTCTCATGGCTTGGCATAGAACTTCCGGAATTTGCTTATTCCATCAAACGTCTGGAAGTATACGCAGATAAAGGAACAGAGGAAGAACATAAATTTGTAACTCTGGAAGCACTGGGTGAAGAAGTTGAGTAAGCTGATTATTACCCAAATGAATATCCGGCAGATTCCATGCTATGTATGTGCGTATGAAGAAGACGGTAAAGTAATGGAACTGCGCTTCGAACCTGTTGGGGAGAAATCTTCTCTTGGAAACATTTATGTTGGACAGATAGAGAATATCGCTGCCAATATCGGTGCTGCATTCGTACAGATTTCTGCTGGAGAGAAATGCTACCTGCAGCTTTCCGATGCTCCAAATGCGATTTATGCTTCTGTAAAAAAAGGTGACCGCCCATTAAAGGCAGGAGATGAAATCCTTGTGCAGATCAGCCGGGAAGCAATGAAGGGAAAACTACCGGCTGTAACCACGAATCTAAATTTTACAGGCAAATATCTGGTTCTTACAACCGGCGATAAGAAATTTGGTCTGTCTTCCAAACTTTCCAATGATGACAGAAGCCGTATCAGTAAGTGGATGGAAGCAGAAGTTAACCGTCCGGATAAAGAGTTTGGTATCATCGTTCGTACAAATGCAGCAGATGCATCAAAAGAAGAAATACTGAAAGAACTGGAATATCTGAAGGGCCTGTATCATAAGGCTGCTGTAGACGGAAGATCCCGTACCTGTTTCAGCTGCGTATACAGAACAGAACCTTTTTATATCTCCGCAGTACGCGACACCAACAGTCGGAACCTGGAAGAAATCATAACAGATATTCCGGAGATTTCCTGGCAGATTTCTGACTACCTTAACAGTAACAGCCCGGAGGAAAAAGAGAAGCTGCGGTTTTATGATGATAAACTTCTCCCTCTTTACAAACTTCATCGCCTGGAAACTGTCTTAGAAGAGATACAGCATGAGAAAGTCTGGCTGAACAGTGGCGGATTTCTGGTGATCCAGCAGACAGAAGCCTTCGTATCCATTGATGTAAACAGCGGAAAGTTTACAGGCAAAAAGAAAATGCAGGAAACTTACCGAAAAATCAATCTGGAAGCAGCCAAAGAGATTGCCAGACAGTTACGTCTCAGAAATCTGTCCGGAATTATTCTGATTGACTTTATTAATATGGAAAATCCGGATCATCAGGATGAACTGTTCCATGTCCTGCAGAAATATTTGCGCAAAGATCCGGTGAAGGCAAAGGCAGTGGACATCACTCCACTGCATATCCTGGAACTTACCAGAAAGAAAGTACGAAAACCGGTGATTGAGGAAATCAGAGAATTGCAGTTTACCATAATATAGTTATGTGAACTATAGTAATCCTCTACGCTATTTATCTGTAACTGAATAACTGCTCTGCAGTTTGTATATCCTGACGGATACCGGATTGAAATTGTACCTGTAAAATAAAAGCAAAAAAAATCCCAAAGAAATTCACAAAAAATAAAAAAACTTATTGACAAATCGAATTTTGTCCGCTATTATAAATGAGATGCCGCACAGAGAGGTACAAGCACCGA
Organism: Blautia wexlerae; assembly: GCF_013300825.1. Classification (GTDB taxonomy): domain Bacteria; phylum Bacillota; class Clostridia; order Lachnospirales; family Lachnospiraceae; genus Blautia_A; species Blautia_A wexlerae_B. Next base: position 99,305 of record NZ_JAAIMY010000007.1, read on the forward strand.
AAGGTCACCATATCTGGCGAGTAAAGATTATAGGAGGTGCCACAGATGTACGCAATTATTGCAACAGGTGGTAAACAGTACAAAGTTGCTGAAGGCGACGTAATCAGAGTTGAGAAACTCGGTGTTGAAGCTGGTGAAACTGTTACTTTTGATAATGTTATTGCAGTAAGCAATGACGGATTAAAAGCTGGTGAAGATGTAAAAGATGCCAGTGTTACCGCTACTGTAGTTGAGAACGGTAAAGCAAAAAAAGTTATCGTTTACAAATACAAGAGAAAAACTGGATATCACAAGAAAAACGGTCACAGACAGCAGTACACTAAAGTAAAAATCGAAAAGATTAACGGTTAATCTGGTGTCATTATGATTACAATTACAGTTAAGAAGAGAAATGGAAATTATCTGGAATTTGTTTCGAAAGGTCACGCCGGATATGCAGAGAAAGGACAGGATATTGTCTGTGCTGCTGTTTCTGTACTGGTGATCAATACTGTGAATTCTCTTGATGCATTCACAGATGATCAGTTTGAAGTACAGCAAGATGACGGTTATGTATCTTTTCATTTTACGGCTCCGGTTACTGAGAGGGGAAAACTTCTCATGGATTCGCTGATTCTCGGATTAACAGAAATTGAACATAGTTATAACAATCGATATTTGACAGTAAAAGTCAAGGAGGTGTAACAACATGATGAAAATGAACCTTCAGTTATTCGCACATAAAAAAGGAGTTGGTTCTACAAAGAACGGTCGTGATTCCGAATCCAAGAGATTAGGTGCGAAGAGAGCAGACGGACAGTTTGTTAAAGCTGGAAATATTCTTTACAGACAGCGCGGAACTAAGATCCATGCTGGTGAGAACGTAGGTTGCGGTAAAGATTATACTTTATTCGCACTGAAAGATGGTGTCGTAAGATTTACCAGAAAAGGACGCGATAAGAAACAGGTTTCTATCGTTCCAGTAGAAGCAGAATAATCTGGTTAAGCGGAAGGCTTCAAATCTAATATGGGTTTGGAGCCTTTCTTTTATAGTAGAATTGCTATAGATTAAAAGAGTTATATGATATAAAAGAAACCATAGCAATCCTTGTAAATAATGCATATTGATTCGACTCATCAGAGTGTGAAATCCTGCTGAACGGTCTCAAATGCATTAATTTAAGAAGATTACTATTACGAAATAATCATTAGTAAAGGACAGAGGTGTGTCATATGTTTGCAGACAGAGCGAAAATCTATATCCGCTCCGGTAAAGGCGGCGACGGCCATGTAAGTTTCCGCAGAGAATTATATGTTCCGAATGGCGGTCCTGACGGCGGCGACGGCGGTCGTGGAGGAGACGTGATATTTGAGGTAGATGAAGGCCAGAACACCCTTGGCGACTACCGACACAGAAGAAAATATAAAGCAGAAGACGGACAGGAAGGCGGCAAAAAACGCTGCCATGGTGCCGATGGAAAAGATGTTGTATTAAAAGTTCCGGAAGGAACCGTTATCATGGATGCAGAATCCGGTAAAGTAATCGCTGATATGTCCGGCGAAAATAAACGCCAGATCGTATTAAGAGGTGGAAGAGGCGGAAAAGGAAACCAGCATTATGCAACTGCAACCATGCAGGTTCCGAAATATGCACAGCCAGGACAGCCTGCACAGGAACTGGAAGTTCTCCTGGAGCTGAAAGTAATCGCAGACGTAGGTCTTGTTGGATTCCCGAATGTCGGAAAGTCCACATTTCTTTCCCGTGTCACCAACGCACAGCCAAAAATCGCCAACTATCACTTCACAACCCTGAGCCCAAATCTTGGTGTTGTAGATACTGAAAATGGTGGTTTTGTGATCGCTGATATTCCAGGTCTGATCGAAGGTGCTTCCGAAGGTGTGGGACTTGGACATGAGTTCCTCCGCCACATTGAACGTACCAGAGTCATTATCCACATTGTGGATGCAGCATCTACAGAGGGACGTGACCCGATCGATGATATTTACAAGATTAATAAAGAGCTGGAAGCTTATAATCCGGAAATTGCTGCAAGACCACAGGTAATCGCAGCAAATAAAATCGACTGTATCTATACAGAAGACGGCGAAGAGAGCCCGATTGACAAACTTAAGGCAGAATTTGAGCCAAAAGGAATCCAGGTATATCCGATTTCCGCTGTCAGCGGTCAGGGTGTCAGAGAACTTTTATTCCATGTGAAAGAACTTCTTGACAGCTGTCCACAGGAACCTGTAGTATTTGAACAGGAATTCTTCCCTGAAGATATGTTGATCGGAGAAAACCTTCCATATACAGTAGAGCAGAGTCCTGAAGATCCGACAATTTTTGTTGTCGAGGGACCGAAGATTGAAAAGATGCTTGGCTACACAAATCTTGATTCCGAAAAAGGTTTTGCATTCTTCCAGAAATTCCTGAAAGAGGGAGGCATCCTGGAAGAACTTGAGAAGGCAGGCATTCAGGAAGGCGATACTGTGCGTATGTACGGATTTGATTTTGATTACTATAAATAGTATAAATAGATTCAATAATGAAACAGATGTGGTAGGACGGATGATTCTGTCCGTTTGCAGAGAATAACAGAGGAAAATAAAAATGACAAGTAAACAGAGAGCTTATTTAAAAGGTCTTGCAATGACAATGGATCCAATCCTTCAGCTTGGAAAGGGTGGTCTTACTCCTGAGAACACAGCCGCAGTAGATGAGGCGCTTGCAGCCAGAGAACTGATCAAGATCAGTGTTCTTCAGAACTGTCTGGAGGATCCGCGCCAGATGGCTGAGGTTCTGGCAGAACGTACACGTTCCCAGATCGTACAGGTTATCGGCAAGAAAATTGTTTTATACCGCGAAGGCAAAAACGAAAAGAAAAAAATTGAATTACCCAGAAAATAATACGGAGTTTTTTATGGCTGACATCAAACACAGAATTGGTATTATGGGCGGTACTTTTGATCCCATCCACATGGGGCATCTGATTCTGGGAGAGAAAGCATACGAACAGTTCCGACTGGAAAAGGTACTGTTCATGCCTTCCGGAAATCCGCCTCACAAGAGAAACCGTCAGGGACGTGCCACAGATGAAGAAAGAGTTGAAATGGTCCGCAGGGCGATTACCGGAAATCCTCACTTTGAACTGTCGCTGACTGAAATGCATGAAAATGGTTATACTTACACTTATCATACGCTGGAAATGCTAAAAGAGAAGAATCCGGATACTGATTATTATTTTATAATCGGCGCAGACTCCCTGTATGACTTTGATACATGGCGTGAACCGGAAAGAATCTGCAAAAACTGCATTCTGGTAACTGCTGTAAGAAATCATTCCACAATTGCAGAGCTCGAAGCAGAAATGAACCGTCTTTCGCTTAAATATAATGGCACATTTCTGACACTGAATACCACAAACCTTGATGTATCCAGCGAAATGCTCAGAAACTGGATCAGCGAAGATAAAAGTGTGCGTTACTATATTCCTGATCCGGTGATTGAATATATCAGAGAAAACCAGATTTACAGTCTGGCCGAAAAGAAAGGATGATCTTCCAATGGCAGAGTATGATTTTATAAAAATGCAGAAAAAATTAGCAAAATATCTGGATGAGGATCGTTATGAACATACGCTGGGGGTTATGTTTACATGTGCAGCACTTGCCATGGTTCATGACTGTGATCTGATCACAGCCCAGACTGCCGGACTGCTCCATGACTGTGCAAAATGTATTCCAAACAAAAAGAAGCTGAAAATGTGCAGCCAGCATCACATTCCGGTATCTGAATTCGAACAGGAACATCCTTTTTTACTTCATGCCAAGCTTGGAGCTTACGTAGCTAAGGCTAAGTATGATGTTACAGATGAAAATATTCTTTCTGCCATCACCTGGCATACTACCGGAAAGCCGGAGATGACACTGTTGGAAAAAATCGTCTATATTGCTGATTATATTGAACCAAAACGTGATAAAGCTCCTAATCTTGCAATTGTACGTAAACTGGCTTTTCAGGATCTTGACGAATGTATGTATAAGATTTTGGCTGATACACTGGCTTATCTGGAGGAAAATCCGAAAGATATTGATAATGCTACGAAAGATGCCTTCTTGTATTACAGGGATCTACATATGAAAAGAGAGTCCTGAGTATAAATTGTCTCGAATAGCAGAGTTTTACATATAGGGGACAGCACAACAGAGAAAACAGATTGCTGATATAAATATTTATTCAGAGAAGATATGTAGCTATTCAATAGTCTGTTGGTCATGAAGATATTGAACAGTTACAAAAGCAGATAGAAAGAGAGGATGTTTCCATGAATAGAGAACTTGAAATGGCAAAACTTGCCTGCCATGCACTTGATGAAAAAAAAGGAAAAGATATTAAGGTGATAGATATCCATGAAGTATCTGTAATTGCCGATTATTTTGTAATTGCAAGTGCTTCCAACCAGAATCAGGTTCAGGCTATGGTTGACAATGTAGATGAAACACTTGGCAGAGCCGGATTTGAAGCAAAACAGATTGAGGGAACCAGAAACTCCAGCTGGGTTCTTATGGATTACGGCGATATGATCGTCCACGTATTTGACGAAGAGAACCGTCTTTTCTATGACCTCGAAAGAATCTGGAGAGATGGAAAGGTTCTTGACGTTAACGAATTTCTTGAAAAATAAATAAAAGGATCTACAGCTATTTCAAGCTTAGAGAATTTGTAAAATAATACAGAGGAAATCAGATATTACCATCAAAAGATACCTGATTTCCTCTGTTATTTCAGTGATATTTTCTATACTGCTACTCTATACAATCTGTCATTTTATATACTGATACTGTGCAGCAAATTCACGTATTGTCTTGTATCAGTTACATTATTCATACAAACGGAACACGCCAAATACTTTGCCAAGAATCTGCAGCCCTTCATGTACAAGGATTGGCTCCATGGTATCATTTTCCGGCTGAAGACGATAGTATCCTTTTTCTTTGTGGAAAGTCTTAACCGTAGCGCTATCATCGATCAGCGCAACAACAATATCTCCATCCTCTGCTGTAGACTGCTGTTTTACCAGAACCTGATCTCCGTCAAAAATTCCTGCATTTACCATACTTTCCCCTTTTACTTTCAGCAGAAAACTTTGTGCATTAGGCATAAATTCTGCAGGAATAGGAAAATAGCCTTCAATATTCTCAACTGCCAGAAGTGGCTGTCCGGCTGCCACAGTTCCTATAATAGGAACGTTCACAACTTCTCTGCGGACCAGGTTAAAATTATCATCAATAATCTCAATCGCACGGGGTTTCGTCGCATCTCTGCGGATATATCCATTCTTCTCCAATGCTTCCAGATGAGAATGAACGGAAGAAGTAGATTTCAGGTTGACAGCCTCGCAGATCTCACGGACCGCCGGCGGAAATCCCCGGTTTAAAATCTCGTTCTTTATGTAATCAAGGATCTCCTGCTGTTTCGGAGTGATTCTTCCATATGGCATAATTTATACCTCCCTTTTTGAGTTTTTTCTGTTCGTACATTTTTCATGACTGTTCAGCTGTCTGTTATACTATGAAGTACTGAACAGTTCCTTATTAATTATTTTTATCATATCATAATTTCCGTCAAAAAGCAAACTTATATTCTGAAAATGTGTTCTTGCTTACACGTTTACTGTGAATTCTTTATGAATAAACTTGTTTTTAACTGTGCAAAGTGTTACAATATTTTGGAAAATGATGTAACTGCAAGGCTGCTGAACAGTTACAAAATGATTATTAAGCATACAAAAAGGAGACATCCCATTGTCTGATAATAAATCAAAAAAAATGCCGGGAATCCTGGCAAGGCTTCGCATGGTCGTAGGTCTGAATATCGGAACGATCATGTTTGGTATCCTATTCATCTACATGGCATTCAGTGCTATATTATATTTTACAACTACTCGTATTGAGTCCTATCAGGTTACATCAGGACCTTTATCCCGCAATGAAACATATACCGGTCTTGCCATACGTGAAGAAAGCCTGTGCAAAGCAGATTCGTCAGGCTATATTACTTACTATGCAAGAGAGGGCAGTAAGATCAATGCTTCCGGAAACGTATATGGGCTCAGTGATACACAAACAGCTTCCACGCCTGCTTCCCTTACCCCTGAAGAACTTTCAAAAGTCCGGACGGATATGATGAGTTTTTCCAAAGGATTCAGTTCAAGCAAATTTAACAGCACCTACAGTTTTAAATATGAACTTAAAGGAAATATCCTTCAATATGCAGAATCAGGAAACAGTTCCTCTGCTCCTCTTACTTCAGATGAAAACACAACTGATGATAACAGCAGTAACGACACCAAAACCACCGACACTTATCCCGGAAATCAAACCATATGCCAGTCCAGGTCTGATGGTATCATTCTGTATTCCATGGATAATTATGAAGGAAAGACTGTTGATACTGTGAAAGCAGAAGATTTTGACCAGAATTCCTACCACGAAACAGATTTAAAAACATCAGGCAAGGTAAAAGCCGGAGATAATATTTATACTATTATTACAGATGAACGCTGGAGTATCCTGATTCCGTTAAGCGACAGACAGGTTGAGAAGCTAAAAGACCGTTCTACAATCCGTGTCAAATTTCTAAAAGATGATATGACACAGACCGGAGATTTTTCCATTATCACCATAGAGGGCAATAAATATGGACAGATTGATTTCAACAAGGGTCTGATCCGTTATGCATCTGACCGTTTTCTGGATATCGAGCTTGTAACTAACACTGTTGTAGGTCTTAAAATCCCTCTTACCTCTATCGTAACTAAGGATTTTTATGTCATCCCATCCAGAATGGCAACCACACAAAATAACCAGACAGGTTTCAGTCTTTCTGAAGGAAAAAATAAGACAACCTTTAAAAGTGTAAGCATTTATGCAAGTATTGACGACACGTCTGTCTCCAAACTGACAGCGGAAGGATCACAACAGCCCCAGATTTATTATGTTGATAAGAGTGCATTTAAGGAAGGAGATGCCCTTATCAACACTGATACCGGTGAAAAATATGTGATTGGAGAAACAGATACCCTGGAGGGAGTTTACTGTATTAACAAAGGCTATGCGGTTTTTCGCCGTATTGAGATACTTGATCAGAATGAAGAATATGCCATCGTATCAAAAAAAACCACCTATGGCCTGTCAAGATACGATCATATTGTTCGAAATGCTGATAAAGTAAAAGAAGAAGACATTTTATACTAATTAAGGAGGCTTAATATGTTAGTTGATAAACTAAACCTTGTAAAAAAGAACATCGGGGAAGCCTGCAATATTGCCGGACGTTCTCCCAAAGAGGTAACTCTTATTGCAGTCAGTAAGACCAAACCAGTGGAAATGCTGAAAGAAGCATATGACGCAGGAGCAAGAGTGTTTGGAGAAAATAAGGTTCAGGAAATCATAGATAAATATGACCAGATGCCATCTGATGTACAGTGGCACATGATCGGACATTTACAGAGAAACAAAGTGAAATATATCATCGATAAAGTAGCGATGATACACTCTGTCGATTCCGTCCGTCTGGCAGAAACCATCGAAAAAGAAGCAGCAAAAAAAGATATCTGCATGCCTGTTTTAATTGAAGTAAATGTAGCAGGAGAAGAAAGTAAGTTTGGCCTTTCAGCCGAAGAGGTATTACCATTCTTGGAAGAAATTTCTTCTTATGAGCATATTCGGGTAATGGGGCTGATGACAATTGCACCATTTGTAGCAAATCCTGAAGAAAACAGAGAAGTTTTTCAAAAATTAAAGAAATTAAGTGTTGACATTGCAGCCAAAAACATTAATAATGTTAATATGAGCGTCCTGAGTATGGGAATGACAAATGATTATCAGGTCGCAGTTGAGGAAGGGGCCACTATGGTGCGCGTAGGAACGGGTATCTTTGGCGAAAGAGATTACTCAATAAAAGAAGATTAAAATAAGATTGGAGATTAAAATGGGCGTTTTAGATAAATTTTTAGATGCCATCAAATTAAACGATGATTACGATGATGATGGATTCTTAGATGATGATCTGTTAGATGAGGAAGATGATGAGGACTTTCTTGATGACGATTTCAACGAGAAACCAAAGAAGAAATTTTTCGACAAATTCTCTAAGAAAAAAGAATTTGATGATAATGATGATTTTGATGACGCAGAAGAGAAAGCAGTTAAGGCAGCTCCGAAACAGACATCTGCTCCAAAACAGACCGCTTCGGCTCCGTCTAAGGTTACGGTTAAACAGGAACGCGCCGAACGCCAGACACGTCCTGCAGCATCTTCCAAGATTACTCCAATGAGAAGCAGCCGCAAATCAAATCAGGGTCCCAATATGGAAGTGTGTGTGATCAAACCATCTTCTATGGAAGATACACGTGAGATTGCTGACACTTTAGTAGATAATTCTACTGTTATTTTAAATCTGGAGGGAATTGATGTGGAACTGGCACAGAGAATCATCGATTTCACATCCGGTGCATGCTATTCTTTAGGCGGTAGCCTTCAGAAAGTATCCAGCTATATCTTTGTACTTGGACCGTACAATGTGGATATTACCGGTGACCTTCAGAATATTCTGGGAGGCTCTGCTCCGTCTGTAAGAGCAGGATATTGATCCCGGATGGAGAAAGACGAATTTTTTCTTAAGAGAATCCGGGAATTGGCAAATCTCTCCTGGCAGAGAGATATCGTTACATTTTCGGATTTTCTTAATTTAAATGAACAGAATATGGTCAGTAGCCTGAAACATCAGTTTCCCCAGATCGTCATGGAGACATCCGGAGGCTATGAGAATGCGGAGCGTCAGATGGTTGCATTTCATCCTGATGCTCTTGCTTTTACATGGGAATATCCCATCGACTGCCTGAAGATCGAACCAAAAGCTCTTAAATTCTCTGAAGAGCTTTCTCATCGTGACTATCTCGGTGCGCTTCTCAATCTTGGAGTGGACAGAAGTGTGATCGGTGATATTGTTGTTCAGAAAAAAACGGCCTGGTTTTTCTGCCAGAGTAAAATGACGGAATTCTTTCTTGAGAATCTGTGCCGCGTCCGTCATACCAATATTCTGATCACAAAAGTGGAGAATTCTGATGAATTTCCACGCCCTGCCCTTGAATCTGTCAGCGGCACCTGCGCTTCGGTACGTCTGGATTCATTGATCTCGCTTGCTTTTAAGACATCCAGAAGCAGTATGGTATCTTATATTGAAGGCGGGCAGGTTTTTGTCAACGGAAAACTGATCACCAGCAACGGATATGAACCGAAAGAGGGTGATATCATATCTGTACGTGGAAAAGGACGATTCATTTTTGACGGTGTTTCTCACCAGACAAAAAAAGGACGCTGCAGTGTGCGCATTTTGCGCTATGTGTAAATTTTGTAATAAAAGGAGAACAGGAAAATGGCAGAACAGAAATTACTTGTAAAACGGGAAGGAGATTTCCATTATCCTATTTATTTTAAAAATGACTTTCAGGATCTTGCCGGCGCGATCAGAGAAGAAGGACTGGAAAACCGGAAAATCTGTATTGTGACAGACAGTCATGTTGCACCTCTTTATCATGATGCAGTTAAATCAGCTCTTCAGAAAATTTCCTCTGAAGTATTCTCTTTTGTATTTGAAGCTGGTGAAAAGAACAAAAACCTGAATACAGTACAGGAATTATATAAAACTTTGATTGAAAATGAAATGGACAGAAAAGGTCTGCTGGTTGCGCTGGGTGGCGGTGTTGTAGGTGATCTGACCGGTTTCGGAGCTTCCACTTACCTGAGAGGGATTGATTTTATCCAGGTTCCTACTACGCTTCTGGCACAGGTTGACAGTAGCGTAGGAGGTAAAACAGGTGTTGACTTCCTTCAGTACAAAAACATGGTAGGAGCTTTCCATCAGCCGCGTCTTGTATATATGAATATGAGTACCCTGCAATCTCTTCCGGACCGGGAATTCACCTGTGGAATGGGTGAAATTCTTAAGACAGGACTGATCTGCGATGAAGAGTTCTTCCGTTTTGTATGTAAAAATCAGCCTGAAATCAGCAAACTGGATTTGAGTATGCTTTCCAGAATGATCCGAAGATGCTGTGAGATCAAGGCAGGTGTGGTAGAGCGTGATCCGAAGGAGCAGGGAGAACGTGCACTTTTAAATCTTGGTCACACAATCGGACATGCAGTCGAAAAACTAAAAGACTTTCAGCTGCTTCATGGACAGTGTGTTGGAGTTGGTCTGATCGCTGCTGCCTATCTTTCCATGATGAGAGGATTACTGACCAAAGAAGAATATGAAGAGATCAGAAAAGGATGCCATTCTTACAACCTTCCTCTTTCTGTTAATTCACTGAATGCGGGAGATGTCCTGGCAGCAACAAAAAAAGACAAAAAAATGGAGGCCGGTCATATTAAATTTATCCTTATGAACGGAATCGGTAAAAGTTTTATAGACAAAACTGTCACAGATGAGGAATTGCTTCAGGCAATCCGGGAGATTCTGATATGACAGCCACTTCTTCCGGGTCTTCATGTATGCACTGGGTCAAAGGCTGTATTATTATCCTTTTGCTGACACTGTTAGATCAGGGAAGCAAATCACTTGTTCTGATTCGCTTAAAAGGTCAGCCTGATATCTCTCTCATTCCCGGTGTTCTTCAATTACGGTATCTCGAAAATCGTGGGATGGCCTTTGGATTGTTTGAAGGTAAAATTCCGGTGTTTGTGATTTTGTGCCTTTTGTTTTTTGGTGTATTTATCTATGTATATGCCAGAATCCCGAAAAACAGATATTATCTGCCGCTGTCAGTAACTGCGCTGGTAATGGTTTCCGGTGCTCTTGGAAACTTTATTGACAGAGTATGCAGAGGCTATGTTGTGGATTTTATCTACTTTTCACTGATTGATTTTCCGGTATTTAATATAGCGGATATGTATGTGGTATGCAGTGGTATATTACTTGTCATACTGGTGTGTTTCAGATACAAAAATGATGAAGATTATAACTTCTTAAGAATAAAAAAGGATTAGTATTATGGAAATTCTTAATTATCAGGTTTCTGACGGTCAGTCCGGTATCCGGATTGACCGCTATCTTTCTGAAAAAAACGAAGAACTGTCACGTTCTTATATTCAAAAGCTGCTTAAAGAGCAGGAAGTAATGGTTAATGGTTTTGCTGTAAAAGCCAACTACAAGGTCCAGGAAGGAGATGAGATCTCTGTAATGGTTCCTGACATGAAAGAACCGGACATACTTCCGGAAGATATCCCTCTGAATATTCTTTATGAAGATGATGATGTACTTATCGTAAATAAGCCAAAGGGAATGGTGGTTCATCCCAGCGCCGGACATACTTCCGGAACACTGGTAAATGCTATTATGTTTCATTGTAAGGATAATCTGTCGGGAATCAATGGTGTCCTGCGTCCTGGTATCGTCCACAGAATCGATAAGGATACCACAGGTGCACTTCTTATATGTAAGAATGATAATGCACACCGCAATCTGGCAGAACAGTTAAAAGAACATTCTATCAGGCGCAGATACCGTGCAATCGTAGCAGGCGTACTGAAAGATGATGAAGGCACGATTGAAGGCCCAATCGGGCGTCATCCGGTTGACCGTAAAAAAATGGCTGTCAATTACAAAAACGGCAAGGATGCTGTCACACATTATAAAGTTCTGGAACGTTTCAAAAATGCCACTTATGTGGAATGCCGTCTGGAAACAGGCAGAACGCATCAGATTCGTGTGCATATGACAAGTATCGGCCATCCACTGCTGGGCGATGAAGTGTACGGTTCCGGTAAAAATCCTTATCATCTGCAGGGACAGACACTTCATGCAATGATCCTTGGCTTTGTTCATCCATCAACGGGCGAATATATGGAGTTTACAGCTCCTTTACCTGAATATTTTGTTAAATTATTAGAAAGATTACGAAAATAGTTTGCATTTTTTTTGAAATATTGTATAATATTTCTATCTAATACGTAATAGAAGGGAGTGCAGATTATGAACAGTACAAGTTCAATTATTACAATTGGTCGTCAATACGGTAGTGGCGGAAGACAGATAGGTCAGGAAGTTGCCAAATATTTCGGTATTAAATGTTATGATAAAGAGCTTCTCGAACATGCAGCAAATGAAAGTGGAATCTGCAAAGAACTTTTTGAGAATCATGATGAAAAGCCAACCAACAGCTTTTTATATTCACTGGTAATGGATACCTACTCATTTGGCTATTCTTCTTCAGGATTTACAGATATGCCTATGAACCACAAAGTATTTCTTGCACAGTTTGACGCAATCAAGAAACTGGCCTCTGAAGGTCCCTGCGTCATGGTCGGAAGATGTGCAGATTACGCACTGGCAGAGTATAAAGACTGTTTCAGTGTATTTGTACATGCAGATACAGACTGGAGGATTAACCGTCTTTCCCAGAAACATAATAAAACTGCCAAAGAAGCAAAAGACATGATCAATAAGACAGACAAGAGCCGTTCCAGTTACTATAATTACTACACTAATAAGAAATGGGGAGCTGCTTCAAGCTACAATCTCTGCGTAGACAGCAGCAAACTTGGAATTGATGGTGCAGCAAAAGCAATCATTCAGGCAATTGAGATTTTTGATTCCATAAAAAATAAATAGGATTATATTTTTACAGATACTTTACCACATCCTTGGTAAAGTATCTGTTTTTTGGATGAATTTATAACAGTCTTTTCAATTCATTCCAGATTGCCTGCGGCAATGGAATTTTGGCTTGTATGCCTCGGGATAGTGGTGTATGAACAGTAACAAGACTGCTATAATTTTTTTTAATATATATTAAATTTTCATGACATTTGTCAAAATATATGCTATAATCATACCATGTTAAAAAGGAGGACATTATGAAATTTCGTTGGGACAACCGATATTTACACTGGGGTGTAACCGCTTTTCTGGTAATTGCCGCCAGTATGCTGTTTTATTATGGCATATTTCACATGAAAACCCTGATCGTGGGAATCAAAACTTTTCTGGGAATTATGGCGCCTATTATCTATGGTGTAATCCTTGCTTATATTCTCAGTCCGCTGATCAATCTCTTTGAGCAGAAGCTGATCTATCCGCAGCTGGAAAAGCATAATATTAAGTTACAGAAAAAAGGAAAACGGGCTATTCGATGGGGATGTGTCCTTTTTTCCATGTTCCTGTTCTGGATTATCATTTACGCATTACTGATGATGGTGCTTCCTCAGTTGATCCGAAGTATCATGAGTATTATTTACAGTTTTCCGTACTATGTAAAAGTTATTGAAAAGTGGCTCAATTCATTTGTTGAGCATGGATGGAAACTGAATCCTGAAATGCTCGATATGATCAACCAGTATTCTGTAAAAGCACAGGAGTATCTTACTACCGATATTCTTCCGCAGATGCAGGATATGCTCAAAAATGTTTCAGCAGGTATTTTTGATATCCTGATCTTTATGAAGAATTTTCTGATCGGTGCCATTGTAGCTTTGTATGTACTTGCAGACAAAGAGAAATTTGTTGCCAAAAGCAAAATGATGGTATATGCCATATTGCCTCATAAATGGGCAAATATGCTTATACGCGTTATGCGTTTTACAGACAAGACTTTTGGCAGTTTCATATACGGAAAACTTCTGGATTCTGCTATTATTGGAGTTTTGTGTTATTTTGGAATGTTGCTTTTGGATTTGCCGTATCCAATTCTTATCAGTGTAATTATCGGTGTGACAAATGTCATTCCGTTTTTTGGTCCTTACATCGGAGCCATTCCATGTATTTTGCTTATTTTAGTAGTAGATCCTATAAAAGGTCTGTATTTTGCAATTTTTATCCTGCTTCTTCAGCAGTTTGATGGAAATATCCTTGGTCCGAAAATTCTCGGAGAATCTACCGGACTTTCCAGTTTTATGGTTATTGTTGCCATCATGATCGGGGGCGGTCTCTTTGGGGTTCCGGGAATGATTGCAGGAGTTCCTGTATTTGCCGTACTTTATGCTCTGATCTGGAGACTGATCAATCATTCTCTTAATGACAAAAAAATGCCGGCAGAAGAGGAGACATATATAAATATTGACTGTCTGGATGAACAGACAGGTGAAGTACTTCCTCTTTGCAAGGAAGAAAAACACAAGGTTTCACCGGAAGAACTGGAAGCAAGAAAAAACAATTTCTTTATGAAAATATGGAATCCTCTTTCCAGGCTTGTCATAACCGTATGGAAATATCTTTTAAGGATTTTACATGTGATATGGGAATACGTCAAAAAAGCAGGGATGTTTCTGAAGAACAGATATGTTGAATTAAAGAATAAGCGTGAGCAAAATAAGTAAACTGCAACTTATAGCAATCCTCTAAAATAATGCATCTTAATCCAGCTATAGCTTACAGAAAAGGCATAACTGTTCCCGATCTTCACAACTACAAAAACAGGAGTGTATTATGAAGAAAAAAAAGTTATATCTAACAATTTTTCTTTTAGTCCTGGCACTGGCTCTTCAGAGTGAAATCTTTTCCGTTTTCTCTGTCTCAGTCCAGGCTGCAACAGCTTCCAAAAAGCAGACAGGATTTGTGAAAAAAAACGGAAGCTGGTATTATTACGATAAAAACGGAAAAAAAGCTACCGGCTGGTACAAAAGTGCTGCAGGAAATAAATACTATTTCGGAAAGACAGGGGCTGCAAAAGCCGGAATCCTGACCATCAGCGGAAAAAAATACTGCTTTAATGAAAAAGGAAAGATGCTTACTGCCTGGCAGACAGTAAATAGAAAAACTTATTTCTTTGATGAAAAAAAAGGATATATGCATACCGGCTGGGTCACCACAGCTGCCGGAAACAGATACTACTTCTGGAATGACGGAGTAATACGCCCCGGTCTTCATAAGGTCAATAATGTGTATTACTGTTTTAATAAAAAGGGAAAGATGTATAAAAACTGTTTCTATAAAAACGGAGATTCCACCTATTATCTTCAGGCGAAAGGTACTATGGCCAAAGGTCGTCTGAAGATAAAGGGAATCTGGTATTCCTTTCACAGAACTACCGGGGAACTGGTCAGAAGTGGATGGTATAAGGAAACAGATGGTTCTTATTACTATGCGGCTTCCAGCGGCAAGCTTGTGAAAGGTTTCTACAAACCGGATTCCTATTACCGGTATTTCCGGGAGTCAGACTGCAAACTACTTACAGGCTGGCAGACAATCAACGGCAATAAATACTATTTCAAAAAGTCAAATGGTATCCGTTATGATGATGTTATCCTGAAATCGTCTTCCGGAAAAAAGTATTATTTCGAATCCGATGGAAAGCTTGCCTGCAGCAAATGGATCATTAAAAATAATGCCTATTATTATGCGCAATCTGACGGCATACTGGCCTTTGGATGGCTGACAGTAAATGGAAGAAAATATTATATGGATCCGTCCACAGGTGAACGAAAAACCGGATGGATTTCCGTAGACGGAGAGAAGTATTATCTTAATACTTCCACAGGTGTTCTGGCTGTAAATCAGTGGATTGATGATGATAATTATGTTGGGGAAAACGGCGTGCTTATTCCCGGTTATAATAATAATATTTCTTTCAGATGGCCTTTAAATTCCAGTTACTCTTACATAAGCAGCTATTTTGGCAACCGGGAATCACCTGGTGGAATTGGTTCCACCAATCATAAGGGAATTGATATTCCTGCACCTACAGGCACACCCATCTATGCGGCAGCTTCCGGAACCATTGTTGCCATGCTTTCACCATCAGCATCAGGCGGTGCCGGATATTATACAAAAATCAATCATGATGGAAAGGGACTTATCACAGAATATATGCACCAGTCTAAATTTAACCCGAATCTGAGCGCAGGAGATAAGGTCAAAAAAGGTGATATCATCGGATATGTAGGAAGCACCGGAAACAGTACTGGTCCCCATCTTCATTTTGGAGTTATGGTAAACGGAGTAAATCAAAACCCTCTGAACTATGTGAAGAAGCCTTCATAAAGTCAGGCGGATAAAATCATCCGCTTCGCTACGCAGTTCTACGCCGAATAACTGCTTTTGTTAATGTTACTGTTCATTTTGTCTGTCCTTGGCAATATATTTCGTGGGATATTATAAATGAACAGTATTTTATGGAATTGCTATAATTTTTACTGAAAAGGATATATGATATACTATGAAAGAAGAATCGGAAAAAATATACACTTATTATAGAAAAGCTCAATACCATGAAACAGACCAGATGGGCATTATTCATCACTCTAATTATGTGAAATGGATGGAAGAGGCCAGAATCGGTTATATGGACCAGATGGGATTCGCCTATAAGAAAGTAGAAGAAATGGAAGTGATTTCCCCAGTTGTGGAAATTTCAGTTACATATAAGAAGCAGGTTTTCTTCGACGATGACATCCAGATCCGCGTCAGCATCAGGAAATATAACGGAATTTCTCTGGAATTTAATTATGAATTTTTTAATACAACCAGAAATGAAATCTGTACAGTTGCTTATTCCAGACATTGTTTCCTGAAAGATGGGAAACTGATTTCTGTCAAAAAGGAGCTTCCGGATTTGGATCGCATCATCACAGCTTATGTGTAATGTATGTTACATAAAGACTCTGTAGAATGAAAAACCACGAAAGTAGTGGTTTTTCATTCTATCTACATCTATACGACAAACGCGAGTTTTTCATATAGATGTAATATGTAGCTGCTTTTGTGCCGTAATATAATTTGATTATTGACAAAGGTATTTTTTTCAATTCATTATCAACTTTGAGATTTGAATATGTGTTTTAAATCTATATATAAATGAACAACTACAGAAAAATATACAAAAAATAATTTTTAAGGAGATTTTTATGGATAAATATATTGATTATTATAATGATAACAAGAAAGTCACTTACCACGAACAGACCGATATTTCAAATATTTTGAAGCTTCGTGCTGTTTTGAAAACACTGCCTGATTTTTGTAAGGATTATTTTCGTGCTATGGATCCGCTTACTACTACCAAGACACGCATTTCCTATGCGTATGATATCCGGATATTTTTTCAGTTTCTTCTGGATGAGAATCCTGCCTTTAAGGACTATTCCATGAAAGATTTTACTGTTGATGTGCTGGATCAGCTTAAAGCTATAGATATCGAGGAATATCAGGAATATCTTAAAGTGTATAAAAATGGCGATAAAACGGAAACCAACGGTGAACGTGGCCTGAAAAGAAAAATTTCTGCCTTAAGAAGTTTTTATGCATATTATTATAAACATGAATTTATCCAGACGAACCCAACTGTCCTTATAGATGTTCCTAAAACTCATGAAAAAAACATCATCCGTCTTGATGCTGATGAAGTTGCCATGTTATTGGATTATATAGAACATTGTGGCGATGAGCTTACCGGTCAGAAACGTGTTTATTATGAAAAAACAAAAGAACGCGATCTTGCTATTGTTACTCTCCTGCTCGGCACAGGAATACGTGTATCTGAATGTGTGGGACTTGACATTGAAGATGTTGATTTCAAAAATAATGGAATTAAAGTCACCCGAAAAGGTGGAAATGAAATGGTTGTATACTTTGGAAATGAGGTAGAAAAAGCTCTGAAAAAGTACTTGGAAGTTCGTAAGAATATTGTTCCTGTATCTGGTCATGAACACGCTCTCTTCTACTCTACCCAGCGAAAAAGAATTGGTATTCAGGCTGTTGAAAATCTGGTAAAAAAATATGCATGTGCCATCACGACCACCAAAAAAATCACACCACATAAGCTTCGCAGTACTTACGGTACTACTTTGTATCAGGAAACAGGTGATATTTACCTTGTAGCCGATGTATTAGGTCACAGAGATGTAAACACCACAAAGAAACATTATGCAGCCATGGATGATGCAAGACGCCGCAAAGCGGCTACAGCGGTACATTTACGCGAAGATTAAACCTGAATTATTCATGGAACAATATCTGACTTGATAATTGTTCCATGAAATTAAAAAATGATCCATGCAGTCATAACACTGTTCAATTTCTCCGTCAAAAGAGCGCACAGCAACATTTGCTAAAGAATAGGTTTTGTCAAATATTTCAAGATTTAACGTTTTATTTATCAAAATCAGTTTCAAATACGCCTTCCGGAGTACGCATTATCAGTAAACCGAGATTGAATTCATCATCCATTACAGTAATATGATATTCGAAAATAACATCATCTTCAAATTTAGAAAGTAAAACGTAAGAACCATTCTCTTTTCCCTCAATTTGGTCGCAGATATCTCCGTAAACCGTTTCACCGAAAATTGCTCTTGGATATCCTGCATCTTTAATTTTTTGCTCAATTATTCTGTATAATTCTTCCATTATCTTTCATCTCCTAATATTTATTGTTTCTCCATGATAACAGGTATGATTGCAAAATGCAATAAAAAGGATATCTGCTGAAAATATTTTAACAGGTATCCTTTTTATTTATGTTATGTAGTTTTTAGTATTAATAATAAAAGATGGTTATAAAGCTACACCGATCTTATCGTGGAGCATTTCAGGAATCTCTTCTTTGTCTAAAGATACGCTAATTACAAAAGTAACATTAAATTGTTTACCAATCTCATCTAACTGTCCCAGAGTGCCTGTAATGTCTTTATCTTCCAATTTTGCTACTTTAAGGAAACTGTCAAGATAAATCTGCTCAAGATCGTGATCCTGAGAAAGGATACCACAGATAAATCCTACAAATTCATCTGCATTCTTAATAGGGAATCCGGATACATCAATAAGACGTACTTTATTGTTGAGTTCATACATATGTTTTGTGCTCTTGTCTAAGTAGACAATACTTCCATTTGCCTCTTTTACTGCACCATTTACTTTATCTAACAGTACTTTTGTTTTGCCCTTGCCTTTCTTTCCTACAATCAGTTCAACCATGCTGTTTTCCTCCTTAGACACATATAATATTAATTTAGACTAAAAACTTTAATTAATATGTTTTATATTATAGTGCATATTATTCAAAAACACAAGTGGTATTTACATTTTTTTGTGAA
>NZ_JAAIMY010000079.1 GCF_013300825.1 Blautia wexlerae
TAATAACAAAATATAACAGTTATTAAATCTCTTAAAACAGGTGAAATCTCAATCGGGATTTACAGGAAGTATGACAAGAAAGCCAAAACGGTATACTGGGAAAAAAGATTAAGAAAAGAATAAAGAGCTGGTTATAATTGTAAAATTTATGGGGAACTAACATCAGCTTATTGACATAAATTTAAAAATAAGTATAATAATAGTTGATTAATTGTTCAACTATTATTATTTGGAGGTGAACATATGTCAAAAACGTCTTATATTTGTAATTGCGATGTAATTCATGAGGATATTGTGAATGATGTGAAATCCAAGATGCAGCTAAAAGATGATTATATCCAGTTGGCTTCTTTGTTTAAGCTATTTGGAGATGGAACTAGAGTACAAATCTTACACGCTCTAGAACAGAGTGAGATGTGTGTATGTGATCTTGCAGTGCTACTGGGGGTAACAAAATCTGCAATTTCGCATCAGTTAAAGGCATTACGCCTAGCGAATCTGGTAAAATTCCGAAAAGAAGCACAGATAGTTTACTACTCGCTGGCAGATGATCATGTGAAAGAGATTATTGACAAGGGATTTGAGCATCTTTGGCAGAAATAATATTTTTTAACATTATAGTTGAGTAATTGAACAACTAAACAAATTGTAAGGAGATTATCATGAAACGCATATTTCTATTAAAAGGGTTGGACTGTCCAAATTGTTCCGCAAAAATTGAAAAAGAAGTCGGAGAGTTGGATGGAGTGCAATCCTCAGTGGTAAATCTGATGAAGCAGACGCTTACAATCAATGTTACTCAGACAGCCGCAGATACGATAGCCAGTCAGATTGAAACGATTGTTCATAGTCATGAGCCAGATGTGGAAGTTCAGGAAGAAACCGTTATGAATGTTACAAAGAGTTATTCGTTAAAAGGATTGGATTGTCCGAATTGTTCCGCAAAAATTGAAAAAGAAGTCGGAGAGTTGGATGGAGTGCAATCCT
>NZ_JAAIMY010000080.1 GCF_013300825.1 Blautia wexlerae
ATCCATTTTAATTTGGGAAGCCGGATCCGCTTATCTTCTACCAGAATATTTCCGTCGACTACATTTGTTGTGTAGCTGTTTTTGGAGTGATGTTTTGACTTGAAACGTGGAAATCCAACCTTGGGATCACGGAAAAAATTCTTATATGCTTTCTCCAAATGAAGCTGAACATTTGCCAGTGCCAGCGAATCTACTTCTTTCAGAAATGAATACTCCTTTTTATACATGGCTGGTGTATTTTTTAACAGTTTTTCGTCTTTTTATACTCCCGGATCTTGTCATTAAGCATCTGGTTATACAGAAAACGGCAGCAGCCAAATGTTTTTCCCAGAAGTATCTTCTGTTCTTCTGTTGGATAGATCCGGAAACGATATGCTATGTTCAATGCTTTTTCTCTCCCTGGGTTTCGATGTATTGACGGATTACTTCAACTGGTGCGCCTCCTGCCGTCAAAAGGCAGAAACTCTGACTCCAGAATACTTCTTTCCAAAGTTTTTCCCGGATTTCCGGATACTCTTTTTTCAGCAGCCTGCTGCTGGCACTTTTATATGCATTGATAAATTTACTGAGTTCCGTTTTAGGCTGTGCACGAAACATTACATGCACATAGTCAATATCATGATTCCATTCCTCCAAAACAATTCCATATCGGGGTGCAATATATTCCCATATTTCTTTTGCTCTTTCTGAAATTGGGTCATTGATAACTTTTCTTCGATATTTTACCACCATGATCAGATGATAATACATCAAATATACTGAATGTGCATTGTGATCTATTTTTTCCATAAAAACAGTCCTTTTTTGATCTTTTACCTTATCGACTGATTCTATTATACCATGAATCGCATTGCAGAACAAGTGTTCTTTTCTGTTTTTTTTGCAATTCATCTCCCACCTATAGGTTAAATGTATTTTTTAATTCTACCTTGCAAGAGTAAATTCTATACCTGTAGAA
>NZ_JAAIMY010000081.1 GCF_013300825.1 Blautia wexlerae
ATTTGTTCCTGTCTGTTCCATTCTTTGGGAAGGGCAAATTCAAATGACCTGCCAAGTTGGGCATCTGCATTTTTTTCAATCTTCAATACCTCATTCCATAACCTTTGTTTCTGAAATGTGATTTTAAATTTTTCTAAAGCAGCTTCTTTATCTGCTGACCTTTTGTATCGGACAGATTCCTGAAAGCGTTTTATATTTTCTTCTGGTACTATCTGCCATTCAGGAGGTGCGTTTTCACACATCATCAGACTGGTGTAGACCACTTCTTTTTTGGAAGTGTAATAACTGATTCTCCCGGTTTCCTCGTTTTTCATCACATCTCCATTGAGATATGCGGAAGCGGAGATAACAGATTTCCCTTTACTTCGTCCGACTATTTTGATTGTGTAATGAAAAATCGCCATATCTGGATTCCTCCTTTCTGCACATCCGGTATAGATTTCCGGCAACATTGCTTTCGATTTTAGAAAAGGCAGCATTGCCGGAACGCCCTCTGCGTAAGAGTGCCCTGCGCATAGCAGCCTGCATGGAATGCGCCTCTCTGGCGAAGAGTGCCTCCTGTGGCATGAGCAGGTCTGGCTGAAAGCCCCGCCGACGGAACGAGCCCGGCAAGCGTGAGCGCAGACCGGTTGCCACTTGTGGCAAACTTATTGGGACGACCTCTGGTTGTCCATAAGTGCGCCCTTCATAAAAAAGCAATGAAGGGAATGAAAACCTCATCCCCTCCGCCATTACACTTCCTCCATATCGGTATTTGTTTCTTTCTGCATTGCCTTTGAGAAAAATTTCCCGTTGGCTTCCTGCTTTTTCAGAAAACCAATCAGCTTTGGGATGTCTTCTTCCTCAATAGGCGAACCAAGAACGGATTCCACCGCACCGCCAACCTGACAGAGCCTATGGGTTCGTTTT
>NZ_JAAIMY010000082.1 GCF_013300825.1 Blautia wexlerae
GGTTAAATGTATTTTTTAATTCTACCTTGCAAGAGTAAATTCTATACCTGTAGAAATTACTTCTGCATGGATTTTTCCTTCTTCTTTTTATAAAATACTACTGCAGATGATCCCCTGCCTGTGCAGAAGGAGGATAAAATGAATACAGGAAGACCAAAAGGCAACCAAAAACATCTTGACTTATCTGCACGTATTATAATCGAACAGCATTTAAATAACGGTGATTCATTTAGAAGTATTGCAATAGAATTAAGCAAGGATCCAAGTACCATATCCAAAGAAATCAGACGTCATTCCATTATCAGGGAAAGAAGCGCAGATGCATTTGCCCCTATTCCCTGTGCAAACAATTATGATAGTTCAAAGCCGCGGACAAATATATGCAATGTCATGCATATGTGCGGTGATAATGAATGCCGGCGCAAATGTGTCCTCTGCAGAAAATTCAGATGCAGCGATGTCTGTAAATTTTATAAACCAAGAGAATGTGAAAAATTAAATAAACCTCCTTATGTGTGCAATGGATGCAGCAAGAGAACGAATTGCATGATGGACAAAAAGATCTATTCTTCAAAATACGCCCAGGACTCCTATGAAACCCTTAGGACTACCAGCAGAGAAGGGATAAACCAGACACCGGAAAGTATACAGAAACTGGACAACCTGTTGTCACCGCTTCTCAAAAAAGGACAGTCCATTGCCCACATCTACGCATCTCATGCTGATGAGATCGCCTGTTCCAGAAGAACCATATACTCTTATATAGACCGTGGCGTTTTTCAAGCCAGAAACATAGATCTGCGCCGTAAAGTGGTATACAAGCAG
>NZ_JAAIMY010000083.1 GCF_013300825.1 Blautia wexlerae
AAGTCTACGGCCGAGTAGCCAAGCCCGGAAGGGATAAACGCTGAAGGCATCTAAGCGTGAAGCCCCCCTTAAGATGAGATATCCCATTCGAAAGAAGTAAACCCCCTTGAAGACGACGAGGTAGATAGGGCAGAGGTGGAAGTGTGGCAACACATGGAGCTGACTGTTACTAATCGGGTGAGGGCTTGACCAAAACGCAGGAAGTTAATTCTCAAGGAAATGTCAACATGTATGTAGTTTTGAAAGTATGTATAATATACTTTGTAGGGGATTGGTCAAATGGTATGATAGGGGTCTCCAAAACCTTTGGTGGGAGTTCGATTCTCTCATCCCCTGCTCGAAACCTTTGAAAATGAAGGCTTTTGCGCGTCTTCGTCTTCACGGGTAATCACAGAAATATCATATGAGTCTATTAAACTAGATTCTATGATATTTTTTTATTTGCCAAAAACAGAGCTGTCAAGAATTTTAATCTTTATAAGAAGGAAGAAAATACTTGACAGCTCGTACACTGATTATTTCTCATAATAAATAGAAAGGGCTTGACGGATTAATTCATCAAGTCCTCTTGACTACTACTCATATTTTTTGATCTGAAAAACACATCTTATTTTTTCAAAATAATTTGAATAATTGCGCGTCGCATTCTCGTTACTTTAGTGATGAGTTAGACGCGCAAATTTTTTACCCAAAGGAAAACATATGTTTATTTTTAGCGCTATATGTGCTAAAATATAGCCATGGGTAGTAGAAAAAACAACAGAATCTGAGAAAAGAGTTATCAGGGAAAAATAAAAATGCAGATAATAT
>NZ_JAAIMY010000084.1 GCF_013300825.1 Blautia wexlerae
GTGAACCTCACATGACTAAAGTCACATGCTTCCAGACGCTTTAGGCGTCAGACTGAATATCGGCGGATACGCCTGTAACTTAGGTCTGCACAATTATGCGCTTTTTCCATGCCGGATACGGCAGTTTTCCACATTACAGGTAGTCCGCTGTATATCTGCCTGTATCTATGCTGCTTTTAAGAGTTCCATTTCTGAATGGAGTTTCCTCAGATCTGCATAGACACATGAAGTTCTACGCTTTACAGGAGGGACTTTTGCCTCCAGCAAAGACCTTTCCGTTGCCGGAAGGGGTTTTAAAAGTTCCCTTATAAAATATCTGGCTCCTATATTATAGGATGCTGACAGGTCACAATTATATCGTTTTCCTGTCTGAAAAGTACAGAGGCTGTGATTTTCCCAGTCACGTGTTACCGCCCCGGAACCATCATAAGCCAGTCTGCTGGTATTCCATGCACAGATCCGGGATATCCGCATCTCTTTCCTGTGTGCCTGATGTTCACAGCGTCTTTGGATATCCCGCTTTCTCCACAGGTGCAGTTTCTGTTTTTTCTTTCCCGATATCTTCCCCTGCATCTCCAGATATTCGAACACGATCACATCTGCATGGTTTTCTTCCGCATATCTTACAATCGCACCTGCAGTCTTTTTACCCAGTTCTGTGTTCAGACGTTTCGTATATGCCCATCTTCCCTGTGTCTGCGCAGAGCCATGTTCCCTCTGGAATCTGCGGATCCGTCCCAGTGTGCGGTACATCCGGTCTTTTTCACTGGGATGATCTATGAATCTTCTTCCCAGGACAGTTCCGTCTG
>NZ_JAAIMY010000085.1 GCF_013300825.1 Blautia wexlerae
TACCGCAGTACAGGAATCTCCACCTGTTGTCCATCGGCTACGACTCTCGTCCTCGCCTTAGGCCCCGACTTACCCAGAGCAGATCAGCTTTACTCTGGAAACCTTGGATATTCGGCCATAAGGATTCTCACCTTATTCTCGCTACTCATTCCGGCATTCTCTCTTCCATGCAGTCCACAGCTCCTTCCGGTACTGCTTCTTCCCGCATGCAATGCTCCTCTACCAACCTTTCGGTTCCTTAGTTTCGGTGGCGCGTTTCAGCCCCGGACATTTTCGGCGCAGGACCTCTCGACCAGTGAGCTATTACGCACTCTTTGAATGGATGGCTGCTTCTGAGCCAACATCCTGGTTGTCTTCGAAATCCCACATCCTTTTCCACTTAACGCGCACTTGGGGACCTTAACTGAAGGTCTGGGCTCTTTCCCTTTTGACCGCCCAACTTATCTCGTGCAGTCTGACTCCCGATAATCGATTACGCGGCATTCGGAGTTTGATATTCTTCGGTAGGCTTTGACGCCCCCTAGGAAATTCAGTGCTCTACCTCCGCAAATCTGTATCGAGGCTAGCCCTAAAGCTATTTCGAGGAGAACCAGCTATCTCCGGGTTCGATTGGAATTTCTCCCCTATCCACACCTCATCCCCACCCTTTTCAACGGATGTGGGTTCGGTCCTCCACTACCTCTTACGGCAGCTTCAACCTGGACATGGATAGATCACCCGGTTTCGGGTCTACTCCTACTGACTTAAGGCCCTCTTAAGACTTGGTTTCCCTACGGCTCC
>NZ_JAAIMY010000008.1 GCF_013300825.1 Blautia wexlerae
CTTTCCAGACAGGA
Source organism: Blautia wexlerae (assembly GCF_013300825.1). Lineage (GTDB taxonomy): Bacteria > Bacillota > Clostridia > Lachnospirales > Lachnospiraceae > Blautia_A > Blautia_A wexlerae_B. Next base: position 15 of record NZ_JAAIMY010000008.1, read on the forward strand.
AAACGATATAATTGTGACCTGTCAGCATCCTATAATATAGGGGCGAGATATTTTATAAGGGAACTTTTAAAACCCCTTCCGGCAACGGAAAGGTCTTTACTGGAGGCAAAAGTCCCTCCTATAAAGCGTAGAACCTCATGCGTTTATGCAGATCTGAGGAAACTCCATTCAGAAATGGAACTCTTAAAAGCAGCATAGATACAGGCAGATATACAGCGGACTACCTGTAATGTGGGAACCAGCCATATCTGGCATGGAAAAAGCACATAACTGTGCAGACCTAAGTTACAGGCGTATCCGCCGATATTTAGTCTGACGCCTAAAGCGTCCGGAAGCACGTGACTTTAGCCATGTGAGGTTCACCTGGAACTATTTTATGAAAGCGCTATAAAATAGAAGTTGTATTAACTGCAATTAAGCCTTATACTAAAGCTATCTTCAGAATACAAAAGTGCAGAAGTAAGACACTGGCGTATATTATGCCGGACTCTTTTCTGCAAAATTAAAGGAGTAATCCTATGCAGACATCTAAAGATTTTTTACATATTTTTCTTGATATGGGTGACGCATTGTTAAACAGCGGTGCAGAGATTTTTCGAGTGGAGGATACGCTGAACCGAATGGGTTATGCCTGTGGTGCTGCACAGATGAATGTTTTTGTGATCACATCCAGTATCGTTATTACCATGGAATTTCCAGAAGAAGGAGCGCGGACACAGACCCGACGGATCAGGGAAAGTGGTGGAAATGATTTTACAAAATTGGAGCAGTTAAATGATCTGAGCCGTCGTTTCTGTAATCATCCTGTCCCTGCGGCAGAGCTTCGGAAAGAATTTGATAAAATTAACATAAATAAGACGAAACCGTTATGGAAACTTCTTGGAAGCCTTCTGGCTGCATGCAGTTTTGCTTTTTTTTATGGTGGAAGTATTCCGGATGCTGTTGCAGCAGGATTTGGGGCTGTTCTGATCTGGGGATTACAGCAATATCTTCGTCCGGTATGCATGAATGAAGTGACTTTTCAGTTTGTGGCGTCTTTTTTTACAGGCTGTGCAATCTGTGGATTAACCTTGCTGTGCCCATTCCTTCGCATGGATAAGATTATGATCGGTGACATTATGCTTTTGATTCCGGGGTTGATGTCGACAAATGCAATCAGGGATGTACTTATTGGTGATACACTCTCTGGAATCATCCGTCTAATTGCTGCTTTACTACTTGCTGCGGCACTGGCACTTGGATTTATGGGGGCAATTATTTTATTTGGGAGGTTTGGACTTTGACTGCAGCAATCATGATACAATTAATTACCGGAGCCATTGGCTCTGTAGGATTTGGAATTCTTTTTCATATAAAAAAGAAATATTTGCCTCTGGCAGCAGTTGGCGGCTTCCTTAGCTGGCTGGTGTTCCTTCTAGGAAAAGAATTCTGGGGAAATGTTTTTCTTCCGACTCTGATGGCTGGCTTTGTTACAGATGTGTATGCAGAAATTCTTGCAAGAATCTGTAAAGAAACATCTACATCTTTTTTTGTTACTTCCGTAATCCCTCTGATTCCCGGAAGTACTCTTTATTATTGTATGAACAGCATTGTGGAAGGAAATACTGTTCGAGCATTGGAATATGGACGGGATACGTTTCTTTTTGCTTTTGGAATTGCAGCAGGAATGAGTATTGCGTGGTCGATCTGTTATTTTCTGAGAACTGTAAGGAAAAAGCAGAACTGACCTGGCAAGAAAGAAATTCCCGATGAAATGACACATACCCGTTTTCGACAGTTGATGAAAAATAAAATGGCAGAATCCCTTGATTTTATTGGGGTTCTGCCGTTTTTGTATGGTAAAAAAATGTTGTATGGAAGTACTGCCTTGAAATTTTTTTGATTTTTTTATTCAGTTCGTTTGACAGATAGTATTTTTATCAAGATCAAGCCCGGTTATCTATGGTTCCATATGTGATCAGTGACGAAGAGCTTATAAGAATTTTTGATGTGATGAAGGAATGGTTTAGAGAAAAATAAATAAAAACTACTGTATAAAGCTGAAAAAATTCGGCTTATATACAGTAGTTTTTTGTTTTAGATTGCCTGCAGTTTGTCAATCATCTCCTGGATCTCAGCCCGGGAGAATCCGCCAAAGCTGCACAGAGAGCGAAGTGGCATGGAATCTGTCATTGCTGCTACCATTTCTTCTGTAATAGCTTCTGCAGCAGATTCGGAAGCTGTGTCTGAACCGCCATTCATTGCAGCAATATATCTGGAAGTCAGTTCTTTTGCTGCTTCTTTTGTGTTTGGATTATTGAAAAGCTCACCCAGTGTTGTGTTCATATGAATATGCATGGGAATTACCTGGCTGCTGGAGAGTTCAATGGTTTCAGAGAGACAGATATCTCTGGAGGACGCACCGATCAGGATCTCATATTTGCCGCTTGCTGCATACCAGTCATGTAATTGGGTGTTGTACCATGCAAAGCTGCGCTTATCCAGTTCCATAGTAACTGTTTTGGTTTCGCCGGGAGCAAGCTGGACTTTTTCAAAGCCTTTCAGTTCTTTTTCGGGACGGGTCGTGGATGCTGTCATGTCTTTCACATAGAGCTGGACAATTTCTTTTCCTGTAATGCTGCCTGTATTTGTTACATCTACAGAAACAATGATAGTATCTTTTTCTGTTGGATTTGTGTTGGAAATTTGCAGATTGCTGTATGTAAAAGTAGTATAGGAGAGTCCGTATCCGAATGGATAGGCAACTTCCATCTGTTTGGTGTCATAATAACGATATCCTACAAATACACCTTCACGGTATTCCACTTTATCGCCACCACCGAAGTTCAGGTAGGATGGATTATCAGCTAGCTTAACTGGGATTGTCTCGGCCAGTTTACCGCTTGGATTTACAATACCATAGAGGATATTTGCAACAGCAGCTCCGCCTGCCTGTCCGCCAAGGTAAGCTTCCAGAATACCTTTCACATTATTGATCCATGGCATTTCCACAGGAGAACCATTGTGAAGAACGATCACAGTATTTGGCTGAACTTCAAGGATCTCAGCAATAAGACGGTTCTGGCATTCTGGCAGTCTCATATGAGAACGGTCATATCCTTCAGACTCAAAACTATCCGGAAGTCCGGCGAAGATCACAACCTTATCAGCAGCTTTTGCAGCCTGAAGTGCTTCAGAAGCCAGTTTTTCATCGTATAAATCTTTATCAGCAGGAAATCCTTCTGCGTAAATAACCTGTGCATCAGCAGGAACAGCTTCCAGTGCATTGGTAATTTTAAAGCAGTTAATATGAGAGCTTCCGCCGCCCTGGAAACGAGGTTTTTTGGCAAAACCACCTACAAAAGCTACTTTCTCAGAGGTCTTCAGAGGCAGAATCTGGTCTGCGTTTTTCAGAAGGACCATAGATTCTTCCGCAATACGGCGTGCCTCTTCATGGTCTTTTTCCATGGTAAATTCCTGCGGTGCACGGTGGTCCGCATATTTGTAAATAATATTCAGGATACGTTCTACAGCCTGATCCAGAACTTCTTCCTTCAGAGTGCCATTTTTTACGGCTTCCATGATCAGAGCATCGTTTGTTCCGTTGGAACCTGGCATTTCCAGATCCAGGCCGGCCTCCAGACCCTTCACACGGTCATTGACAGCACCCCAGTCAGACATAACATATCCTTCAAAGCCCCAGTCATTGCGGAGAACATCGGTAAGAAGCCATTTATTCTCGGAAGCAAAAGTACCGTTGATCTGATTGTAGGAGCACATAAATGTATATGGCTGAGCCTTTTTTACTGCAGTTTCAAATGCAGGAAAATAAATTTCGCGGAGTGTTCTTTCATCTGCTTCAGAAGAATTGCTCATGCGGTGATATTCCTGATTGTTAGCTGCAAAATGCTTGATGGAAGTTCCTACATGCTGGGACTGTACACCATTGATAAATGCAGCAGCAACTTCACCAGCAAGGTATGGATCTTCTGAATAGTATTCGAAGTTTCTTCCGCAGAGCGGAGAACGTTTAATATTGACAGCCGGTCCTAAAACAACAGATACGTCATTTGCCTGAGCTTCTCTGCCAATAGTCTCGCCCATGGATTCCATTAATTCACGGTCAAAAGAGCAGGCACTTAAAGCAGCAGGAGGGAAGCAGACTGCTTTGATACTGTCGTTCATTCCAAGATGATCTCCTTTGTCATCCTGTTTACGAAGCCCGTGAGGACCGTCGCTTACCATTACCTCCGGGATTCCGAGTCTTTCCACACTCTTCAGATGCCAGAAATCAAGACCTGAGCACATGCCTGCTTTTTCTTCCAGAGTCATCTGGCTGATGATTTTCTTTAAATCACGCTTCATAATAAATTCCTCCATAAGTTTATTAATATATGTTGAACAGATTGTTTGTGTTGCCTTTATCTGGACTATATCACCTTCAAATGATAAAATATAGTAAAATATTGATATAAATAACAAAATATTGCTGCGTATGCGAGAGGAATAAAGATGCAGGAGAAAAGTAAGGAATACAATGAAAAAGAACAACAGGTTGCAGAGAACCGAAGCAGGAATACTCTATTTGAGAGACGTGAGAATTTACAGAAACATGAATCTTATGCAAGTGAGCGTCGGCAGTATGATGCTATCAGGAATGGTCAGACAGACAGAATACAGTCCGTTTTTCAGATCACACCGGATGGAACTCCTGGAATACTGTCCAGAAATGAACTGCGAAACAGTAAGAATATGTTTATCGCAGGAATTACGCTGTTTACCAGAGCTGCGATTGAAGGTGGCGTACCTGAAGAAACTGCTTATGCATTAAGCGATGGCTATATTCAGACAGTGGAAGAGTGTACCAGTAAATCTTCCATAGAAAAGTTATCACAAAAAGCAGCTCTGAGATTTGCCCAGGAAGTGCAAAAGTCCGGAATGAGACATTACAGCAGAGAAATTGAAGCGGCAGTAAAATATATTCATCTTCATCTGCATGTTCCCGTTACACTGGAAGAAACTGCAGAGGCAGCAGGGATCAGTGCCAGTTATCTTTCCAGATTGTTTAAAAAAGAAACAGGAATGCTTTTTGTCGACTATATTCAGAAAGAACGGATAGAAGCTGCCTGTAATATGCTGACCTATTCAGATTATACAGCAGCACAGATCAGTGAATATCTTTGCTTTTCCACACAGAGCTATTTTATAAAAATTTTCAAAAAATATACAGGTACCACACCTGCAAAATATAAAAAATATAAAGTTCAGGACTGGAAATAATATCGGTATCAAAAGTTTTTTTGATTATTTACGAGGATTGCTATAGGTTCCGAAACCGCACGGAAAATAAAATATTTCTGAGCATTCCTTTATGACTTATGAAGTACAAATAAACATTTTCAAAAAAAACAAAAAAGGGATTGACAAACAAAAATAAAGATTGTATAGTATTCCTATCAAATAGATATGAAAACAGGAAAAAGCAAAAACCTGAACTAAAAAAATCAGTTAAGAAGGTGACAAGACATGAAACAAATCTTATGTTTCGGTGATTCCAATACATACGGATTGATCCCGGGAACTACTAATCAGAGATATGGATGGGGTACCCGCTGGACCAGCATCCTGGATGACAAAGTAAGAACAAAAGGCTACAGAGTAATCGAAGAAGGACTCTGCGGAAGAACCACCGTATTTGACGATCCATTCCGAACAGAAAGAAGAGGAACGGAAATGCTTCCGGCAATCCTTGAGAGCCACAGACCAGTAGACACTATCGTTCTCATGCTTGGCACGAACGATTGTAAAAGCGTATACAGCGCAACCCCGGAAGTGATCGGACAGGGGATTGAACAGCTCCTTGATCAGATCAACACAGTAAATCCGGATGCTAAAATATTGTTGGTATCTCCAATCTACCTTGGGGAGAGAATCTGGGAAGAGGATTTTGATCCGGAATTCGATAAGAATTCTATCGAAGTATCATGGAATCTACCCCGGGTGTATGAGAAAATCGCCAGAAGAAGAAATATTTCTTATCTTCCGGCTTCAGAATTTGCCCGACCGGGAGAAGCCGATCAGGAGCATCTGGATGAACTGGGACATAGCAGACTTGCAGATGCAATTTATGAAAAGCTTGCAGGATGAAGCATGAAATGTTATGATAGTTCACAGATGTGCAGATGTAACGCTTTAACTAAATCAAGTAAACTACCTGCTTTAACCGAAATAGCAGTGGATTGAAAAGTAATAAGCGGCACAGGCACATCAGAGCGTTCTTCAAATATGCTCTAAATCATAATAATAGAAGGAGAATAAAGTAACCATGGATTTTGAGTTTATCCGCGAGCAGACACCTCTTTATATTGAGGCAGCAAAGCTTACACTTCACATGGCGGTGATTGGTGTGCTGCTTGCCATTGTGGTTGGGCTTGTCTGCAGCATGATTAAGTATTTCAGGATTCCTGTACTTCGTCAGATCGTGGAATGTTACATTGAACTGTCCAGAAATACACCATTGTTGATCCAGTTGTTTTTCCTGTATTTCGGTCTTCCGAAAATAGGGATTGTCCTCAGTTCAGAACAGTGTGCGATCACAGGACTGACCTTTCTCGGAGGCAGTTATATGGCAGAAGCCTTCCGAAGCGGCCTGGACAATGTTCCGCCCATTCAGGTGGAATCCGCATTAAGCCTTGGAATGAGTAAGAGTCAGGTATTTACAAACATTATCCTGCCCCAGGCGGTATCCAATTCTATTCCGGCATTCTGTGCAAATGCGATCTTTCTTATTAAGGAAACCTCCGTATTCAGTGCAGTAGCACTTGCAGACCTGATGTTTGTGACAAAAGACCTGATCGGAATTTATTACAAAACAGATGAAGCCCTGTTTATGCTGGTAATCGCATATCTGATCATACTTTTACCAATCTCACTTATCTGTTCATTTGTAGAAAGGAGAGTCCGCTATGCAGAATATGGGGATTGAGGTTCTTTTTAAGGGAATCAACTCATTAAGACTCTGGCAGGGCTTGTGGGTAACAATAAGAATTGCACTGATTTCCATGGTATTTTCAATAATCCTTGGATTTCTTCTTGGGATGGTAATGAATATCCCAAATAAAATCATTAAGTTTATCTGCCGCATTTACCTTGAAATAGTAAGAATCATGCCGCAGCTGGTGCTTTTGTTCCTGGTATATTTCGGAGCGGCCAAGCATCTGGGGATGAATCTTTCCGGTGAGACAGCGGCGGTCATTGTATTTACATTCTGGGGAACTGCTGAAATGGGTGATCTGGTGCGAAGTGCGCTGATCTCCATTCCTAAACACCAGTATGACAGCGGATACGGTCTTGGATTAAACAAATGGCAGGTCTATCTTTATATTATCCTTCCGCAGACTATAAGAAGACTTCTTCCATCCGCAGTGAATCTTCTTACCCGAATGATCAAGACCACATCACTGGTAGCTCTTATCGGAGTAGTAGAGGTGTTAAAAGTTGGAAAACAGATCATAGATGCATCACGTTATACAAATCCGACAGCGGCCCTCTGGGTATACGGTGCAGTATTCTTTATGTATTTTATCATATGTTTTCCATTTTCCAGACTCTCCAGAGTACTGGAAAAGAAGTTTGCTGATTAATAGAGAAATGAGGATAAATGAATGGGACAGCCGATTTTAGAAGTAGAACATTTAAAGAAATCATATGTAAACAATGTTCCTATTCTGGATGATGTTTCCTTCTCTCTGCAAAAGGGAGAAGTGGTGGTGATTGTAGGACCTTCCGGATGTGGAAAAAGTACCTTCCTGCGATGTATCAACCGCCTGGAAGAGATTGACACCGGTGTACTGAAGCTTAACGGTGTAAGCTATGAGAAAGAAAAAAAGAATATAAGCAAAGTCAGAGAGAAGATAGGAATGGTTTTCCAGAGCTATGATCTTTTCCCGAATATGACAATTTTAAATAATCTTCTTCTGGCACCAATGAAAGTACAGAAAAGAAATAAAGAAGAAGTGAAAAAGGAAGCGGAGCAGCTTCTTGACAGAGTTGGTCTTCTGGATAAGAAAGATAATTATCCAAGGCAGCTCTCCGGTGGTCAGAAACAGCGAGTTGCCATTGTACGTGCCATGCTGATGCATCCGGAGATCATGCTTCTGGATGAGATTACAGCAGCACTTGATCCTGAGATGGTAAGAGAAGTACTTCAGGTAGTACTGGAACTTGCAAAGACAGGAATGACAATGTTGATCGTCACTCATGAGATGGAATTTGCCCGTTCCGTAGCAGACAGAGTAATCTTTATGGATAAGGGAAACATTGTAGAAGAGAACACTCCGGAACAGTTCTTTGATAATCCGGAGACTGACAGGGCAAAACAGTTCCTGAACAGTTTCCATTATGAAACAGTGAAAAAATAGAATAGAGGAAAACAGAATATTGTATTAATCCTGAAATGGATGATAATAACCCATGAAATAGCAGGATATCACAAGAACTGGTTATAAAAATTATAATAAAATCAAAATTTTTTAAAACATGGAGGAAAAGAACATGAAGAAAAAAATATTAGCAGTCTTATTAGCAACAGGTGTAGCAGCAACAACACTTCTTGGCGGAAGTATTCTTGTAAGTGCGGCAGATGACGGAGGAAACACTGCACAGGCCCGTACTCTGGATGAGATCAAAAAAGACGGAAAGATCAAAATCGGTGTATTCAGCGACAAGAATCCATTTGGATATGTAGATGAAAATGGTGATGTTCAGGGATACGATATTTACTTTGGAAAAAGACTTGCAAAAGACCTTCTGGGAAGTGAAGACGATGCAGAATTTACTTATGTAGAGGCGGCAAGCCGCGTAGAATATCTACAGTCTGCAAAGGTTGATGTGATCCTTGCAAACTTTACAGTAACAGATGACAGAGCAGAGAAAGTAGATTTCGCACTTCCATATATGAAGGTAGCTCTTGGAGTTGTTTCTCCTGATGATGCGTTGATCAAAGATGTAAAAGATCTGGAAGGCAAGAAGCTGATTGTTGTAAAAGGAACAACAGCAGAGACATATTTTACAGATAACTATCCGGATATTGAACTTGTAAAATTTGATGAATACCAGGAAGCGTACGATGCACTTCTTGACGGAAGAGGAGATGCATTCTCCACAGACAATACAGAAGTACTTGCATGGGCTCAGCAGAATGAAGGATTCTCTGTAGGAATCGAATCTCTTGGTGATATTGATACAATTGCACCAGCAGTACAGAAGGGCAACACAGACCTTCTGAATGCAATCAACGATGAAATCAAATCTCTGGCAGATGAACAGTTCTTCCATAAAGATTTCGAAGAAACCCTGAAACCTGTATACGGTGATAACATCAATCCAGATGACCTGGTAGTTGAAGGTGGTGTTGTAGACGGCGAAGAGAAAGCTGAAGATGCAGCGGAGACAGAAGATTCTGATGCAGCCTCTGATGACACTAAAGAAGCGGAAACAACAGAAGAACCGGAAGAGACAGAGGCAGCAGACGCTGAATAAGCAGTGTAAATGCAATATAAAAGTTACAATTTTGATATTCTCTAAAGTATTGATTTATAAACAAAATGAGACGCACTCCATTAGGACATCCCTGTGGAGTGCGTTTCATTTTGAGATAATGATCAATTTTTGTTTATTGCAAGTGTGTCAGATATTTCAAAATTCTGTTATTTTTGTATGTGACTTTGCAAATGGGAAAGTGTTAAATGTTCATAATTCGTTCAGAGAATGAAAGGAATATCCCATCTCTTCCCATTTATCCAACAGTTCATCCAGAATCTGCGCATTAGTGGAAGAAGTGCTGTGCAGCAGTACAATAGCTCCCGGATGAATCCGTTTCGTCAGTTTTGCAATAGCTTCCTGCGGATCTGGCTGGTTATCCTGATACCAGTCTACATAGGCAAGGCTCCAGAAAAATGTGTGGTATCCCAGTTCTCTGGCCATAGACAGATTCTGTGTACTGTAGATGCCCTGTGGGGGGCGGTAAAATTTTGTCATTTCTTTTCCTGTAATTTTCCTGTAAATTTTTTCTACATCGGATAATTCTTTCTGAAAAGATTCTTTTGTGGAAATTTTTGACATATCCGGGTGCGTCATAGTATGATTGCCGACAATATGCCCTTCCGTTTCCATTCGTTTGATCAGATCTTTGTTTTCCGAAATGAAATTTCCAACCACAAAAAATGTAGCAGGTGCCTGATGTTTTTTCAGTGCATCCAAAATAGCAGGAGTATTTCCATTTTCAAAGCCTGCGTCAAAGGTGAGATAGATTTTCTTTTCTTCGGTATCTTCAGCAAAAAAGGCATTGTACTGAGCCAGTTCTTCTATCGTTGCATTTCCAACAGGACGTTTGCCTTCTTCTTGAAAACTGAGTCCCCAGTTGGAACTTTGGGCAGAAGCAGCAGTCTGTCTGGCAGTGTTGTGCGATACGATTTTTCCTACAGAGGAACCTATAAATGCACAAGCACAGAAAAGAAGAAAAATCTTGGTAAATCTGGAAGAGAAAATCCGAGTGGAGGATATGTATTTGAGATGCATAGAGAGTATTAACCTCAGAACGGAATGATATTAGTTTAATATATGAGAAAGAGGGGAGCTATAGAAGCTGGATGACAAATAAAAGAGCCACAGATTTATATTTCATCGTGGCTCCTGTTAAGATTCTGTATCCAAGGGATGATACCTCACTTTCTGTAAAATAAATTATGAAATTGTATGAATTTGAATTATGAAATTAACGGTTCAACTTACTGTCCCATTGGTCTGTACCTTCCTTTTATAGTTTCATAGGGTAAATCGTTAAGCTTTCATTGGACTGTACCTTCTTCATGTAAATGAACGGTTACGTTTTATAATAGGGTAAATCGTTAACGTTTCATTGGACTGTACCTTCCTTATTTTGATTGAATGTCACTTTAAAAATAAGGTAAATCATTAAATTTCCATTGGACCGTACCTTCTTTAGAATGTTTAACTGTTACGTTCAAAATAAGATAAATTGTTAGGTTTCCATCGGACTGTACCTTCCTTGTTTGATAGGAACTACTTATAAAACTTAATTGGATTTAAAAGCTTAAGTTCTTGGTGGTCCGTACCTGCCTTTCTTATAAGTCATGAATTTGAAACTTTGCTATTCTGGTGGTCTGTACCTCGCTTTCTTAAATTATGAAGAAAAGATTATGTTTTCGGTGGTCTCACTCCTTTACTTTTTTGTTTTTCGTAATCCCTTTTGTTTTATGAACTTAATATAACAGATAAAGAATGAAATGTCAAGAATAAAAATAGAAAATTTGCAAAAATATTTAAAAGATAATATTAAAATTATTTGCATTGATAAAATATTCTGAAAATAATAACAGATATAGACAACGCATAGCCGGAAGCATATTGGGTAAAAATATGGTTGTAAAGATATACAAGTCAAATTACGTTACTGAAAGTAATTTTGACTTAAGGTTGAACTGTAACTGTGAAAATATGGAACAGTTACCGGTTTATTAAAATGATCAGGAGGTTCTAATATGTTACGTTATCTGCCTGTAAGAAGGGTTCACGCAAGACAGGTACTTGATTCCAGAGGAAATCCTACAGTGGAAGTAGAAGTGACAGTAGGAGAAGGTGTGATCGGGATAAATGGATATACGGGGAGGGCAATCGTCCCTTCGGGAGCTTCCACAGGAAAGTTCGAGGCAGTGGAGCTTCGTGACGGAGAAAAAGACTGCTACACCGGACTTGGTGTCCGCAAAGCAGTGGAGAATGTAAATACAAAGCTGGCAGAAGCAATTCTTGGAGAAAATGCTCTGGATCAGTCCTATATTGATAAAAAAATCATAGAAACAGACGGCACGGACAATAAAAGTAATGTAGGGGCAAATGCGGCACTGGGAGTATCCCTGGCAGTAGCAAGGGCGGCGGCAGCAGCTCTTCGCGTTCCTTTATATCAGTATCTTGGCGGCTGCCATACCAGACAGATGCCTGTACCGATGATGAATATCTTAAATGGGGGACGTCATGCTGATAATACAGTGGATTTACAGGAATTCATGATCATGCCGACGGGAGCGGAAAATATGGAGCATGCGATCCGAATGTGTGCGGAAGTATATCAGTTTCTCAGAATTATCCTGAAACAAAAAGGTCTGTCAACAGCAGTCGGGGATGAGGGAGGTTTCGCACCGGATCTTCCCGATTCAGAAAGCGTCCTGGAAGTGATTTTTGAAGCAGTAAAAAAGGCGGGATATGAACCCGGAAAGGATATTAGCATTGCAATTGATGCTGCGGCAAGTGAACTGTACGATGAAGAAAGAGGTGTTTATGTTTTTCCTGGAGAAGGAAAAATGAAAGGGGAAGAAGTTCTCAGGGATTCCGGCGAGATGATAGAATATTATGAAAAACTTGCAGAGAAGTTCCCGATTGTTTCCATTGAAGATGGACTTGAGGAAGATGACTGGGAAGGCTGGAAACAGGTGACAAAAAGACTGGGAGATAAAATACAGCTCGTGGGTGATGATCTGTTTGTCACGAATATCAAACGTCTTGCATGTGGTATCAAACTGGGAGCGGCAAATGCCATTCTGATAAAATTAAACCAGATAGGAACACTTTCAGAAGCATTGGATGCAGTGGAAATGGCACAGAAAGCGGGATACAGGGCAGTAATTTCTCACAGATCAGGAGAATCGGAAGATTCATTTATCGCAGATCTGGCAGTTGCCACAGGTGCCGGACAGATTAAGACAGGTGCACCCTGCCGTTCGGACCGAAATGCCAAATATAACCAGCTTCTTCGTATCCATGAGGCCTTGGGAGAACTGGCAGTGTATGAAAATCCTTTTAAAGAAAATGAAAAAAATTGTTAAGAAACCTGACAAAAACTCTGAATTGTGGTTGAAATCCCCATCCGGCTATGTTACAATGAAACTCAGTTGATTAGGAGGTGTAACGAAGTGCAGATTATTAAGATCATTCTGAGTGTCATTTTCATAATAGATTGCATCGCTCTTACAGTAGTAGTTCTTATGCAGGAAGGTAAGCAGCAGGGACTTGGTGCTATCGCCGGAGCAGCAGAAACATACTGGGGTAAGAACAAGGGACGTTCCATGGAGGGCGGACTTGTTAAGGCAACCACTATTATGGGAATTTTATTTTTTGTAATTTCTGTAGCATTAAATATGCTTGGTTAATCAGAAAAGAAATTTGAAACACTCTTGTTATGTGCAAGAGTGTTTTTTGTGTCATAAAGAGCTGAATCAGATAAAAGTCCTCTGCGGAGGCTGTGAGGAGTAATATGAGTAAAAAAAATATGGACAGAAGAAAAAAGTTTATCCTGGAACTGATGGGAGATCCTATTTATCAGCCAATGAGACTCCGCGAGATTTCTTCTCTTCTGAGACTTTCAAAAGAAGAGAAAAGAGAGCTGTATGATGTTCTGGACGAACTTTGCGAGGAAGGAAAAGTATCTGTAGACTGCAAGGGCAGATATGAAAAGGTCAAAGGAAAATGGAAAAAGAAAAAAGATGACCGTTATTACGATGACCGGAGAGAAGAATACGGATTAGAGTATGGCAGAAAGAAGAAAGATAAAAATAAAAAAGAGCAGCTGGAGGGAATCCAGGCTGAGGGAACATTTATCGGACATCCCAAAGGTTTCGGTTTCGTAGAAATTGAAGGGCAGGATGAGGATATCTTTATTCCTGAAAGTGATACAGGAACAGCTATGCATCAGGATAAAGTAAGGATCATCATCAGAAATGACAAAAAAGAGGGAAAACGCCAGGAAGGCGTAGTTGTGAAGGTTCTGGAGCGTGGTATGCCTGAAATTGTAGGAACTTATCAGTTAAATCGGGATTTCGGTTTTGTGATCAGTGATAATCCGAAATTTTCCAAAGATATCTTCATTCCGAGAAAAGAAGCGGCAGGAATAAAAAATGGTGATAAAGTAATCGCGGTGATTACAGATTATGGCTCCGGAAATAAGAATCCTGAAGGAAAAATTAAGGAGAATCTGGGAAATATCCGAACACCGGGTACAGATATCCTGGCAATCGTCAAGAGCTTCGGAATCCCAAGTGAATTTCCTGAGAAAGTAATGAAGCAGGCTCAGCGTGTTCCGGATCATGTGTTGGATGCAGACAGAGATGGAAGACTGGATCTGAGACATCTGCAGACAGTCACTATTGATGGCGAAGATGCCAAAGACCTTGATGATGCGATTTCCCTGACAAAAGAGGGGGACATTTACCATCTGGGAGTCCATATCGCAGATGTAAGCAACTATGTACAGTACAACAGTGCTCTGGACAGGGAAGCACTGAAACGTGGAACCAGTGTTTATCTGGCAGACCGCGTTGTGCCAATGCTGCCGGAACGTCTTTCCAATGGAATCTGTTCTCTGAATCAGGGAGAGGACAGACTGGCGTTGAGCTGCCTGATGGACATTAACGAAAAGGGTAAGGTAGTTTCCCATCAGATCGCGGAAACAGTGATTAACGTAAATGAGAGAATGTGCTACACTGATGTAAAGAACATTCTTGAGGACACAGACGAAGAAGCAAAGAAACGGTATGATGCACTTATCCCGATGTTCTTTATGATGAAAGAACTGTCCGGAATCTTACGAAACAGCCGCCATCACAGGGGTTCCATTGACTTTGATTTTCCGGAGAGCAAGATTATTCTTAATGCAGCAGGAAAAGCAATCGATGTTAAGCCATATGAAGCAAATGTGGCAACCAAAATCATTGAAGATTTCATGCTGATGGCAAATGAGACTGTGGCACAGGAATACTGCACAGAAGAGATTCCGTTTGTATACAGAACCCATGATAACCCGGATCCGGAGAAAGTGGAGAGTCTTCTGACATTACTTCACAATCAGGGTGTGAAGATTCAGAAAGCAAAAGAAGAGATCACTCCAAAAGAAATTCAGCAGATCATCGAAAGTATCGAAGGGCTTCCGAATGAAGCAATGATCAGCCGCCTGGTATTGCGTTCCATGAAACAGGCAAAATATACCACAGAATGCAGCGGTCACTTCGGACTGGCGGCGAAATATTACTGCCATTTCACATCTCCGATCAGAAGATACCCTGATCTGCAGATCCACAGGATTATTAAGGATAACTTACGAGGCAGACTGATGCGTGAAGGCAGAACCGAACACTATGCTGAAATTCTTGATGAAGTTGCGAGACAGTCCAGTGTATGTGAACGCCGTGCAGATGAGGCAGAACGTGAATCAGACAAGCTGAAGAAAGCAGAATATATGTCCTACCATCTGGGAGAGGAATTCGAGGGAATTATCTCAGGCGTTACCGGATGGGGGCTTTACGTAGAACTCCCAAATACAGTAGAAGGTCTGGTACATGTTAACACTCTGCGGGATGACTACTATATCTTCGACCAGGAAACCTACGAACTCCGCGGAGAGATGACAAAGAAAGTCTACAAATTGGGAGATAAAGTCCGTGTCCGTGTGGCAGATGCAGATAAAATGCTCAAAACAGTAGACTTTGAGCTGGTTGCTGATATCTGGAATGATGAAGAAGAGAATTAAATAAAAATGGCTTGGAGGATATTATGGCAAAGAAAAAAGGAATGAAGCTGATTGCCAATAATAAAAAGGCATTTCATGATTATTTTATAGAAGATACTTATGAAGCCGGTATTGCCCTTGCAGGAACAGAAGTAAAATCCCTGCGTATGGGCAAATGCAGCATCAAGGAATCCTTTATCCGTGTAGAGAACGGAGAGGTTTACATCTACGGAATGCATATCAGCCCTTATGAAAAAGGCAATATTTTCAACAAAGACCCGCTGAGAATCCGTAAGCTTCTGCTTCACAGATATGAGATCAATAAGATTGAAGCAAAGCTCAAAGAAAAAGGGTTAACTTTAGTACCCCTGAAAGTTTATTTCAAAGACAGTCTGGTAAAAGTGGAAATTGGAATGGCTCGAGGCAAGAAACTTTATGACAAGAGACAGGATATCGCAAAGAAAGACCAGAGAAGAGAAGCAGAGCGTGAATTTAAGGTTAAGAATCTATATTGATAATATTACTAAATCCTTTGGCTCAAAATTGTGAAATGTTATGAAAAAATTAATGGATATTGCAAAAATATTCGAAAATTCTTATAATCTATCATATAGATAAAAAAATAACAATTCATTTTCAGGCAGATGAGCTGAAAGGAGTGGTGCCCTATGAAAACAATCACGATCAGCAGACAGTATGGAAGCGGTGGAAGATATATTGCAGCTTTGCTTTCAGAAAAAATGGGAGTTCCCTGTTACGACAGTAAACTTTTGCTGAAGGAAGCAGAGAGGCATGGAATCAGTCAGGAAATCATCAATGAATTTAAAGGCAAGACCAGTCTTCTTTATGCAATCGGAGTAATGATGTCAGAAGAATCGCAGGATAAAAAACGCCTGACGATTCCGGAGAAGATGTTTCATGCGCAGAAAGAGACAGTGAAGCGCCTGGCACAGGAAGGTCCATGCATTTTTGTGGGAAGATGTGCAGACCAAATCCTGAAGGATGATAATCAGCTGCTTCGCGTGTATATTTATGCATCTGATATGGAAGACCGTATTAAACGGATTAAGAAAAATAAGCATATTTCTCAGAAGGAGGCACTTGACAGAATTGCGTATAAAGACCGTCAGAGAAGAGATTATTATAACTTTTATACAGGACATGAATGGGGAAAAATGGAAAATTATGATATCTGCCTGAATACTTCGGTTTTATCAGAGGAAGAATGCGTGGAACTTCTGATGAAGCTGGCAGAATAGAAATATATTAAATATGACCACAAAGGGATGAGAAAGGACTGCCAGAGCAACATGGTAGTCCTTTCGTTACTGTTCACTGGTAATATTCCGCGAGGTGTTTTTTGCGAGTGAAAGTCACAGTAACGTCCTTTCTGGTGAGTATCCGCTGATTACAGTGAGCGCTTCCTTTTGTGCAATAATATGAAGTAGGAAAAATGTGATTTTTTCATAAGAATACGTCCGCAGGCAGAGATTTTAAAAGCTGAAAGTCTTAAAATTGTATGAAATCGGCAGAGGCTTAGTTGACAAGTTTTCAATACTCTGCAATAATAGGAAATTGAAAAATGGCATTGTTAAAAAGAAAAAAGATATTCCATATAGCAGGAGGGAATATATTATGAAGAAACGTTATTTAATACTGGCAGGTCTGCTGGTAATGACAGTGGCAGTTGCCGGATGTGGCAAGAAAAAGACAACAGAGACAGCACCTGTAGAGGTAACAGCTACTCCGACTCCTGAAGTAACCAAGGCAGTCGATATGGTGGATATGCAGCAGACAGCAGATGAAGATATAAAGAACATAATGGGAGAAAAAACTTCCACAGCATCTAAGATTGTATTTGTAAATAATACAGGGGATGCCATCCAATCACTCTATATCCGGACTCATGTGGATGAAGACAGTGAGGATTATGATGCAGATGAGGATGCAGATGAGGATGAGGATGGAGGATGGGGAGATGATCTTATCAATGGAATGTTTACTCTGACAGATAAGGACAAGGCACTGTATTATATGCAGACTGCAAATACACAGACATCAGGTACACAGACAACATCCAACAAGAGTACAGCTTCCTATGATATCCGTATTGCATATACTGATGAGGACAAGAATGAATGCTTTTTCCGCGATATTCCGCTTGGAACAATTTCGAAGATTACATTATGCATGGACGGCACAGACGATGATGCAATCCCATATGCAAAATATCTGACAGGTACATCAACAAAAGAAGTATCCACGCTTGATGCGGTAAAGAAACGTCTTGGCATTATAGATGACAGTGAGTCAGAATCAGATTCCACAGACGACAGTGATCAGAATTCTGCAGATAATTCTGATTCTGCAGATAATAATAACAGTGGTGACCAGAATACAGATGACAATGGAAATGGCAGCAATAATGGTTCTGATGATGGAAATGATGGAAGTACGGATGATGGAAATGGTGGAAGCACGGATAATGAAAATGGTGGAAACACAGATCAGGATAATAGTGGCGGCGATATGATTTCTACAGCAGAACAGTATATCGGTCAGTCTCTGGATGCGCTGGAGGGCGCATGCGGTTCCCCACAGGGCAGCAGTTATGAGGATGATCCTGAGACAGGTAAAACAGGATTCCATTATTACAGTAATTTTACAGTTTCTACAACAGTTGATGAAAATGGTAATGAAATTGTTGCCGGAATATGGTAAAATAAAATTACGAATGTAACAGAAGAGAGAAAAAGTATTCCGATCCTCTGTTACCTGCGATAAAATTAATTTCAGGAGACAGTTACTATGAAACGTGTATTATTAAAATTAAGCGGTGAAGCTCTTGCCGGTGAGAAAAAGACCGGATTTGACGAGGCAACTGTTATTGAAGTTGCAAAGCAGATCAAGACAATTGCTGAGGAAGGACTGGAAATCGGCATCGTGATCGGCGGAGGTAATTTCTGGAGAGGACGCACCAGCGAGACTATCGACAGAAATAAGGCTGATCAGATTGGTATGCTTGCAACAGTTATGAACTGTATTTATGTATCTGATATCTGCAGATACCTTGGATTAAAGACAGAAATCTTCACACCATTTGTATGCGGTGCATTTACAAGCCTTTACTCTAAGGATGCAGTGGAAGCAAGCTTTGCACAGGGTAAGATCGTATTCTTTGCAGGCGGTACAGGACATCCTTACTTCTCCACAGATACAGCCACTGTACTTCGCGCAGTAGAGATTGAAGCAGAAGCAATCCTTCTTGCAAAAGCTGTTGACGGAATTTATGACAGTGATCCGAAGACAAACCCGAATGCAGTAAAATATGATGAAATTTCCATTGAAGAAGTAGTTGCAAAGAAACTGGCAGCTATGGATCTGACAGCATCGATTATGTGTATGGAACAGAAGATGCCGATGCTGGTATTTGCACTGGATGAGAAGGACAGTATCATCAATGCGGTACATGGCAAATTTGTCGGAACTAAGGTTACTGTATAAGTAAGGCTTATAAGTGAGTTTACAGAGAAAGTGTAATATAAAAACTATAAAAAGAGGGAGACGAACCTAATGGATGAGAGAATTCAGAAATATGAAGAGAAGATGAAAAAGACATTGGCAAGCCTTGAGAGCGAGCTGGTTACAATTCGTGCAGGACGTGCAAACCCGCATATCCTTGACAAACTCACCGTAGATTATTACGGAGCTCCAACACCTCTTCAGCAGGTGGCAAATATCACTGTCCCGGAAGCTCGTATGATCCAGATTCAGCCATGGGAAAGCAGCCTGATCAAAGGAATTGAGAAAGCAATCCTTACCTCTGATCTTGGATTAAATCCAAGTAACGATGGTAAAGTAATCCGTCTTGTATTTCCGGAACTTACAGAGGAACGCCGTAAGGAACTGGTTAAAGATGTCAAGAAAAAAGGCGAAGCAGCCAAAGTAGCAGTCCGCAACATTCGTCGTGATGCAAATGATGCATTTAAGAAACTTGCAAAACAGGATGTATCTGAGGATGAGATCAAAGAGCTTGAGGAGAAAATCCAGAAGAGTACAGATAAATATATCAAAGAAGTTGATGCGGCAGTGGATGCAAAGAGCAAAGAAATCATGACCGTATAAGGGAAACGAAAGGGAGAGCTCCATGAATGCGGGCTCTCTTTTTATCTGAATGAGATAATGGACCGGAAACTGCGGCTCATTATGATGAGACAGTAAGGTTAAAGGAATAACAGAATAAGAAAAGGAAACGAAAGAGTATGAATGTACCAAATCATATTGCCATTATTCTGGATGGCAATGGACGCTGGGCGAAAGCAAAGGGAATGCCCAGAAGCTACGGACATGTGAAGGGCTGTGCAAATCTGGAAACAGTCTGTGACTATATGAAGGAACTGGGAGTCAAATATGTGACTGTATATGCTTTTTCTACAGAGAACTGGAAACGTTCCAAAGATGAAGTAGACGGTCTGATGAAACTGTTCCGCAGTTATCTGAAAAAATGCATTAAACTGGCAGATAAGAACAAAATGCGTGTCCGGGTGATCGGAGAGGTTTCGGCATTTGATCAGGATATTCAGGAAAGTATTGCACGTTTGGAACAATATTCTCAGAAATATGATGAAATCTATTTCCAGATCGCATTAAACTACGGCAGCAGAGATGAGATCATAAGAGGTATCCGCAAACTTGCTCAGGATGCTGCAGATGGAAAAGTAAAGCCGGAAGAAATTGATGAGCATGTTTTTGACAATTACCTGGATACGGCAGGAATACCTGATCCGGATCTGATGATACGCACAAGTGGGGAATTGAGACTTTCCAATTTTCTGTTATGGCAGATGGCTTATACAGAATTTTATTTCACAGATGTGGCATGGCCGGATTTTAATAAAGCAGAGCTGATTAAGGCTATTGAGAAATATAATCAGAGAGACAGAAGATACGGCGGAGTTAAGGAGGAGTAAAGAATGTTTAAGACAAGACTCTTAAGCGGAATCCTGCTTGTGATTATTGCGCTTGCCACTATTATCAGCGGTGATTACGTGCTGTTTTTCACACTTCTTGCGGTTTCTCTCATTGGAATGAGAGAATTGTACAGAGCAATGAAGGTGCAGGATGAGAAGATAAATCTGCTGGCGGCAGCAGGCTATTTAGGCGCAGTATTATATTATCTGGCAGTACTGCTTGATTTTGAGAGATATGGAGTGCTAGCTATTATTTTCGGACTTGTGCTGCTCATGTTTGCATACGTGTTCACTTATCCGACCTATGAGGCTGGGCAGGTAATGCCTGCACTGTTTGGTATCGTGTATGTGGCAGTTATGCTGTCGTTTATTTATCTTACCAGAGAACTTCCTGGTGGAAAGTTCCACGTATGGCTGATCTTTCTGTGCTCATGGGGATGTGATACTTGCGCATACTGTGTGGGAATGCTGATCGGTAAACATAAAATGGCACCTGTCCTCAGTCCTAAGAAATCTGTGGAGGGAGCTGTGGGCGGTGTGGCAGGAGCTGCACTTCTTGGTGTGATCTATGCAGCGGCCACTCAGGGACCGATGCTGGAATATGCTGTGATCTGTGCAATCGGAGCACTGATCTCCATGGTAGGCGATCTGGCTGCATCTGCAATCAAGAGAAATCAGGGGATTAAAGATTATGGAAAATTAATTCCGGGACATGGAGGAATCCTTGACAGATTTGACAGTGTGATCTTCACAGCACCGGTTATTTATTTCCTCTCTCTTGTGATGATTGAGATCTAACGGAGCATATATTTTTCTGATATACATGTTTACAGTATTTTTTGATATGAGAACTGTCAGGTCAGAAGTAATTTTATAAAATTGTTGTATAAGTATTGAAATGAGGTACAATATGAAAAAAGTAGCAGTCTTAGGTTCTACAGGTTCGATCGGAACACAGACACTGGATGTGGTACGTGCAAATGATGACCTGGAAGTAGTTGGTCTTGCAGCAGGCAGTAATGTAGAAATGCTGGAGAAGCAGATACGTGAATTTCATCCCAGACTGGTTGCAGTCTGGAAAGAAGAGGCAGCCAGAGATCTGGCAGTACGTGTGCAGGATCTGGATGTAAAAATCGTAAGCCAGATGGGTGGTCTTATCGAACTTGCCAGAATGGAGGAATCAGACATTCTGGTGACCGCTATCGTAGGAATGATAGGAATCAGACCAACTATGGAAGCAATCCTTGCAGGTAAGGATATTGCTCTGGCAAATAAGGAAACACTGGTAACAGCCGGACATCTGATTATGCCGCTGGCAAAGCAGTTCGGTGTGCAGATCCTGCCTGTAGACAGCGAACACAGTGCTATTTTCCAGGCACTTCATGGAGAGAAAAGAGAGCAAATACATAAACTGCTCATCACTGCATCCGGCGGTCCTTTCCGCGGAAAGAAAACAGCAGATCTGGAGAATGTGACTCTGGAGGATACGCTGAAGCATCCGAACTGGGTAATGGGACAGAAGATTACAGTAGACTCTGCAACTCTGGTAAATAAAGGTCTGGAAGTTATGGAAGCCAGATGGCTTTTTGATATAGATCTGGATCATATTCAGGTTGTGGTTCAGCCGCAGAGTATTATCCATTCTATGGTGGAATTCGAGGATGGTGCAGTGATAGCGCAGCTTGGAACACCGGATATGAGACTTCCGATACAGTATGCATTATGCTATCCGGACAGAAGATTTTTAAAAGGCGACAGACTGGATTTTCATATGTTGAAGCAGATCACCTTCGAGGAGCCGGACAGGAAAACTTTTAAAGGTCTTCCAATGGCGGTGGAAGCGGCAAAAGCAGGCGGCAGTATGCCAACCGTTTTTAATGCCGCAAATGAGCTGGCAGTCCGCAAATTTCTTCAGAAAAAAATCAGCTTTCTGGATATTTACGAGATTATCGGGCAATCTATGAGCAGACATACAGCAGTAAAGGATCCGGACCTGGATCAGATTCTGGAGATTGAGAAAGAAACTTATCGTTGGATTGAAAGCAGGTGGTAGATTGAAAATTATTATTGCAATTGTCATATTCAGTGCAATCATTCTCTTTCATGAGCTGGGACATTTTCTTTTTGCAAAGCTGAATAAGATCGTGGTCACAGAATTCTCTTTGGGAATGGGACCAAGACTTTTCAGTTTTGAGAAAGGAGATACCAGATATTCACTGAAACTTCTTCCTATCGGTGGCTCCTGTGCCATGCTGGGGGAGGATACGGACATAGAGAATGAACCGGGAACTTTTAACAGTGCGTCTGTGTGGGGCAGGATTTCCGTAGTTGCCGCAGGACCGGTATTTAACTTTATCATGGCATTTGTATTGTCTGTGATCATTGTAGGTACTGTAGGATATGAACCATCCAGAGTTCTTTCCGTGAAGGAAGGTTCTGCGGCTGAGGCGGCAGGACTGAAAGAGGGAGATATTATTACCGGTTATCAGGGATATCACATTGATCTGGGAAAAGATATCTATGTATATTCCTATCTGAACCAGCTGAAAGAGGGAGATACCATTAACCTGACTGTTAAGCGTGACGGAAAGAAGATGGACATTTCCTATAAGTCGGATACAAATGTGAGATACCTTCTGGGCTGCAATTTCAACGGGGATGATACTTCTGCCATGACAGTGGAATCTGTAATGGATGGAATGCCGTTGCAGGAAGCAGGGATTCAGCAGGGAGATGTGATCACATCCATTAATGGAGTGAAGATTACAAATGCAGCAGATTACCAGAAATATATTCAGGAGAATCCGCTGACAGAAAAGTCTGTAAAGCTTACCTATTCCAGGGACGGACAGGAATATGATATTACGGTTACACCAAAAGAATACCGTACGGCAGAATCAGGATTTACCTACAATATGTATTCTGAAAAAGCAAAAGGGCTGAATGTAGTCAAATATGGTGCCGTAGAAGTAAAATATATGGTACGTACAACGATTCTCAGCCTGAAAGAGCTGGTCAGCGGAAAGCTTGGAATGAAAGATCTGAGTGGTCCGGTCGGAATTGTGGATGCAATCGGAACTACGTATGAGGAAAGCAAAAGCGAAGGAACCATGATCCTGTGGATGAATATGCTTAATCTGGCAGTTCTGCTCTCTGCAAACCTTGGAGTTATGAACCTCCTTCCGTTTCCGGCACTGGACGGTGGACGGCTGGTATTCCTTGTCATAGAGGCAATCCGCAGAAAACCGATTAACAGACAGGTGGAGGGCGGCATCCATTTCGCAGGGCTGATGCTGTTGATGGCGCTGATGGTATTTGTTATGTATAATGATATTGTTAAGCTGATCTGATCATCTGGCATACCAGTGTGGGTTTGAAAAAATCTCCCACAAAATGTGACGCATATCTTGCGTAAAGCATTTTTTAAACACACTTTAGAACCAATATAATGTATATGATTAAAAAGACAGATATCTTGAAAGAAAATAGAGAGTCTGTCTTTTTTTGACGAAAATTTGACGATTTATCTGGATTTTCACAGTTCGATTTGATATATTAAAATTGTCCTGAAGGTTTAAGCGACAGATATATGTATTACACAAATCTGTTACAGAGGATTAACAGTGAAAGTATTTTGACTGCAGTTTCGGGAAAGTGTGTGTATAATGTAACCCAACAAAAGACAAACAGAAAAATGTGGGGTGAAAGGAGATGTTTATGAGAAAGAAAAATGAAATCACTGAGTATGTAGCTGCTGCTCTTATATTTGTGTGTGCGGTAGCAGTAAGTCTGGGCATATTTCTGGTATGCACACAGCATTCTATTGAACGTAGCACGCAGAAAGTAATTAAGACAAATGTTTCCAGACAGAGTGAACATATCAAAGCAATTCTGGATATTCATTATGGATATCTGAGGGGTATAGCAAAAGAGATTGGAAAATCCGAAGAACTTGTGTCGGATGAAAATATGGAAATGTTAATATCACTTGAAGAGGAAACTGTTTTAGAGCGTACAGCACTGATTGAAGCAGACGGTACGGCTCATTATGATAACGGAGCAGAGAAGAATGTATCTTCGAGGAGATATTTTAAGGAAGGAATGGAGGGAAAAGAAACACTAAGCGATCCACTGGAGAGCAGCGTAGATAAAGAAACCCGTGTAATTCTGGGCGTACCGGTCTGGAAAAACGGAAAAGTGATAGGAGTTCTGGGTGGTTCTTATAACGTAACTGCATTAAGCCGTATGCTGTTTAACGATTTCTTTGAAGATGTAGGATATACACTGATCACTACCAGTGATGGTGAGATTATTGCGTATGATGGTGATTTTGCCTATCATGAGATTGAATATGGCGATAACTTCTTTGAATTTTATGATGATCAGACACTTATTTTTGGTTCGTCCCTGACAGAAATGAAAAAAGATTTTACAGTGGGTGCCGATGGACTGATGAAAATAAGAATTGGAAATGATTATAATTCAGACCGTTATCTGGCCTATACAGATATGGGATTGAATGACTGGATGATTTGTTATGTTATCCCTGTTCTTGAAGCACAGAAATCTTATAACTTTGTACGAAGATATGAACTGATTTTTACAATCGGGTTTTGTGTTATGGCAAGCATGTTGTTCCTTTGGGGATTTGTTAAGAACAGATCAAAAAATAAACAGCTTATTCAGGCAGCCGAGACAGATGCACTGACCAGCGCGTACAATAAGAGAAGCACAGAAGAACGGATCCATAATGTTCTGCAGGAACACCCGCAGGAACCGGGAACTTTTGTGATCATGGATGTGGATCATTTTAAGGAAGTAAATGATATATATGGACACATTACAGGGGACAAAGTCCTGTACAAATTTGGTGAAGTGCTTCATGAACATTTTCGTGAAGGAGACATTGTTGGCAGGATTGGTGGTGATGAATTTGTAGTATATATGAGGAAAACGGACAGCAGAGAAGTTGCTGTTTCCAGAATCGAAAGTCTGATAAAAAAGGTTGAAGAATTATCGTTTACGGAAATGAATGGAAAGAATATTACCATTAGTGTCGGAATGGCATTTGCTCCGGAACATGGAACAGGATATTTTGATCTGTATAAAAATGCAGATACTGCATTATATAAGACAAAACAGAATGGCAGAGATGGGTATAATATTTACGAAGAAGAAAAAAGATAAAGATAGAGGTAAGGAAGATTCTTATACGGATTGTGGAGCGCGTGCAGAGAGAAAATGAAATGAAACTGTGTGTGGGAGTTGGAAACAGTATTGCATATCCGGATGAGGCAAAGCGCAGCAGAAATGAAGCTGCTGCCGCAATCAGGGTTGCTGCAGTCACAGACATGCAGGGACCGGTTTATTTTTATAAAGATCAGGGAATCTACACACTGATCTCGCACGTGGACGATACCAGGGTACTGGACGAATATGTGGGAAAACAGTTAGGAAAACTGTTCAGATATGATGAGATAAATACAGGGAATCTCTGTGAGACACTGGAGAATTATCTTGCACATGACTGTAATGCAAAGAAAACAGCAGAAACCATGTTCCTTCACAGGAATACAATGAATTACAGGCTGAAGAATAATTATGTAGAACTTTCAGAAGAGCAGGTGCTGGAGATTTATAAGGCTGCTTATTAAAAAACTAACCAATAGTTAGTAGAAAAATCCTTTCTGATATTGTATTGTAAATATATAATAAAACTGAGCAAAGTATCAGGTGTGTATCAAAAACATTTCCTGATATTTGCCTGAAATTATAATACCATATCAGGAGAGGAGGAGATTTTTATGAGTATGAAAGACCGATTTGTAAGAAAAAGCAGAAGTTATCTGGTATTTTTTCTTCTGGCGGCATTTGCAGCACTTTTATTTTTCCCAAGGGTAGCATCAGCTGCTTCCAAGCCAACTACCAAACAGCTTAAAGTAACTTACAGAGGATTCGAATATGACAATGATACAGCAAAGTTATATTTGAAGCTGAGGCTGAAAAATACTTCGAGTTACACGATTACAAAAGTGAAAATGGGATATGAGATACCTATTATGGAGGATGGAACCATAACCCAGACCTTCAGTGTAACGATTAATCCTGGAAAGACAGTGAATAAGACGGTTTATATTGGAAAAATGACTCAGCAGCCATATAAAGCGCCGAAGGTAAAATGCTTATCGTTCTGGTATAAGTCAGCGACACCTAAGCTAAACCAGCTCAAAGTCAGCTACAAGGGATATGAGTACAATCCGAACACAGGAGAGCTGTATATAACTGCCCGTATGCAGAACACTTCCAGTTATACGATTACAAAGGTAACGATGTATTTTGAGATACCACTGGATGAAACTGCAACACCGACCAAAATCTACAATGTAAATATTCCGGCCGGAAAGACAAAAAATTACAGGTTTAAAATCGGAAGGATGGCAGATGCTCCGGATGGAAAGGTACTTGTGAAATGTAAGAAATTTTGGTATAAAAAATAGCAGATGAAAATTTCTTGTTGGAATAATCCATGTGAAAAGAAGAATAAAGAAGAAAATGCGCACTGGTTTTCTGGCTGGTGCGCATAGTTTTTGTGACACGTTTGATTGTCTTTGTCTCTGTATTGATGTTTCTATGTTACTATTCCAGTCTGGAATAAGTCTTTTTGCTTTTTGAATTGAAGCTCTCCGGAGAAAAATGTTATTTTATCTGTTAGAAAATGTCAGACGATAATAATTTAACCGAATTAAATTGTGGAGCAGTTATTTGGTATAGAGTTTATATAGCAAAAGCGGATGATTTTATCCGCTTGACACCGTCTGATTGATATATAACATCCAGGAGGAACAAGCAAAATGAAAAATGTGGAAGTCAATGACCTGCGTTCTGCTCTTGAGCTGCTGGAATCTATTCCGGGACAGTTTGTGGAGACAGATGTGGAAGTAGATCCAAACGCAGAATTATCAGGCGTATACAGACATGTAGGCGCAGGCGGAACCGTAGAACATCCGGTAACACCAGTCGTAATTCCGAATGAGCAGGCGAAATGTCAGGAAGTGGTTCATCTGGCAACAGAGGAAGGCTTTGATATCCGTAAACTTCTTCCGGCTCCGACAAATACACCGGAGGATGCCGGCCCGTACATTACGCTTGGAATGTGCTATGCATCAAACCCGAAAACAGGAGAATCAGATGTGACAATACACAGAATGTGTTTACAGTCCAAAGACGAGATTTCTATTTTCCTGATGCCGGGAGCACGTCATATCGGATATTTCCGCGAACTGGCAGAAGCAGCAGGAGAGCCGCTTCCGATTTCTGTCAGCATTGGTGTCGATCCTGCCATTGAGATTGCATCCTGTTTCGAGCCGCCGACAACACCTCTTGGCTATGACGAGTTACAGGCAGCAGGCGCTATCCGTAATAAGCCGGTAGAACTGGTGCAGTGTCTCACAATCAACGAGCGTGCCATTGCCAATGCGGAATATGTTATCGAGGGAGAAATCCTGCCGAATGTACGTGTCCGCGAAGATCAGAATTCCAACACTGGAAAAGCAATGCCAGAGTTTCCGGGCTATTGCGGACCTGCAAATCCGGAACTTCCGATCATTAAGGTAAAAGCTATCACAACAAGAAAGAACCCGATCATGCAGTTTAAGAAGACAATGCCGTCAGACGAAGGGCGTCAGCGTCAGGCCGCACTGCTTGCATTCTCTGCATTTGCGGAACTGAAACACGTGATTCTGGTGGATGAGGATGTGGATATTTTTGACATCAATGATGTGATGTGGGCGATGACAACCAGATTCCAGGCAGATGTTGACCTGATCACGATTCCGGGAGTACAATGTCATCCGTTGGATCCGTCCAACAATCCGGCATACCATCCAGAAATCCGCGAACGTGGTGTGGCATGCAAGGCAATTTTTGACTGCACCGTACCGTTCGATCAGAAGGAGCGTTTCCAGAGAGCACAGTTTATGGATGTAGATCCGAAACACTGGCTGCCGGATATGTTTTAAATAATAAGAAAAAGCTTCAGGCAGATGTCAGAAAAAGCGGCATCTGCCTGAAATCAGGTAAAGGAGAGAAAAAAAGTTATGCCTATTGGAGTAATTATCAATGCATTATCTGTGGTTATCGGAGGAATCCTGGGTGCCCTTGTGGGACATAAATTAAGTCCGAAATTCAAGGCAGACATTACCCTGGTATTCGGTGTATGTTCCATGGGAATGGGAATCAGCACTATTGGTCTGATGGAAAATATGCCGGCGGTTATTTTTTCCATCGTAATCGGAACAGGAATCGGTCTTGCGATTCACCTTGGGGAAAAAATTAACGCCGGTGCAGGTGCGATGCAGAGAGTAATCAGCAAATTTATCAAGAATTCAAATTCAGAGCTGTCGGAAGATGAATTTATGAATACGCTGGTTACAATTATCGTGTTGTTCTGTGCCAGTGGAACCGGAATTTATGGTTCTATCGTATCCGGAATGAGCGGGGATCATTCTGTGCTGATTTCCAAATCCATTCTGGATTTATTTACAGCGGCCATTTTTGCGTGCAGTTTAGGAATGGTTGTGTGTATGATTGCGATTCCGCAGGTGATTATTTTCCTCATTCTGTTCTTTGCGGCAACAGCTATTTTCCCGCTGACAACACCAGGGATGATCAATGACTTTAAAGCTTGCGGTGGATTTCTGATGCTTGCAACAGGATTCCGTATGGTGAAACTGAAAAACTTCCCGACAGCGGATATGATACCGGCTATGGTGTTGATCATGCCGATGTCATGGTTCTGGGTGACTTATGTACTTCCGTTAGTATCCTGATATGTATCAGCTGAAAATTTGTCACAGGCATAATTCCAGAATGATTTTCCGGCAGGGGAGAGCTGACGATAGTCATTACAGGCGAGTGGAAGCTACCGTACGATAGGAATGATCGTGATTCCGTGCAGTATGAAAACTCTGGCGGGAATCGTAAGCGGGTACAGTGATAACCTTGTTCTGCGGGCAGCAGATGTAACTTTGAAAGAACGACGGAAACTGGTTCTTGTGACAAGGGAAGCGCCGCTTGGAACCGTTCATCTCAGAAATATGTATGAAGCCAGCCAGCTTGGTGCGGTCATCATTCCGCCAGTGCTTAGTTATTATAATCATCCAAAGACAATAGAGGACTGCAACAGGCATATTGTGGGGAAAATACTGGATCAGTTTGATTTGGAAGGACAGGAGTTCCATCGGTGGATGGAAAAGTGATTGGGTAGATGAAATGAGCAGGAAAGGAAGATGCGAAAGTATGTTAAAACAGGCACAGGAAAAAAGAAAAACAGAATTACATAAAAATTTCCTGAATTGTGATATTGCAGTATATTGTCAGCAGTTGGATTATGGATATGAAATAAGAATTCTGGGCGGTCAGCGCTCTCATGTAGGAGCTGTTACTGTGTCAGATGAACAGGGAGACTTGCAGACTATCGTATTACCCGGACACAAAGAAGATGTCATTACCAGAAAATGGGCTGAGCAGATATGGGAACTTGTCAAACAACCGGTGTCTGTGCTGGCAGGAGTACATTATGATAATCTGGAAAAGGAACAGTTGATGGAAGTAATCCGGATATTAGATCAACTGCTCGAAAACTTAGAACAAGAACTGCGATTGCGGAATACAAAATGTAGTCAAAACGTATAAGAGAAACATAGACATAGAAATACAATGGTGCTATAATTTTTTCAGATAACGAAATCAGGAGTTTATGTCGGTATGTCGGACTGGAAAAAGCCTGTGAAAAAGCAATGAACCAGATTCGGGAGCTGCGTTATGATGAACGGTTTCGTAATGAGGACAGAAATGATATTCTGGCATATGGAATTGCTTTTTGTAAGAAGAAATGCAAGGTAGTTGTCGAAAATTTATAAGGAATGAGGTAATCTTAAAAAGATGATATCTGAAAAGGGAAAGGAATAGGTGATAGATTCTTGCGCATCAGTTCTTTGCAGGCTGATGCGCATATTTTGTCTGCTTTGCTACAGCTCTAACGTAGCTCAGCAATCCTGCTGACTGCCACGTAAATCTCCTGAATTTTATACCAGGTTGGATAGTCTACGATCCCTGTCTGGTCCAGACCGAAAATACTCTGGAAAATCCTGACGGAATTTTGGGTCTCAGGTCCGTAAATTCCATCTGCGGTAACAACAGGGACAGCAGGATAGGCCTCAGCAATTGTATTTAACTGCTCCTGAATCTGTCTCACCTTATTTCCGGATGCACCGATATCCAGGTCATATCCCGGCCAGGAGGAGGGAATCCCGGAGATTGCTTCCGCCACATTGATATACATATCATTTCCGTAAAAAGCCCGGAGGATTTCAATGGCAGAGTATCCCTGATCGCCCAGTGCCTTGCTTCCCCATTGTGTCATCCAGCCCCTGGTTCGGCATTGTACCTGTTTGCCGTCACAGTACTGGGTAAGGATTGGCTGACGTACATTTGGTCTGGAAAGATAATTCTCAAACAGTTCATCTACAATGCGGTCAATGCTGGCAAAAATATTTCTGCCATAGATCCATTTGTGATCATAGGCAGTTGAGGAAGTAATCGTAAAGTCATAACCTTTGTTCCGGTACCATTCCGTATAAACCCTGTTCAGAGTAAAAGACATGATAGCCAGAATATTTGCCCGGATGGTGTCGTCGGGCCAGGTGGCATAGATTTCGCTGCTGGCTACATTTTTGATGTAATCTTTGTAGCGTACATAATAATTGCCCGCAGCGGAATCGTTGACAGGTCCGTCGTGTACCACTATATATTCAGGGATAACGACTTTGCTTAATACAATTTCGCCGTTTTCATTTATTGGTTTTATCTCGGCTTCTTCGATTTTGGGAGGATATTCATAGAACAATGTATGCGGAGGAATTACAATTCTCTGGAAAGTTTCGCCGGATTCCATGACATTCAGCGTTGTTGGCTGTCTGGATAAAGTATCTGCTAATACCTGGCTTCCTGCGATTTCTTTGGGCTCAAAGCCTTCTGCTTCGATCTGAATGGTATATTCTGAGTATGGCTGCTGTTCAACCGGTTCCATACTATATTCCAGAGGTGGAGTCTTAAGTTCAATGACAGGAGTGCGTCCGGAGGAATCTGTTGCCACTTCTTCAATGGTACTGTCGGGTGCTCCTGTGTAGGAGATTCTGACGCGTGCGTTTTCTATGGGACGATTGTTCAGCCGGTCTGATACGGTAACCTGATATTGTCCTGTATCTATATTTTCCTGCTGCATCTGCATATGATAAAAAGCCATACAAGCTCCTGTAGATAATGCTTTCCTGATAAATTATGCAGGGGACCGGAAAATGGTTACCTGAGAAAAGAATTATTGTAGAAAAAAGAATAAAAAAATAAGGCACCATGACTTCTCATAGTTCCTCATTCTTTAAATGCGGAAGATGGGACTTGAACCCACACGAGCGCAATGCTCACAAGATCCTTAGTCTTGCTCGTCTGCCAGTTCCGACACTTCCGCATATCGCATTTCTCTGGGATTCTTTTGCTCTCCCTCGCGACAAGTGATACTATATCAAATGTAAAAGCTAATGTCAACACCTTTTTGAAAAAAATATAAAAAAATTTCAATTTTTTTTTGAAAAAAAGAGGAATTTGAAATTTTATGTAGAATATAATTAATAAGAGGTATTTTGTCAGCTTGTGGAGGTATCGCTTATGAATATCAGAGAAAGCATGGAACAGCGTGAACAAAAGATGCTCAGTCCTTATGCTGCTTTGAGTCTTTGTTCCAGAGGCAGAGAGCGGCAGGAGGAAGAATGCGATGTACGGACTGTCTATCAGAGAGACAGGGACAGGATCCTTCATAGTAAAGCTTTTCGCAGGATGAAGGATAAGACACAGGTTTTTGTGGCGCCCCAGGGTGACCATTACAGGACCAGACTGACACATACTCTTGAGGTATCACAGATTGCCAGAACAATAGCGAAGGCACTGAGACTGAATGAAGATCTTGTAGAAGCGATCGCACTTGGACATGACCTGGGACATACTCCCTTTGGACATGCAGGTGAGAGGGCTCTTGATGCAGTGAATCCGGATGGCTTTGCCCACTATAAACAGAGCGTCAGGGTCGTACAGGTACTGGAGAAGAACGGCGAAGGGTTGAATCTCACATGGGAGGTCCGGGATGGTATCCTGAATCACAGAACCAGTGGGAATCCGTCTACTCTCGAAGGGCAGGTAGTAAGACTTTCGGACAAGATCGCCTATATTCATCATGATATGGATGATGCACAGCGGGCGGGGATTATTTCTGAGGATGATATTCCGATCACGCTTCGGATGCTGCTCGGTTATACAACCAGAGAGCGGCTCAATACATTTGTTCATGATGTGATAGAGAACAGTCTTGAGCAGGATACCATAAAGATGTCAGCAGAGATCTACGAGGCAATGATGGATCTGCGGGCTCTCATGTTTCAGAATGTATATGAGAATCCGGCAGCCCATAAGGAAGAGGAAAAGGTAGTGAAGATGCTGACGGAGTTATATGAATATTATGTCGAACACCCGGAAGCAATGTCAACAGAATACAGGGAGCTGATCGTGCGTGGAGAGAAGAAGGAACAGGCAGTATGTGACTATCTCTCAGGAATGACAGACCAGTATTCAATAAAGAAATTCCGGGAGATTTACATACCAAAAGCATGGGAAGTCTATTAATCATCAAGAAGGAGGACGAAGCATGCGTTATTCAGACGATATCATTGAAGAAGTCAGGATGAAGAATGATATTGTAGATGTTGTATCCCAGTATGTGAAGCTGAACAAAAGAGGAAGTACCTATTTCGGGCTGTGTCCGTTCCATAATGAGAAAACGCCCTCTTTTTCGGTAACACCGGCGAAGCAGATGTATTACTGCTTCGGATGCGGAGCAGGCGGGAATGTATTTAATTTTGTGATGGAATATGAGAATTATACCTTTGGGGAGGCACTGAAGCATCTGGCAGACAGGGCAGGGGTGCAGCTTCCGAAGATTGAATATTCCGGAGAAGCAAAGAAGAAAGCAGAACGTCGGGCTGCCCTTTTGGAGATCAATAAGCTTGCAGCAGGATATTTCTATTATCAGCTGCGTCGTGAGAGTGGCAGACAGGCACATGAATATCTGACAGGCAGAGGACTCAGTGAGGAGACGATCAGGAAGTTTGGCCTGGGATATTCGGATAAGTACAGTGACGATCTGTACAAATATCTGAAGTCAAAGAATTACAGTGACGAACTGCTGCGGGATTCCGGCCTGTTCAATGTGGATGAACGCAGGGGAATGTATGACAAGTTCTGGAACAGGGTTATTTTCCCAATCATGGATGTGAATAACCGCGTGATCGGATTTGGAGGCAGAGTGATGGGTGACGGAAAGCCGAAGTACCTGAACTCGCCGGAGACTATGATTTTTGATAAAAGCCGGAATCTGTACGGGCTGAATGTTGCAAGAACCACGAGAAAAAATTATCTGATCCTGTGTGAAGGATATATGGATGTGATATCCATGCATCAGGCAGGGTTTACCAATGCGGTTGCATCGCTGGGAACGGCACTTACTTCCGGACATGCAAGTCTGCTGAAGCGTTATACTCAGGAGGTATTGCTTCTGTATGACAGTGATGATGCAGGCGTGAGGGCTGCCCTTCGTGCCATTCC
This sequence comes from Blautia wexlerae, assembly GCF_013300825.1. GTDB lineage: Bacteria > Bacillota > Clostridia > Lachnospirales > Lachnospiraceae > Blautia_A > Blautia_A wexlerae_B. The sequence goes on from NZ_JAAIMY010000008.1 coordinate 34,248, forward strand.
TATTCTGAGGGAAGCAGGTGTTTCTTCGAGAGTGGTAAATCTTAAGCCGCATAAAGATCCGGATGAATTTATCAAGGCACTTGGAGCGGAAGAGTTTGAGAAACGTCTGGAGCAGGCTATGGACAGCTTTATGTTCCGCGTACATATGGCAGAGCGGGAATTTCCAATGGAGGAACCCCAGGGACAGAACCGTTTCTTTGAGCGATGTGCGCAGATGCTTCTGGAGCTTTCCGATGAACTGGAGAGAAATCTTTATATAGAAGCAATCGTAAAGGATTACAGAAGCAGTGGGATCAGTGTGGAGAATCTGAAAAAGAGAGTCGGAGCTCTTGCAATGAAGGGAACTCCGGCAGAGCAGAGAATTCAGCCTAAACCTGTGGGAGCAGGTCAGCAAAAGAAGAAGGAGAGTGCAGCAGAGAAAGCACAGAAGCTGATGCTTACCTGGCTGGTAACTTATCCGGGCATATTTGACACAGTGGAAAAATATATCCAGCCTTCAGATTTCGTGGTTCCTCTGTACAGGCAGGTGGCAGAGATGCTTTACCAGCAGCACAGGGATGGCGATGTGAATCCTGCAAGGCTGATGAATGCTTTCATTGACAGTGAAGAGCAGAGAGAGGTTTCATCCCTTTTTAATGCAACGATCCATCTGGAGACTCCGGAGGAACAGAACCGGGCTTTCTCGGATGCTGTGATCAGGATTAAGGATGAGAGTCTGAAAGAGAGAAACAGAACCTGGGATCCCACAGATATACAGGGACTGCAGGAACTTGTAAAAGCAAAGAAAGAACTGGAAGAGCTTGGAAGAAAGCGGCAGCAGCTGCATATTTCTTTCGAATAAGGATAAAATATAAACACTATATGGAGGTATAGAGCACATATGGAAATGAATATGGGTAAATTCAGTGAAAAACTGGTAGAACTTCTGGAGCTTGCCAAGAAGAAAAAGAATGTACTGGAATACCAGGAAATCAATGACTTCTTTAAGGATCAGCCACTGGGAGTTGAACAGATGGAGAAAGTATTTGACTTTCTGGAAGCCAGTGGAGTGGATGTGCTTAGGATTACAGATAGTAATGCAGATGATATGATCCTGGATGATGACGATGCAGACATTGATAAGCTGGATGAAGAAGAGATTGAACTTGACAAGATCGATCTTTCTGTTCCTGAAGGTGTAAGCATCGAGGATCCGGTACGTATGTATCTGAAGGAAATTGGTAAGGTTCCGCTTCTTTCAGCAGAAGAGGAAATCGAACTTGCAAAGAGAATGGAGAATGGGGATGAGGCTGCCAAGAAACGTCTGGCAGAAGCAAACCTTCGTCTTGTTGTCAGCATTGCAAAGAGATATGTGGGACGTGGAATGCTTTTCCTTGACCTGATCCAGGAAGGTAACTTGGGTCTTATCAAGGCGGTTGAGAAATTTGATTACCGCAAGGGTTATAAATTCAGTACCTATGCTACATGGTGGATCCGTCAGGCGATCACCAGAGCAATCGCAGACCAGGCACGTACCATCCGTATTCCGGTGCATATGGTTGAGACTATTAACAAACTGATCCGCGTTTCCCGTCAGTTACTGCAGGAGCTTGGACGTGAACCTACGCCGGAAGAAATTGCAAAAGAGATGGATATGTCTGTAGAGCGTGTACGTGAGATCCTTAAGATCTCCCAGGAACCTGTATCTCTGGAGACACCTATCGGTGAGGAAGAGGACAGCCACCTTGGAGACTTTATCCAGGATGACAATGTACCTGTACCTGCAGATGCAGCAGCATTTACTTTGCTGAAAGAGCAGCTGGTAGAGGTTCTGAGCACATTGACAGACAGAGAGCAGAAAGTATTGCGCCTGCGTTTTGGCCTGGACGATGGACGTGCCAGAACTCTGGAGGAAGTTGGTAAGGAATTTAATGTAACAAGAGAACGTATCCGTCAGATTGAGGCAAAGGCGCTCCGCAAGCTTCGTCATCCGAGCCGTAGCCGTAAACTGAAGGATTATCTGGACTAAGGAGCCTGTTATGCAGCTTTCATTACGTTTGTCTGCAATAGCAGGCCTGGTGACCAGGGGAAACAGACTTGTGGATGTGGGATGCGATCATGGATACCTGCCGGTTTCGCTTTATCTGGATGGAAAGATTCCGGGTGCGATTGCCATGGATGTAAGAAAAGGCCCGTTGTCCAGAGCGCAAGAACATATTTCTCAGTATGGACTGGACGCATACATAGAAACCCGGCTTTCAGACGGACTTGAGGCTTTGAAACCGGGAGAGGGCGACACTCTTGTGATCGCAGGAATGGGCGGCCCTCTCATGGAGAGGATTCTTACTGACGGGGCAGAAGTCAGGGAGAGCTTTCGGGAAATGATCCTGCAGCCTCAGTCAGATATCCCCCATTTCCGCAGATTTGTCAGAAAAATCGGCTGGCAGATCACAGAGGAGGAGATGGTTCTGGAGGATGGCAAGTTTTATCCTATGATGAAGGTAATTCATGGAGAAAAGATGCATATTTCAGAAGATACTCCTTATACTTTAGATGAGTGGTTTGGAAGAATGCTTCTGGAAAGAAAGCATCCTGTTCTGCGGGAGTATCTGGAAAGAGAGCTTCGCATCCGCAATGAGATTCTTGACAGATTAAAGAATGCGCCCAATGCAGAGAAGCGTGCGGGCGAGATAGAGGAGGAAAAGCAGGCAGTTATTGCTGCTTTAGAGGAATATGAAGGCATATGAACTGACCTCCTGGCTGGAGAAGAAGTACCCGTCAGATGCAGCAGAGGACTGGGATAACGTAGGACTTCTCGCAGGAGATGATACAAATGAGATCAGCCATGTATTTCTGGCTCTGGATCTGACAGAGGAAACACTGGCTGAGGCCATAGAGGATGGGGCAGATATGATCATTACCCATCATCCCATGATCTTTTCCGGAATTAAGAAGATCAATAATCACAGCTTTACAGGAAGAAAGATCCTTACGCTGATACAAAAAGGAATTGTTTATTATGCGATGCATACCAATTATGATGTGCTGGGTATGGCAGATCTGAGTGCAGACTATACGAAGATGCATGATACCACAGTCCTTTCCGTAACTGAAGAGAGAGATGGGGAAGTACAGGGCTTTGGCAGAGTTGGGAAACTTTCTCGGGAAATGACGCTGAGAGAGTATGCACAGCTTGTCAAAGAGTCTCTGAAGTTAAATGATGTAAAGGTTTATGGGAATCTGGACAGCATGGTAAAATGTGCTGCTGTATGTACAGGATCAGGCAAGAGCATGATCAAGGATGTCATTAAGGCCGGTGCGGATGTGTATGTGACCGGTGATATCGACCACCATACAGGAATTGATACGGTTGCGCAGGGACTGGCGCTGATCGATGCCGGACACTACGGAACAGAATATATTTTTATGGATGCAATGAAAAAAGAACTGACACAGGCATTTCCGAAACTGAAAATCTCCTGTGCAGAGGTAAAGAGCCCGTACACGATTCTGTGATACGGGTTCTTACCATATAATAATGAAATTATAAATGAAAATTGGCTGATCTGCCTGTTGGCAGCGGAGCCGATAACTGTATTTACTTGTCGGTATAGCAGAAATGGAGGCAGGATTTATGGGACAGAAAATGTATAACGTTACGATACAGGGAATAACAAAACAATATCCTGAGAAGATTCCTTACAGCGAGATTGTAAAGGAATACGAAGGAAGTACGGATGCACCTGTAATGCTGGTGATCGTAAATGGCAGGCTGAGAGAACTGCATAAGCATCTCAAGGCAGACTGTGAGATTGAATTTGTGACATCCAAAGATCCGATCGGACACAAAACTTATTGCAGAAGTGCAAGTCTGATTCTTCTGAAAGCAATTTATGATGTGGCAGGGCAGGAAAATATAGACAGTGTAGTGATCCATTATTCTGTGGGCAGCGGCTATTATTTTACAATGAAAGGACCTATGGCGCTGGATCAGGAATTTATTGATAAGGTAAAGGCGCAGATGCACAGGATCGTGGACGAGAATCTTCCAATTGTAAAGCGAAGCGTAAGCACCAGTGAGGCAGTTGCACTTTTTCATAAGCATCATATGTATGACAAAGAGAAACTGTTTAATTACCGCAGAAGCTCTGCGGTGAATCTTTACAGTATTGGAAGTTTTGAGGATTATTTCTACGGTTTTATGGCGAACCATACGGGATATATTAAGACGTTTGATCTGTTTTTGTATGAGGGCGGTTTCGTACTGCAGCTTCCGACTCAGAATGAACCGGACCGGATACCTGAATTTAAACCGAGGGAGAAGATTTTTCGTGTGCAGAAGGAATCGCAGGAATGGGGAGATAAACTGGATATTGCGACAGTCGGTGATCTGAATGAAAAGGTTACCAGAGGCGGTATCCAGGATATTTTGCTGATCCAGGAGGCTATGCAGGAGGCAAAGATTTCGGAAATCGCATCTGAGATTGCCGCTGCCGGAAACAAGAAGTTTGTTATGATCGCAGGTCCGTCTTCTTCCGGAAAGACTACGTTTTCACACAGGCTGTCCATTCAGCTAGCTGCCCATGGAATGAAACCGCATCCGATCGCAGTGGATAATTATTTCATTGACAGGCATCTGACTCCTGTAGATGAGTTTGGGGAAAAGAATTTTGAGTGTCTGGAAGCGATTGATGTGGAGCAGTTTAATAAAGATATGCTTGAGCTTTTGGAAGGAAAAAGGGTAGAGATGCCGGTTTTCAATTTCAAAACAGGAACCAGAGAATATAAAGGTGATTTTCTGCAGCTGGATAAAGACGATATTCTGGTGATCGAGGGAATTCATGGATTGAATGACAGGCTCAGCTATGCGCTGCCAAAGGAGAGCAAATTTAAGATTTATCTAAGCGCTCTGACTCAGCTGAATATTGATGAACATAACAGGATTCCTACTACGGATGGCCGTCTGATCCGCAGAATTGTAAGAGATGCCCGCACCAGAGGGACTTCCGCGAAAGAGACAATTGCAAGATGGCCGTCTGTGCGCAGAGGTGAAGAACAGAATATCTTTCCCTTCCAGGAGGATGCAGATGTAATGTTTAATTCTGCGCTGATCTATGAACTGGCATGCCTGAAAGTATATGCGGAACCGCTTTTGTTTGGGATTGCCAAGGACGAACCGGAGTATACAGAGGCGAAGAGGCTGCTGAAGTTCTTTGAATATTTTGTTCCGGTGCCAAGCGAGGCAGTGCCGAATAATTCGATTTTAAGAGAATTTATCGGTGGAAGCTGCTTTAATGTGTAAAATAGTAGAATGAAATTTCTTTACAAGTGCAAAAAAACGTGCTAGAATAGCACTTGCGCAACCAGGCCAGGTAATCGCGGCTGAACAGACGAAAGGGTTCAGACGAGGAAAGTCCGGGCTTCGCAGGGCAGGATGCCGGATAACGTCCGGTGGAGGTGACTCCCAGACCAGTGCAACAGAAATAAACCGCCTCACTTGCTGAGGTAAGGGTGGAAAGGCAGTGTAAGAGACTACCGCCGTCCTGGTAACAGGCCGGGCACATGTAAACTCCATTCGAAGCAAGACCGAATAGAAAGCGATACGGCTGCCCGTCGTGCTTTCAGGTGGGTCGCTTGAGCCTTATGGCAACGTAAGGCCTAGACAGATGATTACCCAATGACATAACCCGGCTTATCGGTCTGATTGCGTACAAAAAAACAGAACGGATTTCTTCCGTTCTGTTTTTTGATATTTGTTTTATTATTTATTGCGTTTACCTGTATATTTCTCTTCGCAGTATTTACATCTGTAAACTTCTTTCTCTTTATCTGCAAGAACAAAGATCTGGTCGAGTCCCTGTTCAATGGAAGTGATGCAGCGTGGATTCTTGCATTTGATCACGTTGACAACCTGATTCGGAAGTTTCAGTTCTTTTTTGGCAACGATCTTCTCGTCCTTGATTACGTTTACAGTAATGTTATGATCGATAAAGCCGAGAATGTCAAGATCGAGATTCTCAACCGGGCATTCAACCTTGATGATATCTTTCTTACCCATTTTGTTGCTGCGTGCGTTCTTGATGATGGCAACGGTGCAGTCAAGTTTATCAAGCTTCAGATCATGATAGATAGTCATGGCCTTGCCTGCTTTGATATGGTCTAATACATAACCTTCGCGAAGTGCTCCAACATTTAACATGGTAATTTTACCTCCAGTAATGTGAGAATCAGGGCCATACGTACATATACACCGTACTGTACCTGTTTGAAATAAGCTGCTCTCGGGTCTGCATCCACCTCTGTTGAGATTTCATTTACACGTGGAAGCGGATGAAGAACGTACATGTCTTTTTTGGCAAGTTCCATTTTCTGTTTGTCCAGAATGTAGAAATCCTTCATGCGGACATAGTCTTCTTCGTTGAAGAAACGTTCTTTCTGTACACGTGTCATGTAGAGGATATCAAGATCCGGTAAGGCATCTTCCAGTCTCTCTACTTCCTGAAATTCGATATTGTTCTTTTTCAGAACGTCCTCGCGGATATAGCTTGGGATGCGAAGCTCTTCCGGTGAAATCAGAATGAATTTTACATTTGTGTAACGTACAAGTGCTTCGATCAGGGAGTGAACTGTACGTCCGAATTTCAGGTCGCCGCACAGACCAATGGTCAGATTGTCCAGACGTCCTTTCAGGGAACGGATGGTAAGTAAGTCGGTTAATGTCTGGGTAGGATGTTGATGACCACCGTCGCCGGCGTTGATAACAGGAATAGAAGAAGCCATAGAAGCTACTAACGGAGCACCTTCTTTCGGGTGGCGCATAGCACAGATGTCAGCGTAACAGGATACAACGCGGATTGTATCGGCAACACTTTCACCCTTTGAAGCGGAACTGGAATCAGCTGATGAAAAACCAAGAACTTTACCGCCAAGGTTCATCATAGCAGCTTCAAAGCTGAGACGGGTACGGGTGCTTGGCTCATAGAATAAAGTTGCCAGTCTTTTATCATCGCAGACATGTGCGTATTTATCAGGGTGTTTCTCAATATCGCTGGCCAAGTCAAGAAGAGTATTTAACTCATCAACAGACAGATCCAGCGGACTCATTAAGTGTCTCATTTCATACCTCCATATTTTACTGGTTCAGGAATTGTTTACGTAATCCTTCTTAATATCATATAATAATCAGGTGCTTTTTTCAAGAGAGTTTTCCAAGTATTTTCTCAAAAAAAAGTCCGGCTCCGAACCAGAGGGGAGCGTAGTCCGGTCTTATCAGTCCCCGGTAATTCAGAGGAGTGTTGCTGTAGTCCCAGGGACACATATGGAAACAGCGTAAAAGAGTACCGCTGATAAATTCCACGAAAAAAAATCCGACAGTATAAATGCAGCCGCGGACAAAAAGCGGGACAGCAGAAAGTTTACCGGAGAGCGGGCGGATGATGGCACCGCATCCGTAAATGGGAAACATTAAAAGGGAAGTTTTTCCTGTCATGGTAAGTTCTCCTAAAAGGATGGAATGCAGTCCGGTCCAGAGGATTTCCATGCACCAGCCCGTCAGACCGCAGAGAATAAAAGCTTTTTTCATAGGTAACGCTCCTGTATAAATTTCTATGATTCTAGTATTGCCTGCCTTGAAAAAAACATACACGTAGGATATAATGAGAACACGTTATTACACTATAGCAATGAGGTGCCTTATGCGCAAAAGGAACGTGTGGAGGGGATCTCATGGAAATAAGAGGAGTTTATTATGAATTATCAGGAAAGCCGGGAGTACATAGATAAAATCACCCGGGAAATTCCCAGTGTCCTGGGACTGGATCATATGCGTGAGCTGATGAAACGTCTTGGAAATCCACAGGATGATCTGAAATATGTGCATATAGCCGGTACCAATGGCAAGGGTTCTGTCATTGCTTTTTTGTATTCTGTTTTATCCGGTGCGGGATATCGCATTGGAAGATATGTTTCGCCTACCCTGTATTCCTACAGAGGCAGGATGGAAGTTTCGGGAAGCAGGATCAGCAGAGAGGACTTTGCTGCTTATATTACACAGGTGTCTGATGTTATTGCTGCTATGACAAAGGATGGTTATCCTCATCCCACTGCATTTGAAATAGAGACTGCGGTGGCATTTCTGTTCTTTAAAAAAGAGAATTGTGATCTCGTTTTGCTGGAAGTGGGAATGGGCGGAAATCTGGACGCCACAAATATTATTAAGAATACGCTGCTGGCAGTGCTGGTATCAATCAGTATGGATCATATGTCTTTTCTTGGAAATACTCTGGCACAGATCGCAGAGAAGAAAGCCGGGATCATCAAAGACGGCTGCAGAGTGGTGACTGCCAGACAGAAGCCGGAAGCAATGCAGGTGATCGAGAGGATCAGCAGAGAACACGGTGCAAAATGTACCATAGCAGATGCTTCTGAGGCAGAGATGTTAAAGGAAAGCTGCCTTGGACAGACAATCCGATACAGGGGTGAAGAGTATGAGATTCCGCTGGCAGGTGTTTATCAGAAGGAAAATGCAGTAGTTGCACTGAATGCTTTAAAAGTATTGGATGAGCTGGGCTTTTCCACTGCTGCGGAGCAGAAAAAAGAAGGGCTTCGCACAGTAAACTGGAACGGACGGTTTACAGTTATCTGTAAAAAACCGCTGTTTGTGGTAGATGGTGCTCATAATCCTGCTGCTGCGGATATGATGGCAGCTTCAATAGAGCATTATTTTAAGGGAAAACGGATCATCTATATTATGGGAGTGTTTGCAGATAAGGATTACAGAAGTGTCATTCAGAAAACTGCGCACTTTGCAGACCGGATACTTACGATCCAGACTCCGGATAATATAAGGGCGCTGCCTGCCGGAGAGCTGGCGAAGACTGTCAGTGAATACAATCCCAATGTACAGGCAATGGATACGATTAAAGATGCAGTGGAGGAGGCTTTTTCACTTGCCGGGGAACAGGATGTGATCATTGCTTTTGGCTCTCTTTCCTTTATCGGAGAGATGACTGACATTGTAGAGAATTTGTGAAAGTAAAAAGGTATAACATAAATGATAGATTTACAGGAATGCAGAAATGAAATAGATAAGATTGACAGCGATATCATACGTCTTTTTGAACAGAGAATGAAGGTGTGTGAGGATGTTGCAGAATATAAGATACGTACAGGAAAGAAGGTTCTGGATCCGGAAAGAGAAAGACAGAAGCTGGAGGTCCTGAGAGGTAAGGCGCATGGAGAATTTAATCAGCTTGGTGCGCAGGAGCTTTTTCAGCAGATCATGGCGATCAGCCGTAAGAGACAGTATCAGCTTCTCACAGAGCATGGAATCGAGGATGATGAGAAACTGGAAATGGTAGATGCACTTCCGTTGAAAGATGTAAGAGTTGTCTTTCAGGGTGTGGAAGGTGCATACAGCTATGCTGCAATGAGGGAATATTTCCAGGACGATATTGAGAGTTTTCATGTAAAAACCTGGCGCGATGCAATGGAAGCAGTTGTGGAGGGAAGAGCAGACTATGCGGTACTTCCCATTGAGAATACAACTGCCGGTATTGTGGCTGATATTTATGATCTTCTTACAGAGTATGAGCTGAGTATTGTAGGAGAACAGATCATCCGTCCGGAGCATGTACTTCTGGGACTGCCGGATGCTGAACTGGAGGATATCAGACAGGTATGTTCTCATCCTCAGGCGCTTTCCCAGTGTGGAAAATATCTGGAATCTCATCCGGACTGGAAGAAGAAAGAGATGGAAAATACTGCCGGTTCTGCCAAGAAGATAAAAGAAGACAATGACAAGACGCAGGCTGCTATTGCCAGCAGACAGGCAGGAGATCTTTACGGACTGAAGATCCTGGCTGAGAATATCTGCTATAACGGACAGAATGCCACACGTTTTGTGATTGTGAGTAAGAAACCAATCTATGTGAAGGATGCACATAAGATCAGCATTTTCTTTGAACTGCATCATGAGAGCGGAACTCTTTACAATATGCTGTCTCACATTATTTATAATGGACTGAATATGACGAAGATAGAATCCCGCCCGATCACAGGGAAGAACTGGCAGTACCGTTTTTTTGTTGATTTTGAAGGGAATTTAAAGGACAGTGCCGTGAAGAATGCCCTGAGAGGAATTGAGGCAGAAGCTGACAGAATGAGAATTTTGGGAAATTATTAAAAATCATTTCCATAATGCCAGAGCGTGTTTGAAAAATCATTTCCACAATCTGCACGTCCCACTTTGCGGCATATTTTGCGTAAAGCATTTTTCAAACACACTCTGGTACATCGTTTTCGAAATAATTATACCACTCACAGCAGAACAATAAGATAAAACAACAAGGTAAGAAGGAAGTAATAAAAATGGCTAGATTAAATGAATGCATCTTATACCGTAACTTTGAACATGGAGAAATCCTTGATAAAATGGCAGAACTGATGAATGCCTGGGAACAGAAAGCACCTGATCTGAAAGAAAAGGAAGGGCTGTTTTTTGAGTGTGCCAACGGACTGGTGGAAACTGCCGGCGCTTATGGCTTTTCCGGAAATTTATGGCACTGTTATCTGACATTTCTTCTGGTAAATAATGAAAATGCATTTAGTACAGCCTGTGAGATCAGAGGGGCTGTCAACGGAAGTATTAATGAACTGGCACTGAATGATTTCGGTGTGTTTAAAGAACTGTATGATTTTGACCTGACTGTACTGGATGAGGCATTTGGAATTTCCTGCTGTAAGGTTCTCGGTGATTATACCAACACCGGAAGTAACAGCAAGATGTTTAATTCCCGTATCAGAGACCGTATCTGTGATCTGAGCAAAACGCTGGCAGCAGCGGAGTCCACAGAGGAATTCATGAAGGATATGGTACAGTTTTATAAGGATTTTGGTGTGGGTAAGCTGGGATTACATAAGGCCTTTCGTGTAGGCCATGATGAGAATGATAATGTGGAGATCCAGCCGATTACAAGGATCGCTCATGTGAAACTGGAGGACCTGGTCGGATATGAAATCCCGAAGCAGAAACTGATCGAGAATACAGAAGCTTTCGTAAGAGGCAGAAAGGCAAACAACTGTCTGCTTTTTGGTGATGCAGGTACAGGTAAATCCTCAAGTATCAAGGGAATCCTGAACCGTTATTATGATGAGGGACTTCGTATTATCGAGGTGTATAAGCATCAGTTTCAGGATCTGAATGATGTGATCGCCCAGATCAAGAATCGAAACTACAAATTTATTATTTATATGGATGACCTGTCATTTGAGGAATTTGAAATCGAATATAAATATCTGAAGGCAGTGATCGAAGGCGGTCTGGAGAAGAAACCGGACAATATCCTGATCTATGCAACAAGTAACAGAAGACATCTGGTAAGAGAGAAGTCCAGTGACAAACTGGAAATCATGGATGATGACGATCTGCATTCCTCCGATACAGTGCAGGAGAAGCTTTCACTGGTTTATCGTTTTGGTGTCCGTATTTACTATGGCGCACCGAGCAAAAAAGAATTCCAGACAATTGTGAAAGCTCTCGCAGAGAGAAACGGAATTACCATGCCGGAGGACGAACTGCTTCTGGAAGCAAATAAGTGGGAGCTTTCCCATGGAGGACTTACAGGACGAACTGCACAGCAGTTTATCGACCATCTGCTGGGTGTGGAGAAGGAATAAAAAAGCAAATAGATGAATGGTAAAGGGGGAACGCATATGGCAGTCATGACATTTGCAGCCATTGACATCGGATCTTATGAAGTCAGCATGAAGATCTTTGAGATGTCAAAAAGAATTGGTTTTCGTGAACTGAATGATGTCAGATACAGTCTGGAAATTGGAAAGGGTGTCTATTCTGACGGAAAGATTGACTCAGAAATGCTGAATGTTTTATGTGAGGTGCTGAACGACTTTAAGAGGCTGATGCAGGACTTTGGGGTGGAAGAGTATCGTGCCTGCGGCACCAGTGCATTCAGAGAACTTGTGAATCCGCTGCTGATCATTGAACAGATCTATCAGCGTACAGGAATGAAAATTGAAATATTAAGCAGTGCAGAACAGCATTTCCTTGGATATAAATCAATCGCTGCCATAGAAAAGGGATTCAAAAAGATGATCCAGAAAGGCACCGCGATCCTGGATGTGGGCGGCGGCAGCCTTCAGGTTTCCCTCTTTGACAAGGATGCACTGGTCACTACCCAGGGACTTAAAATGGGAAGTTTAAGAATCCGCCAGCGTCTGCAGGAACTGGAGAAAACAACCATTCATTATGACAAGTTGGTTGAGGAATTTATCCGAAATGACCTGATGAGCTTTCAGCGTCTGTATCTGAAGGATAAGGATATCAGGAATGTGATCCTGATGGGAGATTTTATTACAGATATGATCTTCCAGGAGGAAATGGAAGACAGGATCATTACAAGGGAAGAATTTATGAAACGCTATGAGGATACAGTTGGAAAATCTGTTGACTTATTGGCACAGGAGATGGAGATTGATCCAGAATATGCATCCCTTGTTGTGCCGACTATGGTAGTGTGCAGAAATTTTATTGATATTTTCAATGCAGAGTCTCTCTGGGCACCAGGTGTTTCCCTGCTGGATGGAATTGCCTATGATTTTGCAGAGAAGAAAAAATTTCTCAAAAGTGTCCACAATTTTGAGAATGACATTCTGGTTACATCAAAGAACATTGCAAAACGCTATTCCAGCAGTAAGAGCCATATCCAGGGAACTATGAATCTTTGCCTGAATATCTTTGACAGTATGAAGAAAGTTCATGGCATGGGAGCAAGAGAACGTCTGTTATTGCAGATCGCGGCACTGCTTCATGACTGTGGCAAATATATCAGTATGGAAAAGGGTTCTGAGTGTTCCTATCAGATCATTATGTCTACAGATATTATTGGTCTGTCCTCTATGGAGCGCCAGATGATCGCATGTGCGGTCAGATTCAATAATTCTGCGTTTGTTTATTACGATGAACTTTACAGTATGGGAATCGCTATAGACAGAGAGAGCTATATCAAGGTGGTAAAGATGACTGCAATCCTTCGTCTGGCGAATGCCATGGACAGAAGTCATTATCAGAAAGTAAAAGGAATCAAAGCAGTGCTCAAAGACAGAGAACTGCAGATGATCGTGGATTCTGCACAGGACATTTCCCTGGAACTGGGACTGCTGAAAGATAAAGAGGCATTTTTTGAAGAAGTATTTGGCATTCGTCTGGTTCTCAGACGCAAGGGCAGAGCGTAAAGGAGGATGAACTTATGGACTTTGAAAAATTTGAAAAGAAAGAATATTTCGTGAATCGCGAGCTGAGCTGGCTCAAATTTGATGAGCGTGTTCTGAGTGAAGCAAGAGATAAAAATCTTCCTTTGTTTGACAGACTGAAGTTCTTAAGTATTACCGCATCCAATCTGGATGAATTCTTTATGGTGCGTGTGGCGTCTCTTAAGGATCAGGTACATGCAGGATATCATAAAACAGACATTGCAGGAATGACAGCCAAGGAGCAGTTAAAAGAAATCAGTGTCCGTACCCATGAACTGGTTCATGTACAGTATAATACACTGAACCGTTCTCTGATCCCTGCGCTTGAGAAAGCCGGAATGCACCTGGTGGCAGCCCATGAGAATCTTACAGAAGCACAGAGTGTATTTGTAGACAGATACTTTGAGGATAATGTATATCCGGTACTTACACCGATGGCGATGGATTCTTCCAGACCGTTTCCGCTGATCAGAAACAAGACATTAAATATTGGTGCTCTGATCTCCAAGAAGGAGAAGAGTGATAAACTCAGCAAAAAGGATAAAACAGGAGAACTTCTGTTTGCTACAGTGCAGGTTCCGTCTGTGCTTCCAAGGGTGGTGCAGATTCCGTCAAAGAAGGATGGAGATACCACAGTGATCCTGCTGGAAGAGATTATTGAAAGAAATATTGACAAACTTTTCCTGAGTTATGATGTGATATGTGCCCATCCTTACCGTATTATGCGTAATGCGGATCTTACCATCGATGAAGATGAGGCAGAGGATCTGCTGGTGGAGATCCAGCGCCAGTTAAAGAAACGTCAGTGGGGTGAGGTTATCCGTCTGGAAGTAGAGGATAACATGGATGAACGCCTGCTGAAGATTCTGAAAACGGAATTTGACATCAAAGAGGCAGATGTTTTTGAGATAAACGGACCTCTGGATCTTACCATGCTGATGAAAGTATATGGTGCGGAGGGCTTTGATGCTTACAAGACACCGAGATATCAGCCGGCACCTGTACCGGAATTTCAGAATGAGAAGGATATTTTCCAGGTGATACGTGAGGGCGATGTATTCCTGCATCATCCTTATATGAGCTTCGATCCTGTTGTAAATTTTGTACGTCAGGCAGCAAAAGATCCGGATGTTCTGGCTATTAAACAGACTCTGTATCGCGTCAGCGGCAATTCACCGATTATTGCTGCCCTTGCGCAGGCAGCAGAAAACGGCAAACAGGTTTCCGTACTGGTAGAGCTGAAAGCACGTTTTGATGAAGAAAATAATATTGTATGGGCGAAGAAGCTGGAGAAGGCAGGATGTCATGTAATCTATGGTCTGGTAGGTCTTAAGACACACAGCAAGATCACGCTGGTTGTGCGCAGGGAAGAGACAGGAATCCGCCGTTATGTGCATCTGGCGACCGGAAACTACAATGATTCCACTGCAAAACTCTATACAGACTGCGGTATCTTTACCTGCGATGAACGTTTCGGTGAAGATGCAACAGCAGTATTTAACATGCTCTCCGGGTATTCAGAACCAAAAAGCTGGAATAAGCTGATCGTAGCACCAATCTGGATGAAAGACAGATTCTTAAGCCTGATCGAACGTGAGGCGGAGAATGCAAAGAAAGGACTTCCGGCGTTGATCCGCGCAAAGATGAATTCCCTCTGTGATCCGAAGATTATTGCAGGATTGTATTATGCATCTTCCTGCGGAGTTCAGGTGGAGCTTCTGGTAAGGGGGATCTGCTGTCTGAAAGTAGGAGTGCCGGGAATCAGTGAGAATATTCATGTCCGTTCTATTGTAGGGGAATTTCTGGAGCATAGCCGTATTTTCTATTTTGAAAACGGCGGAAACCCGGAAATCTATATGGGAAGTGCGGATTGGATGCCGCGTAACCTTGACCGCAGGGTAGAGATTGTTTTCCCTGTGGAAGATGAGAAGATTAAGAAAGAGCTGGAACACGTACTTGATCTGGAATTTAAGGATAATGTAAAAGCTCATATCCTGCAGCCGGATGGAACTTATGTGAAGCCGGATAAACGAGGCAAAGCCCAGATTAACTCTCAGATGGAATTCTGTATTGAGGCAACTGAGAAAGCAGCACTTCATAAACACGAAGAAAAGAAATCTCGCGTATTCATTCCGGCAGAGCCTGCGGAGGATATAGAGGAATAAGAAACAGTCAGAAACAGAAATAAATAACTGGGAAATGCCATGGAAAGCGGTGGAACTGCCATGGCATTTCTTCTCTAAAAAATAAACTCCTTTTTGTGGCAAAAGCCGCATAAATACAGGGCTTTTTGAACGAAAAATTCGCGAAAAATAAAAAAATTGAAATTTTTTTAAAAAAGTACTTGCATTTTAGAAAAAGATGGTGTATATTAAACGAGTCGACAGCGAAGAGCAAACGACAAACAAACAAATGGCCAGTTGGTCAAGGGGTTAAGACGTCGCCCTCTCACGGCGAAAACACGGGTTCGATTCCCGTACTGGCTGCTAACAAAATAGTGAGAAAATAACCAGAGCATAGGCTCTGGTTATTTTTTGCGCTCAGAAGATTTATAGCTGAATAGAAAGAAAAAGTTGACAGTTGAAAAAACCAATGATAAGATAAATGCACTCAAATTATAACAGAACAGGCTTACAGGCAGAAAAGGATCAGAATTTCGGTTCTGATTATTTTTTTGTGTTTTATTCCATTGACAAGGAAGGTTTAGGCTTGAAAAAAAATAAAAATTCGGTTATAATACGAACAAATGTTTGCAATATAAAATTTATTTCCTGATTTGCAGTAAGCAATCTGGTTGATGTTGATATATAGAAAGAAAGGAAATGTAACAGACATGGCAAAGAAAAACACCTATGATGCAGGGAGCATTTCTGTCCTGGAAGGTCTGGAGGCGGTTCGTAAGCGTCCGGGAATGTACATCGGAAGTGTTTCACGAAAAGGATTAAATCATCTCATTTATGAGATCGTAGATAACGCAGTAGATGAACATCTGGCAGGATACTGCAGTCTGATCCATGTGATTCTGGAGAAGGATGGTTCCTGTACGGTTACGGATAATGGAAGAGGAATTCCGGTAGATATGCATGAGAAAGGAGTGTCGGCAGAGAGACTTGTATTTACAACTCTTCATGCAGGCGGTAAATTTGATAATTCTGCCTATAAGACCAGCGGAGGACTTCATGGAGTAGGCTCTTCGGTTGTGAATGCCCTGTCTACATATCTGGACATTAAGATCAGTCGTGACGGATATGTGCATCATGATCACTATGAACGGGGAATCCCGACCATTGAACTTGAGGAAGGGTTGCTGCCGAAGCTGGGTAAGACCAGACAGACCGGAACAAGTATCAATTTCCTTCCTGACCCGGAGATTTTTGAAAAGACAAGATTTTCTGCAACAGAAGTAAAGAGCAGACTTCATGAGACTGCATATCTGAATCCGGAACTGACCATTCATTTTGAGGATAAAAGAGGTGCAGAGGTCGAGGATATTACCTATCATGAGCCGGACGGTATCATTGGATTTATCAAGGATCTGAACCACAGCGCGGAAGTCCTGCATGATCCGGTTTACCTGAAAGGGGAAGCAGACGGTATTCAGGTAGAGGTGGCATTTCAGTTTACCAATGAATTTCGTGAGAATGTACTG
The DNA here is from genome assembly GCF_013300825.1 of Blautia wexlerae. Taxonomy (GTDB): domain Bacteria; phylum Bacillota; class Clostridia; order Lachnospirales; family Lachnospiraceae; genus Blautia_A; species Blautia_A wexlerae_B. Next base: position 51,145 of record NZ_JAAIMY010000008.1, read on the forward strand.
GGCTTCTGTAATAACATTTACAATGCAGAGGGCGGTACTCATCTGACCGGATTTAAGACTACATTTACTACAGTCATGAATACTTATGCGAGAGAGATTGGTGTTCTTAAAGACAAGGATCCGAACTTCACAGGTGCAGATATCCGTAACGGAATGACAGCAGTTGTTTCCATCAAGCATCCGGAACCTCGTTTCGAGGGACAGACCAAGACAAAGCTGGATAATCAGGATGCATCACGCGCAACCGGAAAGGTTGTAGGAGAGCAGATGGTACTTTATTTTGACAGAAATCTGGAGACTCTTAAGACAATCCTTTCCTGCGCGGAGAAAGCTGCCAAAATCCGCAAGACAGAGGAGAGAGCCAAGACCAATCTTCTGACAAAGCAGAAATATTCCTTTGACTCTAACGGAAAGCTGGCAAACTGTGAGAAAAAGGATCCGTCCCAGTGTGAGATCTTTATCGTAGAGGGAGATTCTGCGGGAGGTTCCGCAAAGACTGCCCGTAATCGTAATTATCAGGCAATCCTTCCTATCAGAGGCAAGATCCTGAATGTGGAGAAAGCAACCATTGATAAAGTGCTTGCCAATGCGGAGATCAAGACCATGATCAATGCATTTGGATGTGGATTTTCCGAAGGATACGGAAATGACTTTGATATTACGAAGCTTCGTTACGACAAGATTGTGATTATGGCTGATGCCGATGTGGATGGGGCACATATTTCCACACTGCTCCTGACTTTATTCTACCGTTTCATGCCGGATCTGATCACTGAGGGACATGTGTATATTGCCATGCCGCCATTATATAAAGTCATGCCTAAGAAGGGGCAGGAGGAATACCTGTATGATGATAAGGCACTGGAGAGATACAGACGTGCCCATAAACCGGGAAGCTTTACTCTTCAGAGATATAAAGGTCTGGGCGAGATGGATGCGGAGCAGCTCTGGGAGACTACTCTGAATCCGGAGACAAGAATGATGAAGCGAGTGGAGATTGAGGATGCGAGACTTGCATCAAGCGTGACAGAGATCCTGATGGGAAGCGATGTTCCGCCGAGAAAGAAGTTTATCTATGAGCATGCACAGGATGCAGAGCTGGACATCTGATTTTGCCGGAGTGTTATGTGGAAATTAAGACAGATACATGGATATGTGTCTGAGATGGAGGAAAGAAATTAAATGGAAACAAAACAGGAGAATGTGATTCCTACCGACTATGCGGAGGTCATGCAGAAATCCTATATAGATTATGCCATGAGTGTTATTATTTCCAGAGCCCTGCCGGATGTGCGTGACGGATTGAAGCCCGTACAGAGAAGAACCCTGTATGATATGTATGAACTGGGCATCCGTTATGACAGGCCATACAGAAAATGTGCCCGTATTGTAGGTGATACCATGGGTAAATATCACCCTCATGGTGACAGTTCTATCTACGAAGCACTTGTGGTAATGGCTCAGGATTTTAAGAAAGGCAAAACACTGGTCGACGGACATGGAAACTTCGGTTCTATCGAGGGTGACGGTGCAGCTGCCATGCGATATACAGAAGCCAGACTGGAGAAACTGACGCAGGATGTATTCCTCGAAGATCTGGATAAGAATGTAGTAGATTTTATGCCAAACTTTGATGAGACAGAGAAGGAGCCGGTGGTACTTCCTGTCAGAATCCCGAATCTGCTGGTAAACGGGGCGGATGGTATCGCTGTCGGCATGGCAACCAGTATTCCGCCTCACAATCTGGGAGAGGTTGTAGATGCGGTAAAGGCATATATGAAGAATAACGACATCAGTGTTAAAGGGCTGATGCGCTATCTAAAGGGACCAGACTTTCCGACAGGTGGTCTGGTAGTAAATAAAGATGACCTGCTCAGGATTTACGAGACAGGAACAGGTAAGCTGCGTGTCAGAGGTAAAGTGGAGACAGTGAAGCTCAAAGGCGGCAGACAGCAGCTTGTGATCACAGAGATTCCTTACACAATGATCGGTGCAAATATTGGAAAATTCCTGAATGATATTGCGTCTCTTGTGGAAAACAAGAAGACAACAGATATCGTGGATATCTCCAACCAGTCTTCCAAAGAGGGAATCCGCATTGTTCTTGACCTGAAGCGTGACGCAGATGTAGAGAACCTTACAAATATGCTCTATAAGAAGACAAAGCTGGAAGATACTTTTGGCGTGAATATGCTGGCAGTTGCGGATGGCAGACCGGAGACCCTGAGCCTGAAGCAGGTGATCGAGCATCACGTGGATTTCGTATTCGATGTCACGACCAGAAAGTACACCACACTTCTGAATAAAGAGCAGGAGAAGAAAGAAATCCAGGAAGGTCTGATCAAGGCATGTGATGTGATTGACCTGATCATCGAGATCCTGCGCGGAAGCAAGAATAGAGAACAGGTAAAGAAATGCCTGGTTGACGGTGTGACAGAAGGAATCAGATTCAAGAGCAAATCAAGCGATAAAGCTGCGCAGAAGCTGCATTTCTCAGAAAAACAGGCAGCTGCGATCCTGGATATGCGTCTGTACAAACTGATCGGTCTGGAAATCGAGGCACTTCAGGCGGATTATGCAGAAACAATGAAGAACATTGCCATTTATGAAGATATCCTGAATAATTATGATTCCATGGCAGAAGTGATCATGAAAGAACTGGATCAGATCAAGAAAGAGTACGGTACGAAACGCCGCACAGTGATCGAAAATGCAGAAGAAGTTGTCTATGAAGAAAAGAAGATGGAGGAGATGGAAGTCACCTTCCTTATGGATCGCTTCGGATATATGCGGACCATTGATAAGTCTGCATATGAGAGAAATAAAGACGCTGCCAATGCAGAGAACAAATATGTGTTTAATTGTATGAATACAGATAAGATCTGTATCTTTACAGATAATGGAAAGATGCACAGCATCAAGGTGGCAGATATTCCGCTGGTTCGTTTCAGGGATAAGGGGACACCGGCAGATAACCTGAGCAATTATGACAGTGCACAGGAACGTATGCTTTATGTAGCACCGCTGGCATCTATAAAAGAAAATACACTTCTGTTTGTCACTGCTGCATCCATGTGTAAGCTGGTGAGCGGTGCAGAGTTTGATGTGGCGAAGAGAACGATCGTGTCTACCAAACTTGCTGAAGAGGATTCTCTGATCTTTGTGGGTTCAGCAGATGAAATGGAACAGGTGGTATTCCAGAGTGAGGGAGGATATTTCTTGAGATTTCAGAAACAGGATATTTCTACTATGAAGAAAACATCTATCGGGGTGCGTGGAATGAAACTGGCAGAAGGAGATAAGCTGGATCATGCATATCTTCTGGAAAGCCGTCAGGAATATACCATTACTTACCATGATAAACCTTATGTTCTCAACAGGGTAAAACTGTCCAAACGGGACAGTAAAGGAACAAAACCACGTATATAAAACCAACAAATCCGCTAAAATCAAGGTTTTTGCAGGAAAAGCCTTGCAATTGCCGGAAATTGGTGTTACAATACATCTAAATTAGAACTTGTTGACAAAGGAGTGGGCGTGAGCCCACTCTTATTTGTTGCATGGAAAGGCAGGTGGGAAAATGAGCAGACGGGAAGAATATGAAAAGCGCGCAGAGGAACTTCTGGCACCGATCGTAGAACTTAACGGCTTTGAACTGGTTGATGTAGAATATGTAAAGGAAGCAGGAAACTGGTATCTGAGAGGATACATTGACAAACCAGGCGGAATTACAGTAAATGACTGTGAGACAGTCAGCAGAGCTTTCAGTGACAAACTGGATGAGAATGATTTTATTGAAGACAGTTATATTATGGAAATCAGTTCACCGGGACTGGACAGACCGCTGAAGAAAGACAAAGACTTTGAGAGAAACATGGGAAAACTGGTGGAAATCCGTACCTACCGGCCAATCGAGAAGCAAAAAGAGTTCTGCGGGATTTTGACCGCATATGATAGTAACAGTGTGACAATCGATGAGGATGGAACCGAGCGTGTTTTTGATAAGAAAGACACAGCCCTGATACGCCTCGCAATAGAGTTTTAGTTAATTCGGGAGGATAAGAAAAAAATGAGCAGAGAGTTAAAGGAGGCACTGGATATCCTTGAAAAGGAGAAGAGTATCAGCAAAGATACTCTGCTTGAGGCAATTGAGCAGTCTCTGATCCAGGCCTGCAAAAACCATTTTGGAAAAGCTGACAATGTACATGTAACTATTAATCCGGAAACTTGCGATTTTTCAGTGTATGCAGACAGAAGTATTGTAGAGTACGTAGAGGATCCTGCAATGGAGATTTCTCTGGCAGATGCTTTGAAGATCACATCAAGAGCTGAGATCGGCGGCATGATACAGGTTCCAATCCAGTCTAAGGAATTCGGACGTATTGCGACACAGAATGCAAAGAACGTTATCCTGCAGAAAATCCGCGAGGAAGAACGTAAGGTGCTGTTTGATGAATATTACGGAAAAGAGAAAGAAGTAGTAACCGGTATTGTACAGCGTGTGATGGGTAAGAATGTAAGCATCAATCTTGGTAAGGCAGATGCAGTATTAAGTGAGAATGAGCAGGTGAAAGGGGAAACTTTCCAGCCGACTGAGAGAATCAAGGTATATATTCTTGAAGTCAAGGATACACCGAAAGGACCTCGTATCCTGGTATCCAGAACTCATCCGGGACTTGTGAAACGTCTCTTTGAGTCAGAAGTTGCAGAAGTAAAAGACGGAACCGTTGAGATTAAGAGTATCGCACGAGAAGCAGGTTCCCGTACAAAGATCGCTGTATGGAGCAACGATCCGGATGTAGATGCAGTTGGTGCATGCGTAGGTATGAACGGCGCACGTGTCAATGCAGTAGTTGAGGAACTTCGCGGTGAAAAAATCGATATCATCAACTGGGATGAGAATCCGGCGATCCTGATTGAGAATGCATTGAGCCCTGCAAAGGTTATCGCAGTTATGGCAGATCCTGATGAGAAGACAGCTCTGGTAGTTGTTCCTGATTATCAGCTGTCCCTTGCAATCGGTAAAGAAGGTCAGAACGCACGTCTTGCTGCAAGACTTACAGGATTTAAGATTGACATCAAGAGTGAGACTCAGGCAAAAGAAGCCGGTGATTTCTATGATTATGATGATGACGAGACTGCAGAAGATGCAGCTGAGGCATCAGCAAAGGAAACTTCAGCAGAAGATTCCCTGACAGAAGAAACCGAAGCAGAAGAAGCTTCAGAGGAAGTTCCTGTAGAAGAAGAGCCGCAGGCTCAGGAAGCAGGAGAGAATGAAGACGAAGAATAAGATTCCCATGCGCCAGTGTACCGGCTGCAGGGAAATGAAAAGCAAGAAAGAGATGCTCAGAGTTCTTAAGACTACAGAAGATGAGATCGTGCTTGATACTACCGGTAAGAAAAACGGCAGAGGCGCGTATCTGTGTTTTTCCAGAGAATGTCTGGATAAAGCAATCAAAAATCATGGACTTGAGCGTTCACTGAAAACTGCAGTTCCGGATGAGGTATACGAACGACTTAAGAAGGAGCTGGAAGATATTGAAAAATAACAGAGTACTGTCGCTGATAGGGCTGGCTACCAAAGCAGGAAAGACCGTAAGCGGAGAATTTTCCACAGAGAAATCTGTAAAGACCAGAAAAGGACTGCTTGTGATCGTGGCCGAGGACGCTTCCGAAAATACAAAGAAGAAATTCAGGAATATGTGCAGTTTTTATGAAGTTCCGATTTTCTTCTTCTCAGATAAAGAGAGCTTAGGCAGAGCAATGGGAAAGGAGTACCGTGCCTGTCTGGCTGTCCAGGATGAGAACTTTGCGAAAGCAATCATGAAGGAGGTATAGCGATTGTCAAAATTAAGAGTACATGAGCTGGCCAGAGAGCTTGGACGACAGAACAGAGAAGTGATCGAGTTTCTGAAATCAAAAGGCGTTGATGTGAGAAGCCATATGAGTATGGTGGATGAGTCTGCGGTTTCGGAAGTAAAGAATAGATTCAGAAAAGACAATAATAACAGGGGAAAGGAGCATATTGCGAAATTGGATACTCCCAAGACAGAAGAAAAGGTTGTAACAGCAAAATCTGAAGGAGATAAAACTGAAACACCTAAAAAGAAAAAAAATATTATCCGCGTTTTTCATGCACAGAATGCAAGTGACGGAGGAAAACCAAGAAAGAAACCTGTGAAAGCTGAAGGCGAGAGAACAGGTTCACCAAGAAATACAGAAGGAAGAAATTCCGACAGTTCAAGAACAGACGGTGACAGACCAAGAAGAAATAATAATGACCGCCCAGGTACAGGCAACAGAAGAACGGACGGACAGAACCGTCAGGGAAGACCTCAGGGTGAAGGAAGATCTCAGGGCGATAACCGTCAGGGAGGACGTTTCGGTCAGGGAAGATCCCAGGGCGATGGCCAGAGCCGTCCGGGCGGAAGATTCCAGGGCGATGGAAATCGTCAGGGAGGACGTTTCGGTCAGGGAAGACCACAGGGCGATGGAAACCGTCAGGGAGGAAGACCACAGGGTAATGGTCAGGGCCGTCCGGACGGAAACAGAAGTGAAGGACGTGACGGACGCTTCGGTGGCGGTCAGGGACGTCAGGGACAGCGTCAGAATACAAGAAAGAATGACGATATGGCATTTGCACCGGAACTGACAAAGACTTCCAAAGACAGCAAGAGAGAAAGAGACAGAGAGAACAAAAACAAGAAAAAAGATTTTGATAAGACACAGAGTGGCGGACGCAGACCAAATCAGGGCGGATTCAATAAGAATTCCAGAATCCCGAAAGCTTTGCAGAAACCGGCTCAGCAGCCAAAACAGGAAGAGAAGAAACCTGAGGTTAAAGAAATCACACTTCCGGAGAAGATGACGATCCGCGAACTGGCAGAAGCTATGAAAATGCAGCCGTCAGTAATTGTGAAGAAGCTCTTTATGCAGGGTATGATGGTTACTGTAAACCATGAGATCGATTTTGAGAAAGCTCAGGAGATTGCTCTGGAATACGATATCATTGCAGAACCGGAAGAGAAGGTAGACGTTATCGAAGAACTCCTCAAAGAGGATGAAGAAGACGAAAAAGATATGGTTTCAAGACCACCTGTAGTCTGTGTTATGGGCCACGTTGACCATGGTAAAACATCCCTTCTGGATGCAATCCGTAAGACAAATGTAACACGTGGAGAGGCAGGCGGTATCACACAGCACATCGGTGCTTCTGTAGTAGAGGTTAACGGACAGAAGATCACATTCCTGGATACGCCTGGACATGAAGCTTTCACAGCTATGCGTATGCGTGGTGCAAACTCCACAGATATCGCAGTTCTGGTCGTAGCAGCTGATGATGGTGTGATGCCTCAGACAGTAGAGGCTATCAGCCATGCGAAGGCAGCAGGCGTTGAAATCATAGTTGCAATCAACAAAATTGATAAGCCAAGTGCTAATGTTGAGCGTGTAAAACAGGAACTTTCTGAATATGAACTGATCCCGGAAGACTGGGGCGGAAGCACGATTTTTGTTCCTGTATCCGCACATACAGGAGAGGGAATTGATACTCTTCTTGAGATGATCCTTCTTACAGCCGAGGTATGTGAATTAAAGGCAAACCCGAACCGTTCTGCAAGAGGTCTTGTGATCGAGGCTCAGCTTGATAAAGGTAAAGGTCCGGTCGCCACGATTCTTGTCCAGAAAGGTACTCTTCATGTAGGAGACTTTATTGCAGCAGGAGCATGCAATGGTAAGGTTCGTGCCATGATGGATGATAAGGGACGTAGAATCAAAGAAGCAGGTCCTTCTACTCCTGTAGAAATCCTGGGACTTGGTGATGTGCCGAATGCAGGTGAAATTCTTCTTGCATTTGACAGTGATAAGGAAGCCAAGAACTTTGCAGGTGCATTTGTATCTGAGAACAAGAACCGTCTTCTTGAGGAGACTAAGGGCAAATTATCTCTGGATAATCTCTTTGATCAGATTCAGGCAAGTGATCTGAAGGAACTTCCGCTTATTGTCAAAGCAGATGTACAGGGATCTGTGGAAGCTGTAAAACAGAGTCTGACCAAACTTTCCAACGAAGAAGTGGTTGTAAAAGTGATCCATGGCGGTGTCGGTGCGATCAATGAGTCTGACGTAAGTCTAGCAGCTACATCAAATGCGATCATCATCGGCTTTAATGTCCGTCCGGATGCAACCGCAAAACAGCTTGCTGAGCAGGAAGGTGTGGATCTTCGTCTGTACAGAGTTATTTATCAGGCAATTGAGGATGTAGAAGCTGCCATGAAGGGTATGCTTGATCCTGTATTTGAGGAAAAAGTTATCGGTCATGCGGAAGTGCGTCAGCTGTTCAAAGCATCCGGCGTTGGTACGATTGCAGGAAGCTACATTCTGGATGGTATTTTCCAGAGAAACTGCAAGGTTCGTATTTCCAGAGAAGGCGAGCAGGTATTTGAAGGTGAGCTTGGATCCTTGAAGAGATTCAAAGACGATGTTAAGGAAGTTAAGGCAGGATACGAATGTGGTCTTGTATTTGACGGATTTAACGATGTGAAAGAAGAAGATAAAGTAGAAGCTTATATCATGGTAGAAGTACCGAGATAGTAATGGTTTATAAAGGTAAGGTGCGCGGTTCATAGTGTCAGGTACAGTGTGGTGCGCACCTTGACTTGATTGTGGTAATTCAGAAAATAATGTGACCGGGATAGTTGATGATCCGGATTGCTCACAGTATTTAACAGAATTGCTGGATATATAGGAGTAAAACTTAAAATGAGAAAAAACAGTATTAAGAATACCCGGATCAATGGGGAAGTCCAGAAGGAACTCAGCACCATTATCCGCAATGAGATCAAGGACCCGCGTATTCATCCGATGACTTCTGTCATGGCTGTAGAAGTGGCTCCTGATCTGAAAACCTGCAGAGCATATATCAGTGTGCTGGGTGAAAAAGAAGCAAAGGAAGCGACAATCAAAGGTCTGAACAGTGCAGAAGGCTACATCAGACGCCAGCTGGCGCGTAATTTAAACCTGAGAAATACACCGGAGATTCGTTTTATCCTGGACGAATCTATTGAGTATGGTGTAAATATGTCAAAGCTTATTGATGATGTTACCAAGAAAGACAGCAACTCCCACAGACAGGATGAGGAGCAGGATGAGAATTAAAAGAGGATGAGAACATGGAAAATATTGCGGAAATACTGGAAGGTGTGAAAACAATGGGAATCGGCGGACATATCCGTCCGGATGGTGACTGCGTTGGTTCCTGTATGGCGTTATATTTATATGTAAAAACCTATTATCCGGAAATTCAGGCAGATGTGTACCTGGATAATCCCAAACCTGTTTTCGGACATATTGACTGTATGGATGAGATTAAAACAGAGCTGGACGGTGACAAAGAGTATGACCTTTTTGTTACCTGTGATGTAAGTGCAAGAGACAGACTTGCCATTGCAGGTCCATACTTTGACACGGCAAAAAGAACAGCATGTATTGACCATCATATCAGTAATTCTGGATTTGCACAGGTGAATCATATCAGGGGAGAGGTAAGCTCTGCCTGTGAAGTTCTCTATGGGCTTTTTGATTCTGAGAAAGTGGTCCGTACCATTGCAGTGCCGATCTATACGGGAATGGTTCATGATACAGGGGTATTTCAGTACTCTTCAACTTCACCGGAGACTATGCGTATTGCAGGGGAACTGATGAAGACAGGATTCAATTTCAGTAAGATCATTGACGAATCCTTTTATCAGAAAACTTATGTGCAGAATCAGGTAATGGGGCGTGTTCTTGCAGAGAGTATCCTGCTTCTGGATGGAAAATGTATTATCGGATATCTTAAAAAAAGGGACATGGAGTTCTATGGTGTGGATGGCAAGGATTTGGATGGTATCGTCAGTCAGCTTCGTCTTACAGCGGGAGTGGAAGTTGCCATGTTTATCTATGAAGTGGAAACTCAGTCTTTCAAAGTTTCCCTGCGTTCCAACGGAAATGTGGATGTAAGCAAGATTGCAGTATATTTTGGCGGCGGCGGTCATATGAGAGCAGCAGGATGTGATCTTCAGGGTTCTGTGTATGATGTGATCAACAATGTGACAGAACAGATCTGCAAACAGTTTCAGGAGCAGGAAGTCTGATGGATGGAGTAATTGTAATCCGTAAGGAAAAAGGATTCACTTCCCATGATGTGGTGGCAAAGCTTCGGGGAATTCTTCATATGAAGAAAATCGGACATACCGGAACTCTTGATCCGGATGCAGAAGGAGTGCTCCCGGTGGCTCTGGGAAAAGCAACCCGTCTGGTGGATATGATCACAGATAAAGAGAAAACCTATGAGGCAGTGATGCGTCTGGGCGTTGTTACGGATACTCAGGATATGAGCGGAACTGTTCTCTCACAGACTACAGAGCTTTCCGTTACAGAAGAAGAGCTTTGCACAGTGGTCAGTTCTTTTGTGGGAGACTATATGCAGGTGCCGCCAATGTATTCAGCGCTGAAGGTCAATGGAAAGAAACTCTATGAACTTGCCAGAGAGGGCAAGACTGTGGAGCGTAAACCAAGACCTGTACATTTTTATGAGATAGAAATTCTGGATATCAGTTTTCCGCTGGTGCGTTTTCGTGTGACCTGCAGCAAGGGAACCTATATCCGTACTCTGTGCCATGATATAGGGGAAAAGCTGGGCTGTGGAGCTGCCATGGAAAGTCTTTTGCGGACAAAGGTGGGCAGATTTACACTGGATGATGCCATTACTCTGGCGCAGACAGAAGAGGCAGTGCAGGAAGGAACTATAGAGGGCAAAATCCTTGGTATTGAGGAGATCCTTGCAGAGTATCCAAGGGTATGCTGTACAAAAGAAGGGGACAGACTTCTGGCTAATGGAAATCCTCTTGTACAGGCACTGGTCGATGCACAGGAGAAAAACGGATGGATACGTATGTGCAGCAGTGAAGGCAGTTTTGCCGGAGTTTACCAGTGGGATGAGAAAAGAAACAGGTATTTTCCTGTAAAAATGTTTTAGGAGACATGATGGAATATTTAAGGATTGAGAATGATTTTCCCAGAATTTCACACAGTGCGGTAACACTTGGGAAGTTTGACGGCATACACCGCGGACATCAGAAACTGGTTGAGAAAATTATTGAGCAGAAACAGGAAGGTGCACAGGCGGTTGTACTTGCGCTTGGAACTGCCTCAAGAACAATCCTCACAAAGGAAGAGAGATGCCGTATATTGGAAGAAATGGGAGTGGATATACTGTTGGAATGTCCGCTTACAGAGAAAATACGGCACATGAAAGCAGAGAATTTTATAAAAGAAATACTGATAGGAGACCTGCAGGTTTCCTATGTGGCAGTTGGAGAGGATTTCCGCTTTGGCTATGAGCGAAAAGGAACTCCTGCCATGCTTAAAGAGTTCGGAAAGAAATATGGATTTCATACGGAAATCCTGCCAAAAGAAATGGACGGACGCCGTAAGATCAGCAGTACCTTTGTCAGAGAAGAGCTGAACAGAGGGAATATGGAGAAATTTCATTACCTTATGGGAACGGACTTCTCAGTAGAGGGAATCGTTGAACACGGACGTGGAATGGGACATAAATATCTGCTCCCGACTACGAACCTGATTCCTCCTGTGGAAAAATTGATGCCGCCAAACGGTGTTTATATTACAGTTTCCCATTTCAAAGACAAAAGCTACCAGGGAATCACCAATGTGGGGCATAAGCCTACAGTGGGCGGTGAGAAGTTTATCGGTGTGGAGACATACCTTTTTGACTGTAATGAAGATCTGTATGGAGAATACTGCAAGGTAGACTTCAAAAAATTCCTCAGACCGGAGCAGAAGTTTTCTTCACTGGAGGCATTGAAGGCACAGTTAGAGAGGGATGCGGATAAAGGCAGGGAATACTTCAGGCAGAAAAAATAGTTTCCTCAATTTAATTTTGTTGGAAGTTTGTAAAAAAAGAGGTTTACACGCCAGAGACAATGTGCTATACTAACCAAGGTGAATTCAGCCCATGTTCAGGGACAGGACACTCCGACCATCTCTTAATATGTGGCGGTCAGTCAATAATAATTATAGAATACAGGAGGAAATCACAATGATTTCAAAAGAAAAGAAAGCAGCAATCATGAAAGAATATGCAAGAACTGAAGGAGATACAGGATCACCGGAAGTACAGGTTGCAGTTCTTACAGCAAGAATTCAGGAACTTACAGAGCATTTACAGAGCAACCATAAAGATCATCACTCCAGACGTGGTCTTCTGAAAATGGTAGGTCAGAGACGTGGACTGTTAGCTTACCTGAAGAAAACAGACATCGAAAGATACCGTGCACTGATTGAAAAATTAGGCTTAAGAAAATAATAGCCTTTTAGTATGCGGAAGGGGGCGGATTTCCATCCGCCTCCCTTTTTATGCAAGTGGAATTGTTGTTTTAATGTGTATGCGATGCATATTCAGAAACTATGAAACGCAGCAGGAGTTATTTCCGAGACTACTGAAAAGATTATTTTCATAATAGATAAGCAGCGAACCAGTTTATAAATTTTCGCTGACAAAGTAGTTTTTTCAGTTGTTTCGGACTCCTGTTTTAAAGTGACAATGTAATACCATGTAAATTTGGAAATCACCACCGGATACAGGAATATGTGTCCTGATTGGAAGAAGGAAAAAATTTACAGAAAGATTTGGAAAAATAATAACCAGAATATGAAAAAAGGAGAATGAACGTATGTACAAAAGTTATTCCATGGAATTAGCCGGAAGAACCTTAACAGTAGATATCAACCGTGTTGCAAAACAGGCAAACGGTGCTGCATTAATGCATTATGGCGATACTACAGTTTTATCTACAGCAACAGCATCCAAAGAGCCAAGAGAAGGAATTGATTTCTTCCCGTTAAGCGTTGAATACGAAGAGAAGATGTATGCAGTAGGTAAAATCCCCGGAGGATTCAACAAGAGAGAGGGAAAAGCAAGCGAGCATGCAATCCTTACTTCCCGTGTAATCGACAGACCAATGCGTCCTCTGTTCCCGAAGGATTACAGAAATGACGTAACATTAGTAAACATGGTTATGTCCGTTGATCCGCAGTGTAACCCGGAGATTCCGGCTATGCTTGGTTCTTCTATTGCAACCTGCATTTCCGATATTCCGTTTGATGGTCCGTGTGCTACCACACAGGTGGGTCTGATCAATGGTGAATATATCATCAATCCTACCATGGCACAGAAAGATGTATCTGACCTTCAGCTTACAGTAGCTTCCACAAGAGAGAAAGTAATCATGATCGAAGCCGGTGCAAAAGAAGTTCCGGAAGACAAGATGATCGAAGCTATCTATAAAGCTCATGAAGTAAACCAGGAGATCATCAAATTTATCGATAAGATCGTAGAAGAATGTGGAAAACCGAAACACAGCTACGAATCATGTGCAGTTCCGGAAGAACTCTTCACAGCAATCAAAGAGATCGTACCTCCGGCAGAAATGGAAGTTGCCGTATTCTCTGACGATAAACAGACAAGAGAAGAAAATATCCGCCAGGTAACAGAGAAACTGAAAGAAGCTTTTGCCGACAAGGAGGAGTGGCTTGCAGTTCTGGGCGAGGCTGTATATCAGTACCAGAAGAAGACTGTCCGCAAGATGATCTTAAAAGACCACAAACGTCCAGATGGTCGTGCGATCACACAGATTCGTCCTCTGGCAGCAGAGACAGATATTATCCCGAGAGTACATGGTTCTGCTATGTTCACACGTGGACAGACACAGATCTGTACCATCACAACGCTGGCTCCTCTTGCAGAAGCGCAGAAGCTTGACGGACTTGACGAATTTGAAACTTCAAAGAGATATATGCATCACTACAATTTCCCGTCTTACTCTGTAGGTGAGACAAAACCATCCAGAGGACCGGGACGTCGTGAGATCGGACATGGTGCACTTGCTGAGAGAGCATTAGTTCCTGTACTTCCAAGTGAAGAGGAATTCCCATATGCGATTCGTACTGTATCTGAGACATTTGAATCCAACGGTTCTACTTCTCAGGCAAGTATCTGTGCATCCACCATGTCTCTGATGGCAGCCGGTGTACCGATCAAGAAACCGGTAGCAGGTATTTCCTGTGGTCTGGTAACAGGTGATACAGATGATGATTACATCGTTCTGACAGATATCCAGGGACTTGAAGACTTCTTCGGAGATATGGATTTCAAGGTAGCCGGAACTCATGACGGTATCACAGCAATCCAGATGGATATCAAGATCCATGGACTGACAAGACCGATCGTAGAAGAAGCAATCAGACGTACAAAAGAAGCAAGAGAATATATCCTGACAGAAGTTATGGAGAAATGCATCGCAGCTCCACGTACAGCTGTAGGCGAATATGCTCCGAAGATCATCCAGATTCAGATCGATCCTCAGAAAATCGGTGATGTTGTAGGACAGAGAGGAAAGACAATCAACACGATCATCGAGCGTACAGGCGTTAAAATCGACATCACAGATGAAGGTGCAGTATCTATCTGCGGTGTTGATCAGAAGAGTATGGATGAGGCAGCTAACATGGTTAAGATCATTGCAACTGACTTCGAGGCAGGACAGATCTTCACAGGTAAAGTTGTCAGCATTAAAGAATTTGGTGCATTCGTTGAATTTGCACCGGGTAAAGAGGGAATGGTACACATTTCCAAGATCTGTAAAGAAAGAATCAACCGTGTTGAGGATGTTCTTACACTTGGTGATAAAGTTAAGGTTATCTGCCTTGGCAAAGACAAGATGGGAAGAATCAGCTTCAGCATGAAGGACGTACCGGAAGAAGCGTAAAAAATTATGAGATATCACAATATTACCAAGGACGATATGCTTAATGGCGACGGACTTCGCGTAGTGCTCTGGGTGGCGGGATGCAATCACTGCTGCCCGGAGTGCCAGAATCCTGTCACCTGGGATCCAAACGGCGGACTGCCTTTTACCGGGGCGGAACGCGCAGAGATTTATGAGGAGCTGGACAAGGATTATGTGAGCGGAATCACATTTTCCGGCGGAGATCCGCTGCACCCGGCAAATATCACTGAGGTAACAGCCTTTGCGAAGGAGATCAGAAAAAGATATCCGGGCAAGACCATCTGGCTTTATACGGGTTTTCGCTGGGAGGAAATCTGCAAAGAAGAGATCGTGCGTTATCTGGATGTCTGCGTAGACGGTGAATTTGAGGTGGACAAGAAAGAACTTTCCCTTAAATGGAAAGGTTCCAGCAATCAGAGAGTGATCGATGTTCCCAAAACTCTTCATGAAGGAAAAGTCGTATTGCATAAATAAGAAATATACAGGCAGTTCAAGTATGCGACAGGTGTACCTGAACTGCTTTTTTACTGAATCAGTCAGTGATGATCACAAAATATTCAGCTATGAGTGTACTGCGAAGCAGGAGTGTTAGCTTTGCATGACCAGACAGGAGGAAAAACAGATGAAACGAATCGCGAAATTTCATAAAGTAAGCAAAGAACGCTTCACAGCAGACTGGATTGATACCTTCGCACAGTCTCAGGAAGAAGCAGAGAAAGTATATGAAGCTATCCGTCTGCCGAAGAGAGCGACAGCAGGAAGTGCCGGCTATGACTTCTTTGCACCGGCAGAATTTACTCTGAAACCAGGCGAAACAGTAAAGATTCCGACAGGAATCCGGGTGGAAATGCAGCCGGAATGGGTATTGAAATGCTACCCGAGAAGCGGACTTGGGTTCAAATACCGTCTTCAGCTCAACAACACCGTTGGTATTATTGACAGTGATTATTTCTACTCGGATAATGAAGGGCATATTTTTTCCAAAATTACAAATGATTCCAATGAAAACAAAACTTTGACAATTCCGGCAGATACAGGCTTCATGCAGGGAATCTTTGTAGAGTATGGAATCACGGTAGATGATGATGCTACAGAAATCCGCAATGGTGGATTTGGAAGTACTACTGCGAAATAGTTGGAAAAAGAAATGTAATGTTTTGGCGGAGCATATTTCACAAAGTTTATAGATGAAATCAGAGCCAGAATGTAAAAAAAGTAGAACATAGGGAAGAATCTGAGATTTTTACTTTACGTTCTGCTTTTTCTTTGCTATAATATTTTGAGATTCAAAATATTTGCAATACATACAATTCAAGCGTATATACTGCGGAGCAGTTATTCAATTATGAGTAAGTAACCAAGCGGATGATTTTATCCGCTTGACTAAAAAATATCAGGCAAAGAAATAAATTCAGGGAGAAAAGTTATGATCATCGAGCCAAAAGTAAGAGAATATATCTGCACAACCGCACATCCACAGGGATGTGCAGAGAGTGTGCGCAATCAGGCAGATTACGCCTGTAAACAGGGAACGGTAAACGGAACAAAAAAAGCACTGATCATCGGATGTTCTACAGGCTACGGTCTCGCATCACGAATCTGCGCACTGGAAAACTGCGGTGCGGACACCCTTGGGATTATGTTTGAACGTCAGGCAAATGGCAGAAGAACAGCGACACCGGGATGGTACAACACTGCGGAATTTCATCGCCTGGCAGCAAAAAAAGGTGCCTATGCCAAGACTGTCAACGGAGATGCTTTTTCAAAAGAAATCAAAGATAAAGCTATTGAGCTGATCAAAAAAGATCTGGGAAAGGTGGATCTGGTAGTTTACAGTCTGGCAGCGCCAAGACGTACAGATGCTGAAGGAAAAACCTGGTCCTCCTGCCTGAAGACTACAGGTGAGGCTTTCACAGAAAAGAGTCTTGATCTGCGAAACAATGAGATTGCAGAGAAAACAGTAGAACCGGCTACTGAAGAAGAGGTTTTAAGCACAGTCAAAGTTATGGGTGGCGAAGACTGGGCGGATTGGATTGATGCGCTGAAAGCAGCAGATGTACTGACTGAGAATGCAGTAACTGTAGCATATTCCTATATCGGACCGGAACTTACTTATCCAATTTACTATCACGGAACCATCGGAACTGCCAAACAGCATTTGCAGAAAACAATGTCTGAGATCAACCAGGCACACCCGGATGTCCGTGCGGTAATATCAGTAAATAAAGGACTCGTAACTCAGGCAAGTGCAGCAATTCCGGTTGTGCCGCTGTATTTCGCAATCCTCTATAAAGTAATGAAGAAAGTCGGAAATCATGAAAACTGCATTCAGCAGATTGCCAGACTCTTTACACAGAAACTCTACACACCAACAGGTTTCCGGACAGATGAGAATGGTTTCATTCGTATGGATGATTACGAACTGACACCGGAGATTCAGGAAGAAGTAAAAAAATGCTGGAAAGCAGTTACTACAGACACTGTAAAGGAATATTGCGATATTGATGGCTATTGGGAAGATTTCTATCATATGTTTGGATTCCGATATGAAGATATCGACTATACTCAGGATGTGGATGCTGATGTAGAAATTGATGGAGTTGTAATGTAATAAAAAATTCTCTCTTAACAAATGATCATGAAGTATATCAGTTCATAAATGTTAAGAGAGAATTTTTTATTTTGCCTTATGCACCGGATCTGCCGGGTATCCGCTACGAAGCTTCTGCATCCCACGCTGGAGAGCATCTTTGGAGTTTTTCCAGTCAGCATCCTTATTCCTGTAATCAAACTTATCCGATAGCCATACCAGATCGTCTTCCATACGCTGAAAGTTTTCATCCATCAGCTTAAACATAGCAGGATAAAACGCAGCCTTTTCTTTATCATTCAGATACTTATCCGCACCGTCGCACAGAATTCCGAAGTGATGCAGACAGAAGCCTTTACTGCGCAGAATTTTACTCTTAAATTCATTATCCTGCCGATACAGCCAGAAAAAAGTTTCCACATACCGCTTGAAGGTATCATCAATATTCTGACAGATAAAACAACTGCAATCCTTAGAAGCAGTCCATGCAGCAATCGGATTCTTATCTGTGCTGGAATCTGAACGGCGGAAACGCGCGAGAATCGAGGATTTTCCGGGCGAAAAAGAATCAAACTGCTTTTTCATCTCTTCCCGAAGTTTATGATAATGAGTCTGAAGGATTAATGCATTCCCAAGAGTATTCCCATAATCAAACATTTTCTTCATATGTACCCTGCAAAATCCCGCCTTATCCGTCTGATCCCGGATGTCACTTTCCATATAAGAAGAACTGTTTCCCAGCACAAAATCCAGCGAGTTCTGCTCCAGTTCCCGTTCAATAAAACAGAAAGGACACTCGTCACTGGCATTTACCGCATCATTAAGTGGAATGGTATATAACTTTTCTTTCATTTCTATATACTCCATACATCATAGTTTCTGTTCCCTTTATTGTGCATAGAATTCCCGGGAATGTCAAGCAGAAGATTTCCTGTTACTGTAAACGGAGTGAACAGTAATGATTTTTTTTTGCAGAGTTGATTCAGAAAAGGGCAGTATGCTATTATATATATAGCTGAATGCAAACATATGTAAAAAATAATCAAAGGGGGATAAGACAAATGATAAAATTACAGCTTCATGAAAACTGGCAGTTGTGCAATATCAGACAACTGGACTGGATTCCGGCACAGGTTCCGGGGGATATTTATGCGGCACTTCTTAAGAACGGAAAGATGCCGGATCCGTTCTTTGGGGATAATGAATATCAGGCGAAAGCACTGATGGAGGAGGACTATGAATACAAAACGGTATTTAATTATGAAGAAACGCAGTTTAAAGATTGTCAGGAAGTGATCCTGAGATTTGACGGGATTGATACGATTGCGGATATCTATCTGAATGGATGTTGTCTTGGAAAAGTTGATAACATGCACAGAATCTGGGAATTTCCGGTAGGAGAGCTGCTTGAAAACGGCAAAAATACCTTACGTGTTATCATCCGCTCTCCGTTGAAATTCATGGCAGAGGCATTTAAGAAATATAAAAACAGGGGAAATGAAGACACAGTTGAAGGATTTATGCATCTGCGCAAAGCTCACTATATGTGCGGCTGGGACTGGGGCGCATGTCTGCCGGATGGAGGTATCTTCCGTCCTGTAACACTTCTGGGAATTGAAACTGCCAGACTGGACAGCGTGTATATCCGTCAGGTACATGAGGATGGCAAAGTACTGCTGGTTCCGGAAGTAGATGTGGAGACTGTCGATGAGGAAGAGAGTGAAGCAGATGGGTATGAAGGTGCACAGGCACTGGAATATCAGGTGACTGTAACTGCACCGGATGGAACAAAAACTATATGGGATGACTGTCCGGATGAAATTGAGATTGAAAATCCGCAGCTCTGGTGGCCAAATGGACTGGGAGAACAGCCGTTATATCAGGTGCAGGTAGACCTGAAGACAGGAGATAAGATCGTGGACACCTGGTGCAGAAAGATCGGTCTTCGTACGCTGACCATGCATGTAGAGAAAGATCAGTGGGGCGAGAGCTTTGCTCATGAAGTAAACGGTTATCAGGTATTTGCCATGGGCGCTGACTATATCCCTGAGGACAATCTTCTGCAGAGAACATCCAGAGAACGTACCAGAGAATTACTTCTTCAGTGCAAGAGAGCGAACTTTAATACAGTACGTGTCTGGGGTGGCGGCTATTATCCTGAGGACTGGTTCTTTGATCTTTGTGATGAACTGGGGCTGATGGTATGGCAAGACTTTATGTTTGCATGCTCTGTCTATGAATTGACACCGGAGTTTGAGGCAAATATCCGTCAGGAGTTTATTGATAATATCAAACGTCTCCGTCATCATGCATCCCTTGCCCTGTGGTGCGGAAACAATGAGATGGAAATGTTTGTAAAGCAGGGCACCTGGGTGACAAAGCCGACAGAAGTGAGAGATTATCTGTTTATGTATGAGCGCATTATTCCGGAAGTACTCAGCGAATACGATCCGGATACCTTCTACTGGCCTGCAAGCCCGTCATCAGGTGGTTCCTTTGATGAACCCAATGATCCGAACCGCGGAGATGTGCATTACTGGGAAGTATGGCATGGTAATAAGCCATTTTCAGAATATCGTAAATATTTCTTCAGATATGCATCTGAGTTTGGTTTTCAGTCATTCCCGTCTGTAAAAACGCTTGAAACAGTAACAGATGATCCGAGAGAATTGAATCCATTTTCTTATGTGATGGAGAAACATCAGAGAAATTACGGAGGAAATGGAAAAATTGCCAAATACATGCAGGCAGCATACCGTTATCCTGAGAACTTCAGCGATTTTGTTTATGCATCCCAGCTTCTTCAGGCAGATGGAATCCGTTATGGAGTCGAACATTACCGCAGAAACCGGGGACGCTGTATGGGTGCAATTTACTGGCAGTTAAATGACTGCTGGCCTGTTATTTCCTGGTCATCCATTGATTATTACGGACGTTGGAAAGCGCTTCATTATTATGCGAAGAGATTCTTTGCACCTGTGATGCTTTCCTGTGAGGAGCAGAGCTGGATGACAGTGGAAGCGGATATGAACCGTCAGCATTTTGAATTTGAAAAATCCATCCGTCTGAATGTGACCAATGAAACGCTGGATGCTCACAGGGTTCTGGTGAAATGGGCAGTGCGAAAGACAGATGCCACAATTCTGAGGGAGGAAGAACAGTGGCTGGAAGTACCGGCATTGTCTGCTGTATGGATGGATAAGGTCGAACTTCCCCAGATTGACTGTTTTAATGAATATGTAAGTTATGAGGCATGGGAAAATGATCAGATTATTTCTCAGGGAACTGTGATCTTTTCCTATCCGAAATACTTCCGCTATCTGAATCCCGGACTGACTGTGCGCGTAGACGGAGATGAGATAGTTGTTAAGGCAGAAGCATATGCAAAGAGTGTGGAAATCCGGAATGAGAATGATGATCTGATTCTTGAAGATAATTATTTTGACATGAATGCAGGAGAATACAGAGTGAAGATACTTGATGGAAAGCCGGATGGACTGAAAGTGCGCAGTGTTTATGATATATAACCTTTATTCATAGTAGTATTTATGGCAGTTTGCGACGCTTTATAGTAATCCTCTTATATACATAATTTACGGGGAGCGCTATAAGATAAAAAATAAGAACCATCACACATTTTATGAAATGATGATGGTTCTTATTTTAGTCTTACATATGAAATTCTTTAACAGATCAATCAATCTTCTCCATAGAATCTTTTGCGTTCTGGAGAACTGTGTCAAAAGCAACTGCGGCTTTTGCGTATTCTTCATCGCTTTCGATGTTGGAAAGCATCGGCTCACCGCTCTCAGTACGGGCAAATGTGTAGAGATAAACCTCGCCGCTTTCATTCTGACCGTTCTCATCAAGTGGGAGAAGTGCGATATATTCCTTTGCATCTACCGGGAAAACGGTGAGAATTGCACATTCTACCTCTGTATCGTCTTCCATGGTAAGGGTGATTGTCTTGTGGTTTTCAACAGGATCGCATCCGCCGGCTGAATTGCATCCACCACCGCAGGAAGCGCAGTCACTCGGGTTACATCCGCCAGCTGTAAATTCGTCACTCATTTTATATTCCTCATTCTTTCTTATTTATCAGGGACTATGTTTATCTGATGTCAGTTCATTGTAGCAGAAACCGGAAAAAAATGCAATGAGCAGAAACCGGAGAAAAAGAGGTTTTTTACAGTCATGAAACGTGCTATAATAGACCAGAAGCGTTCAGGGGAGAATCGTTAGCAAATGCTGAACAGGGCTAATAAGAAAACAAAGGGGATCAGTTGATTATGAAATTAATCTCATGGAATGTAAATGGTATACGTGCATGCATTGGCAAAGGGTTTGAAGAGAGCTTTGCAGCACTTAATGCGGATATTTTCTGCCTGCAGGAAACGAAATGCCAGCAGGGGCAGGTGAAGCTGGAACTTCCGGGATATTATCAGTATTGGAATTATGCCAACAGACGGGGATATTCCGGAACTGCTGTTTTTACAAAGAAAGAGCCACTGTCTGTGGCGTATGGAATTGGAATTGAGGAACATGACAAAGAAGGGCGTGTGATCACCCTGGAATATGAAAAATTTTATCTGGTGACTGTATATACACCAAATTCCCAGAGTGAACTGCGCAGACTGGAATACCGTATGCACTGGGAAGAGGATTTTCTGGCATACTTGTTGAAATTGCAGGAAAGTAAGCCTGTGATCTGCTGCGGGGATTTCAATGTGGCACATCAGGAGATCGACCTGAAGAATCCTAAGACCAACCGGAAAAATGCCGGATTTACAGATGAAGAGAGAGCATGCTTTGGTAAGGTGCTGGAGAGTGGATTTATCGATACATTCCGTTATTTTTATCCGGATGTAGAGGGCAGATATTCCTGGTGGTCTTACAGATTTAAAGCAAGAGAGAAGAATGCAGGGTGGAGAATTGACTATTTTATCACGTCTCCACAGTTGAAGGATAAGCTTGAAGGCGCAGAAATCCATTCTGAAATTATGGGTTCCGATCATTGTCCGGTAGAACTTCAGATTACATTATAGCGTTGTATAGTGTTTCTGAAAAGTGTAATGAGCAACAAGAAAAAATATGAAGGAGAGAAAGAGATGGCTGAGAGCAGAAAGATGAAAACAGAAAAGGGGCTGGCTCTTGTGCCTGGTGCAAATCCGTTGGCAGATGGCTGTAATTTTGCAGTTGAGGTACCGGAAGACAGCAGAGCATCTCTGATTCTCTACAAAAAGAGATCAGCAAAACCTTATGTGGAGATTCCTTTTACAGAAGAAAACAGAACCGGAAATGTATATGCAATGTATATTCCGGATTTTGATCTGAAAGAGTACGAGTACAATTTTCTGATAAATGGAAAGGTGTATACTGATCCCTGTGCGTACAGGATTCTGGGACGGGAACGCTTTGGTGCAGAGGTGGGTACGAATCCGCACAAAGTCAGGGGAGGATTTCTTAAAAAAGAAGTTTTTGACTGGGAGAACGACAAAAATCCGGCTATTCCATATCACGAAATGATCCTTTATAAACTGCATGTGCGCGGATATACAAAAGCGAATCGGACGATAACCGGTACAAAGGGAACTTTTCAGGCACTGGAGGAAATGATCCCGTACTGGAAAGAGCTTGGTATCAATACAATTGAACTGATGCCTGCATATGAATTTATGGAAAGCGGTACCTGTAAGAATTCTGAATCTGAGAAAATGGTATCTGAGAAGCATACACAGGGACGTGTTAATTTCTGGGGATATATGTATGGCTATTATTTTGCACCCAAGAGATCTTACTGTGCAACAGATGATCCGGAGAAAGAGTTTAAAACATTCATTAAAAAACTGCATCAGGCCGGAATTGCCTGTATCATGGAAATGTATTTTCCACGAGAATGTAATCCTGTGACAGCACTCAGGGCATTGCAGTTCTGGAAACTTTACTATCATGTAGACGGATTTCATGTATTGGGTGAGGGAGTTTCTGCCAAATTGCTGATGCATGACGGGGTTTTAAGTGATACCCGGCTGATGTTTCACGATTTTGATGAGAGCCAGATCCGGAAAAAGAAGAAACCGGAAGACAAATGTATTGCACAGTATAATCCGGGATTTTTGCAGGATATGCGCCGTTTCCTGAAAAGTGACGAAGATATGGTTTCAGCGACAGCTTACCATATCAGAAGAAATCCCAATGCCTATGCAGTTATCAATTATATGGCCTGTCAGGATGGCTTTACCATGAATGATATGGTGACCTATAATTACAGACATAATGAAGCAAATCAGGAGAATAATCACGATGGCAGCAGTTATAATTATTCCTGGAACTGTGGCGTGGAAGGGCCAAGCAGAAGGCTGCAGATCAGACAGATGAGAGAACGTCAGATCAGAAATGCTTTTCTTATGGTGCTGCTCAGTCAGGGTGTTCCTATGATCTATGGCGGGGATGAGTTTGGAAATTCACAGAACGGAAATAATAATGCCTATTGTCAGGATAATCAGGTTGGATGGATTGACTGGAAAGCACTGAAGAAAAATGAATCCCTGTTTCAGTTTGTAAAGAATGCCATTGCTTTCCGGAAAGAACATCCGATTCTTCATGTTCCGGGAGAAATGTACGGAGTGGATTATCAGACCAGGGGACTGCCAGATGTTTCCCTTCATGGAGAACGCGCATGGTATATGAATTCTGAGAACACATCCAGACTGCTTGGAATTATGTATTGTGGCGCCTATGCGCACCGGGCAGACGGCAGCGAGGATGCTTCCATATACGTTGCATATAACTTTCACTGGGAAGATCGTATTTTTGCGCTTCCTAATCTGGCAGGATACAGAAAATGGAAGAAAGTGATTGATACCAGTGCTGTGAAAGAGAATGGTTTTCTGGAGCAGGAACAGGAAACTTATAGTAAAAAGCTGAAGGTCACACCGCGTACGATCGTGGTGCTGATGGCTGTAGAGGAGGAGAAGAAAGATGCATCCGTGGCTGCACTTTAAAACAATAACCAGACATAAGCTGTTGGTTATGCATTACTGTTTCCGGGCTGGTATGTATAAACAGGGACTGCTTCATGACCTGTCCAAATATGCACCTGTGGAATTTCTGGTTGGATGTAAATACTATCAGGGAGACAGAAGTCCCAACAATGCAGAAAGAGAAGATACAGGAATATCAAAATCCTGGCTTCATCATAAAGGGCGCAACAAACATCATTTTGAGTACTGGGTAGATTATGCACCGGGAGATGAGCATATCATCAATGGTGTGCCCATGCCCCGTAAATATATTGCGGAAATGGTGATGGACAGGATCAGTGCTTCCAGAAATTATCTGGGGGATAAGTATGATCAGCATCAGCCTCTGGACTATTATCTGAAAGGTAAGGAAAAACTGTGGTTTATCCATCCGAAGACAAAGAGAGATCTGGAGGGACTGCTGCGGATACTTAATGATCATGGGGAAGAGGTGCTGATTTCCTATATTAAGAATGTTTATCTGAAAAAAGATAAAGCCCTGACAGGCAGAAAACATACAGCAAAAAGAGAATGTAAACAGGCTGGCAGACAGGAACAGATAAATTTCTGATTGACAGAGTACCTGTTTGGGTGTAAAAATATAAAACAGTTACTGTGAAGGTCTTTGCCGGACGGTAACTGTAATAATTCCATAAAATGGCGGAAAAATGTCGAAAAACAAGAAATACACTTGCGTGATGCTAAGGTAATGTGGTAAAGTAGCCGGGTACAGAAGTGGTACCCGGTTACTTTTTGCAGTATATAAAATGACTGTATTCTGTTTTTGGATAAATATGTGAAGAAAACAGAACATACTTTGGCAAATCCAGAGTGTATGAAAAAAAGAAGAAAAAAGGAGGAGTAAATTTGAGTGGTACAATAATGGTCATATTGTCCGCATTTGTTGCCTATCTGTTACTTATGATAGTCATTGGTGTGGTTTATATGAAAAAAACAAGCAGCTCGGAAGATTATTTTCTGGGCGGACGTGGACTGAATGCATGGGTAGCGGCTCTTTCAGCACAGGCATCAGATATGAGCGGATGGCTCTTAATGGGACTTCCGGGAGCAATTTATTCACTGGGAACAGGACAGATCTGGATTGCTGTAGGTCTGTTCATCGGAACTGTATTAAACTGGGTGTGTATTTCACACAGACTTCGTAAATATACGATCGCAGCAAACAATTCCCTTACAATCCCGGCATTTCTTGAGAACAGATTTCAGGATAAGAAGAGAATCCTGTTATTGCTTTCATCCATCGTGATCGTAATCTTTTTCCTGGTTTATACAGCTTCTGCACTGGCAGCAGGCGGTAAACTTTTTAACACAGTATTTGGAATTGATTATCATATAGCTCTGGCAATTGGTGCAGCAGTTATCCTCTGTTATACATTTATGGGGGGATTTATGGCTGTATGCGTAACTGACTTTGTACAGGGAACACTGATGCTGATCGGTCTTCTGATCGTTCCGCTGGTTGCATATCTGACACTGAGCGGAAGCCTGAGTGATCTTCTGACACAGAGCGGAGCACCGGGTGGAGCAGCAGCTTTTCTGAATCCTTTTGAGAACGGAGAGCGCCCATATACATTTGTTGAAATCTTTTCCCAGCTTGCATGGGGACTTGGATACTGCGGTATGCCTCATATCCTTACCCGCTTCATGGCTGTAAAGAGTGAGAAAGAATTAAAAAAATCCAGTATGATCGCAATCGTGTGGGATATCCTTTCTCTGACAGCAGCGTGCTTTATCGGTATTATAGGTCGTGCATATCTGCTTCCGACTGTACTTGGTGAAAATGGTGCATCTTCCTCAGAGAGTGTATTTATCGAGATGATCAATAAACTGTTTTCCACTCATCTGGGACTTCCGTTTATCGGAGGAATCTTCCTTTGCGGTATTCTTGCGGCAATTATGTCCACAGCTGATTCACAGCTTCTGGTAACAGCGTCCGCAGCATCTGAGGATTTATATCATCAGTTCATTAAGAAGGATGCAGACTCAAAGGAAATTCTTGCAGTTGCAAGATTTACGGTTATCGTGGTATCTGTTCTCGCATTTGTGATCGCGTGGAATCCGAATAGCAGTATTATGGGACTGGTATCCAATGCATGGGCCGGTCTTGGTGCAGCGTTTGGTCCGACTGTGGTAATGTCACTGTTCTGGAGAAGAACAAATCTTGCAGGTGCAGTTGCAGGCATTGTTTCCGGTGGTCTGACAGTTATCGTCTGGGATTATATACCGCTTGCGGCAGGACAGACTCTTGGTTCTTATACAGGACTTTATTCTCTGGCTGTAGGTTTTGCTGTCAGCCTTGCGATGATCATTATCTTCAGTCTGGCTACGAAAGCACCATCTAAAGAAATCACAGATGTGTTTGATAAAGTGGCAGGAAAATAATAGAATAGAAAGACTATCCATTTTCGGATGAATTTGTTATAATGGCAGTAGCGCAAAAAAGCGTTACTGCTTTTTCAATATTACAAGAAGAAGGTGTCGCACATGAAGAAATATGATTATCTGATAGTAGGAGCCGGCCTTTTTGGTGCAGTGTTTGCACATGAGGCCACAAGACGGGGGAAAACATGCCTTGTGATCGATAAGAGAGGTCATATCGGCGGTAATATTTACACAGAAGAAGTAGAGGGAATCCAAGTACACAGATACGGTGCACATATCTTCCATACTTCCAGAAAACAGGTGTGGGATTATATCAATCAGTTTGCAGAATTTAATCATTTTGTGAATTCACCGATCGCAGTCTATAAGGATGAATTATATAATCTGCCGTTTAATATGAATACCTTTCATCAGCTCTGGGGAGTACGTACTCCTGCAGAAGCAAAGGCGAAGATACAGGAACAGATCGCAAGAATGCACATTACCCATCCAAAGAACCTGGAGGAACAGGCGCTTGCACTGGTTGGACAGGACGTATATGAGAAACTGGTAGAAGGATATACAAGGAAGCAGTGGGGCAGGGAGTGTAAAGATCTGCCGGCATTTATCATAAAAAGACTGCCTTTGCGTTATACTTATGATAATAACTATTTCAAAGATCCTTACCAGGGAATCCCCAAAGGCGGATATACACGTATTGTGAAGAAACTCCTGGAGGGCGTACAGGTATGTCTGAATACAGATTTCTTTGCAAACAGAGAGGAACTGACCGCACAGGCAGACAAAGTACTCTTTACAGGTATGATTGATGAATTTTATGACTATTGTTACGGAGAACTGGAATACAGATCACTGAGATTTGAGACAGAAGTGCTGGATATGGGAAATTATCAGGGCAATGCGGTTGTCAATTATACAGATTATGAAGTGCCGTATACAAGAATCATTGAGCATAAACATTTTGAATTTGGTACACAGCCAAAGACTGTGATCACCAGAGAATATCCGGCAGCATGGGAAAAAGGCAAAGAGCCTTACTATCCGGTCAATGATCCGAAGAACAGTGAACTGTTTGACAAATATGAACGCCGCGCATTAGAAGAGAAGAATGTGATCTTTGGCGGAAGACTCGGCATGTATCGCTACATGGATATGGATCAGGTTATTGAAGAGGCACTGTCTCTGGCAGAAACAGAGCTTACCTATGAAGAGCCATGAAAGTAGAGTTTTGGATTGTAAGAGAAAGGTAACTGTAAAGGCAGCAGACAGTTGCAGATAAAGTAACCGGAAAGGACAAATATATGACAGACACACCAACAATTGCTCTTTATTACAGAGAGCATGATCCGATGAAAAGAAAGATGTTTCTTGACCAGTCTATTGCGGCAGGTGAAGATGAGGAGGCAAATGCTGTCCGTAAGGAACTGTGGGAACTGCGTTACGGAGAACCTTCAGAGGCAGGCTCCGGTACACGTGCTGATGGATATCTGGCACTTTGGATGGCAATGGAATATAACAAGGATACAGCGGGAAAGCTGTTTGGTTTAAAGAGGGCCAGAAAAGAAATCGGGAAAAATCTTACCAGGCTGAAATTCAGAGAAATGCAGGAGAAAAGTGAGCTTCACAGAGAACTGCTTTACAGAGAATGCTGCCATATGGTCAAAACCTATATGGAACTCTGCGAGAAGGATAAGGCCTATAACACGATCTTGTGCGGGATTGTCCATATCAGTGAGAAAAGTGCAAAGAGTAAGATTCAGAACGATATTTATACCACTGCCATTGCATTTCCGGAGGAAATCAACATGCAGGAAGAACTGGAAATGATAACAAGGGCAGCAAGAGAAGTTTATGAGGCACATTTCCCGGGAGAAGGCGGATTATAAAGAAAAGCCAAAAAAAAATTACTGGAGGCATACATGAACAAAGAAAATTTGACGGCTTATGAAGTTGTGACAGAAGAAAATCTGACAGATATCCATTCTACAGGCTGGCTTCTGCGCCATAAGAAAACAGGTGCAAGAGTTATGCTGATCGAGAATGATGATGAGAATAAAGTATTTAATATTGCATTCCGCACACCGCCTAAGGACAGCACAGGTGTGGCACATATCCTGGAGCACAGTGTACTCTGCGGTTCAAGGGAATTTCCATTAAAGGATCCTTTCGTAGAACTGGTAAAGGGTTCTCTGAATACGTTCCTGAATGCCATGACTTATCCGGATAAAACCTGCTATCCTGTAGCCAGCTGCAATGATAAGGATTTTCAGAATCTGATGCATGTTTATCTGGATGCGGTATTTTATCCGAATATCTATAAAAGAGAAGAGATTTTCCGTCAGGAAGGCTGGAACTATCATCTGGAACAGAAGGAAGGACCGCTGAAATATAACGGTGTTGTATATAATGAGATGAAAGGTGCTTTCTCCTCACCGGATGAAGTTCTGGAACGGGAGATTATGAATCACCTTTTCCCTGATACCACTTATGGATGTGAATCAGGCGGTGATCCGAAAAATATTCCGGATCTTACCTATGAGAATTTCCTGAATTTCCACAGAACTTATTACCATCCATCCAACAGCTATATTTATCTGTATGGAAATATGGATATGGAAGAGAAACTGGCATTCCTGGATGAGCATTATCTGTCGCATTTTGATTATCTGGATGTGGATTCTGTTATTCAGGAACAGAAAGCATTCGGAGCATGCCGGGATGTGACTCTTGAGTATCCGGTTGCTGAGAATGAGGGAGAAGAGGACAATACCTATCTTTCTTATAACATGGTTGTTGGAAATGCTGCGGACAGTCAGATGGCGATGGCATTTGAGGTATTGGATTACGCACTGTTAAGCGCACCGGGAGCACCGTTAAAGCAGGCACTTCTGGATGTAAAAGCAGGCAAGGATGTCTATGGATCTTATGATGATGGTATTCTCCAGCCATATTTTACAGTAATTGCAAAAGGTTCCAATCCGGACAAAAAAGAAGAATTCGTATCTGTGATCAGACAGGTACTGGGAGATATTGTTAAGAATGGAATTGATAAGAAAGCTGTAGAGGCTGGAATCAATTACTTTGAATTCCGTTATCGTGAAGCTGATTTTTCCTCTTATCCAAAAGGACTGATGTACAGTCTGGATATTCTGGGAGACTGGCTGTATGAAAAAGGAAATCCCTTTGCACAGGTACAGCAGCTTACAGTTTTTGAAAACCTGAAAAAGGCAGTAAACGAAGGATATTTTGAAGAACTGATCCGTAAATATCTTCTTGAAAATCCCCATGGATGCATCATGACTCTTATACCGAAGAAAGGTCTGGCAGCCCAGCGTGAAAAAGAACTGGAGGAGAAGCTGGAAGCATACAGAAGCAGTCTTTCTGAAGAACAGCTGGATGCAATGGTTGAGAAGACGAAAGCACTGGAAGCATATCAGGAAGCCGGCGAAGATCCAAAAGCACTGGAGTGCATTCCGATGTTAAAGAGAAGCGATATTAAGAAGGAAGCTGCAAAGATCGTAAATGAAGAATTAACTGTAGACAACAGTCTGTTCCTTTACCATGATGTATGCACAAATGGCATCGGTTATGTAGATCTGATGTTTAAGACTGACAGTATCGCACCTGAGCAGATTCCTTATCTGGGACTTTTGAAATCCGTACTGGGTTATGTGGATACAGAGCATTACACATACGGAGAACTGTTTAATGAGATCAATGCCAATACAGGCGGTATCAACTGTGGGGTAGAGGTTTTTGACAGAGCTGATTCTACAGAAGAGTTTCAGGCTATGTTCTCTGTAAGAGGTAAGGCACTCTATACAAAAATGGATTTCCTTTTCAAAATGATTGGGGAGATCCTGAACAGCTCGAAACTGGAAGATACCAAGCGTCTCTATGAGATTGTTGCATCTGTGAAGTCCAGGGCACAGGTAAACCTGACAGGTGCCGGACATTCCACTGCTGTACTCAGAGCAGCGGCATATTCTTCTCCGATGGCTGCATTCCAGGATGAGATGGCGGGAATCGGATATTATCAGTTTATCGAAAAACTGGAAAAAGATTTTGAACAGCGAAAAGAGGAAACTGTAGAAGAGCTTTGTAAACTGATGAAAAAAATTCTCCGTCCGGAGAACTTTATGATCAGTTATACAGGTGAGAGAGAGTCCCTGGAGACAGTTCAGAAACTGGCGGGAACTGTAAAGGCAGGACTTGGCACAGAACCAGTGGAAAAATCGAAAGAGAAGCTGACTTGCACAAAGAAAAATGAGGGATTTAAGACTTCCGGACAGGTCCAGTATGTGGCTCAGACCGGTAATTTTAAGAAAAAAGGCCTGGAATATACAGGTGCACTGGAAATTCTGAAGGTTATCTTAAGTTATGATTATCTGTGGATGAATCTGCGCGTAAAGGGCGGTGCATATGGATGCATGAGCGGATTTAAGAGGAATGGTGAGAGCTATCTGGTATCTTACCGCGATCCTCATCTGAAACGTACACTGGATGTATATAAGGGGATTCCGGATTATATCCGTAATTTCCAGGCAGATGAGCGGGAGATGACAAAATATATCATTGGTACCATCAGCGGAAAGGATGTGCCCAGGACACCTCAGATGAAAGGTTCTGTTTCCAAGACAGCATATTTCTGCGGTGTGACAGAGGAGATGCTCCAGAAAGAACGTGATCAGATCCTGAATGCGTCTGCAGAGGATATTCATGCACTGGCCGAGATCATAGAGGCAGTTCTGGCAGCAGATCAGATCTGTGTAGTGGGAAGCGAGAGCAAGGTGGCTGAGGCTTCTGATGTACTGATGGAAGTGAAACCACTGATCAATTGTTAAAAAAGGAAAGAACAGAATGAACGAAAATTTTAAATCCGGATTTGTAGCGATTATCGGACGTCCAAACGTAGGTAAATCTACTCTGATGAATCATCTCATCGGACAGAAGATCGCTATCACATCCAAGAAACCACAGACAACCAGAAACCGTATCCAGACCGTTTATACCTGTGACGAAGGTCAGATCGTATTTCTCGATACTCCCGGTATCCACAAGGCAAAGAATAAGCTGGGAGAATATATGGTCCAGGTGGCAGAGCGAACTTTAAAAGAGGTAGATGCCATTATGTGGCTGGTAGAGCCAAGTACCTTTATCGGGGCAGGAGAGCGTCATATTGCAGAACAGCTTCAGGGAATCGGAGTGCCGGTAATCCTGATCATCAACAAAATTGATACTGTATCAAAGGAAGAAATCCTTCCTGCTATTGACACCTACCGAAAAGTATGCGATTTCGCAGAGATTATCCCATGCTCCGCACTGCGTGGACAGAATACACAGGATATTATCGGTTGTATCCTGAAATATCTGCCTTACGGTCCTATGTTCTATGACGAGGATACAGTTACTGATCAGCCTCAGCGCCAGATCGTGGCTGAGATCATCCGCGAGAAAGCACTTCATGCACTGGATGCGGAAATTCCGCATGGGATCGCAGTTGCCATTGACCGGATGAAAACACGTCCGGGAAAAAATCCAATCGTGGATATTGATGCGACAATTATCTGTGAAAGAGAATCTCACAAAGGAATTATCATCGGCAAACAGGGTGCGATGTTAAAGAAAATCGGAAGTAATGCAAGATATGAGATTGAGCGTATGCTGGAATCAAAAGTGAATCTGAAGCTTTGGGTAAAAGTAAAGAAAGACTGGAGAGACAGTGATTTCCTTATCAAGAACTTTGGTTACGATAAGAAGGAAATCTAAATAAAAAGACAGTCAGGAAACAGAGAGAATGAGTGATTTGATAACTGTGCAGGGAGTAGTGCTCTCTGCCATGCCTGTGGGAGAATATGACAAGCGGATCGTCCTTCTCACCAGAGAAAGAGGCAAGATTTCCGCGTTTGCAAAAGGAGCCCGCCGCCCAAACAGCCAGTTTCTGGCGGCTGCCAATCCTTTTGTGTTTGGAACCTTTGCCCTTTATGAGGGGCGTTCCAGTTATAATCTGAATCAGGTATCCATCAGTCATCATTTTGTGGAACTGGCAGGCGAACAGCCTGGAATCTACTATGGATATTATTTTCTGGAACTGGCAGATTATTTCGGACAGGAGGGGATTGACGAGAAAGAATCTATGAACCTTCTGTATGTGACAGTGAAGGCACTTCTGAACCCGAATATTGATGACAGGCTGGTGAGGTGTATTTTTGAACTTCGTATGATGGCTGCACAGGGATTGTGTCCTTCACTGTTTCATTGTGTGTGCTGCGAAAGACAGCCTGTGGAGGGAGAAGAGCTTTTCTTTTCTCAGCAGAATCATGGTATTCTGGATAAAGCCTGTCTGGGACATGTAAATGATGCAAAGAGAATCTCAGCACCTGCATTATATGCCATGCAGTACATAGTAACTGCCTCTCTTGGGAAGCTTTATACATTTACTGTTACAGAAGAAGTACTCCATGAATTGGAACGTCATATCCATACCTATATTGCTGCGAACACTGAAAAACGGTTCAAAAGTCTGGAAATTCTGGAAATAATGAGCTGAGATACCTTGAAAAAGAAATCAGATACAGTTATAATAACGTTAATTGTAGCTGTTTATTACGTTAATCAAATAGCGGAATGGATTGTGAACCAAATTGCCTGACGGATATGAACAGTTACACGCATTTTATAAAAAGAACGAGGAGAATAGTCATGGAAAAAACAATGGACAAAATCATTGCGCTGGCAAAGGCAAGAGGATTTGTTTACCCGGGTTCCGAAATCTATGGTGGTCTTGCAAACACATGGGATTACGGTAATCTTGGTGTAGAATTAAAGAATAACGTAAAACGTGCATGGTGGCAGAAATTTATTCAGGAATCCCCATACAATGTAGGTGTTGACTGTGCAATCCTGATGAACCCGCAGACATGGGTTGCATCCGGACATCTGGGAAGCTTCTCTGACCCGCTGATGGACTGTAAGGAATGTCATGAGCGTTTCCGCGCAGATAAGATCATTGAGGATTTCAGCCAGGAGAACGGAATTGAACTGGAGAGCTCTGTAGATGGATGGTCTCAGGAAGAAATGATGAACTTCATTAAAGATCACAATGTACCATGCCCTACATGCGGCAAACATAACTTTACAGATATCCGTCAGTTCAACCTGATGTTCAAAACATTCCAGGGTGTTACAGAGGATGCCAAGAATACTGTATATTTAAGACCTGAGACAGCT
The DNA here is from genome assembly GCF_013300825.1 of Blautia wexlerae. Lineage (GTDB taxonomy): Bacteria > Bacillota > Clostridia > Lachnospirales > Lachnospiraceae > Blautia_A > Blautia_A wexlerae_B. Next base: position 85,236 of record NZ_JAAIMY010000008.1, read on the forward strand.
CAGGGTATTTTCGTAAACTTTAAGAATGTTCAGAGAACATCCCGTAAGAAGATTCCGTTTGGTATCGGTCAGATTGGTAAATCTTTCCGTAACGAGATCACACCGGGTAACTTCACATTCCGTACACGTGAGTTCGAGCAGATGGAGCTTGAATTCTTCTGTGAGCCGGATACAGACCTTGAGTGGTTTGCATACTGGAAGAATTTCTGCCTGAACTGGTTACATTCTCTTGGATTAAAAGATGAAGAAGTTCGTTACCGTGATCATGACGCAGAAGAATTAAGCTTCTATAGCAAGGCTACCACAGACGTAGAGTTCCTGTTCCCGTTTGGATGGGGCGAGCTGTGGGGAATCGCTGACAGAACAGATTATGACCTGACTCAGCATCAGAATGTATCCGGACAGGATCTGACATATTTTGATGATGAGAAGAAGCAGAAATATATCCCATATGTAATCGAGCCGTCACTGGGTGCTGACCGTGTAGTACTTGCATTCCTGTGCAGCGCATATGATGAGGAAGTTCTGGATGCAGAGAAGAATGACGTTCGTACTGTCCTTCATTTCCATCCGGCACTTGCACCTGTTAAGATCGGTGTGCTTCCTCTTTCCAAGAAGCTTAATGAGGGTGCAGAGAAGATCTATCAGCAGTTAAGCAAGAAATATAACTGTGAATATGATGATCGTGGAAACATTGGTAAACGTTACAGAAGACAGGATGAGATTGGTACTCCGTTCTGTGTAACTTATGACTTTGAGTCCGAAAACGACGGAGCAGTTACAATCCGCGACCGTGATACTATGGAGCAGGTTCGTGTGAAGATTGATGAACTGGATGCATATTTTGCGGATAAATTTACATTTTAACTGAATAAACTGCAAAGCAGTTATTCGGTTATATGAGCAAACAACAAAGAGGATGATTATATCCGCCTGACTGAAAAACAGCAAGGGAGCTGTATCGGATGGGAATCCGGGCACTCCTTTGCTGTTTTTTATTACAAAATATAGATTATAAAAATTCGATATCAAAAGTTGTCAAAACAACTTTTGCTTGTGTAAATATTCATTTTTTAGTATAATAAGCAATAATAACATGAAAAGGAGGCAATAAAAATGAGCGAAAAGAAAAAGAGTGGCGGAGCCTTACTTGGCGCAGCGTTTCTGATGGCCACATCTGCAATCGGACCAGGATTCCTGACACAGACAGCAACCTTTACCGGACAGTATCAGGAAAGTTTTGGATTTGTTATCCTGGTTTCCGTAATCCTTGCAGCCATTGCACAGCTGAATATCTGGCGTGTGCTTTGTGTGACCGGACTTCGTGGTCAGGATGTTTCCAATAAGGTACTTCCGGGACTGGGATATCTGGTATCGATACTGATCGTATTCGGTGGTCTGGTATTTAATATCGGAAACGTAGGTGGCGGAGCACTTGGTTTTAACACATTGCTTGGAATACCTACCAAAGTTGGTTACATACTGGCAGGTCTTTTGGCAATCCTGGTATTTGTGCTGAAAAATGCCAAAAGTGCCATGGATACTATTACCAAGGTACTGGGTGCCATTATGATTATCGTAATCTTTGTTGTGATCATTGTGGTAAAACCACCGGTAGGAAGTGCATTGAAGAATACATTTGTACCGGAAGCCGGTGCCACAAATCTGATTCCTGCAATCCTTACACTTTTGGGAGGTACTGTTGGAGGATATATCACTTTCTCCGGCGCACATCGTCTGATTGATGCAGGAATTACAGGCGAGAAGAACCTGAAAGAGATCAACAAGAGTTCTGTTATGGGTATGATCATTGCTACGATTGTTCGTATTTTCCTGTTTCTGGCTGTTCTGGGCGTTGTTGTCAAGGGCGTAACACTGGATGCTGCAAATCCTGCAGCAGACGCTTTCAAGCAGGGGGCTGGTGGAATCGGATACCGTTTTGCAGGTCTGGTTCTTCTGTGCGCAGCAATCACATCCATTATCGGTGCAGCTTATACTTCAGTTTCCTTCCTGAAGACTTTCAGCAAGTCTATCGAGGAAAATGAAAATAAAGTGATCATCGGATTTATCATTATTTCTACAGCCATTATGTTTATCCTTGGAAATCCGGCAGTACTTCTTGTACTTGCAGGTGCTGTGAATGGTCTGATTCTTCCGATCACCCTGGCAATCTGTCTGATCGCTGCACATAAGAAATCTATTATGGGAGAGAATTATCATCATCCGGTAGTACTTACCATTCTTGGAGTGATCGTGGTAATTCTTACAGCATACCTCGGTGTGACTACATTTGTATCTAAGATCGGTACATTGTTATAATTGAGGAAAATGTATCCGGTTTTCAGACTGGAGAGTATATCAAAAAGGTGTGATCGTCCAGGTTGCACCTTTTTGGTTCATTAACAGCCATGTGATGCAGAAAGAAGCAGATAAAAAGACATGGCGAAAAGATTAAGAAAAGAGGAGCAGATTATGCCGGACATTAGAATTTTAACAGAAGGTGATTCTTCTGTTCTGGTTGAATTTGGCAAAGAGATCAGTCCGGAGATCAACCGGAAGATCACTGCCACTGTACAGCTTATGAAAGAACAGCATATAGAGGGAGTTGTAGATATGATCCCTGCGTTCTGTTCTTTGCTGGTTAATTATGACCCGCGTGTGATTTCCTACGATGACCTGAAAAAAAGACTGGAAATTCTGTTAAAGATGGAAGTTACAGCAGGTGAAGGATGCAGAAAAGTTTATGAGATCCCTGTATGCTATGGAGGAGAATATGGCCCGGATATTGAGAATATTGCAGAACATGCCGGACTTTCCGTAGAGGAAGTAATAAAGATTCATTCTTCCAGAGATTACCTGATCTATATGCTTGGTTTTCTTCCGGGCTTTTGTTATCTGGGCGGGCTGGATGAAAGGATCCATACACCCCGTCTTGCAAATCCCAGAATCAAGATCAATGCAGGAAGTGTGGGAATCGGTGGTTCCCAGACAGGGATTTATCCTCTGGATTCTCCGGGAGGATGGCAGCTGATGGGAATGACACCTGTAAAAACCTATGATCCGGACCGTGAAATCCCGATTCTGGTAGAGGCAGGAGATTATATCCGTTTTGTACCGATCGATGAAGATGAGTACAAACGGATCAGAGAATTAGTAGAACGTGGCGAATACCAGTGCACCGTTCATGAGGAGGCATAAAATGGGAATTCGTATATTAAAAGGCGGAATGATGACAACGGTTCAGGATCTGGGGCGTTATGGATATCAGAGTCAGGGATTCAGTGTGGCAGGAGTCATGGATGTCCGTTCATTCAAAATAGCCAATCTTCTTCTGGATAATCCGGAGAATGAGGCAGTATTGGAGATAACGCTGATAGGCCCAACCCTTGAATTTACATCAGCTACTATCATTGCAATCACAGGCGGAGATTTCCAGCCAACCATTAATGGAGAGCCGGCTCCCATGTATACAGCCCTGTATATGAATAAGGGAGATGTACTGAAATTTGGAAGCGCCAGAACGGGAAGCAGAGGTTATATTGCTTTTTCCAGTTATCTGGATATTCCGGTAGTGATGGGAAGCCGATGCACCAATTTAAAGAGTGGTCTGGGCGGATTTAAGGGAAGAAAACTGGAAGCGGACGATTATATCGGATTTCGTATTAAGAGACGTTATCTGCCGTTTTTCCTTTCCCGAAAGCTTGATATGGATGAGTTTGATCAGACAGAAGCAACACTGCGGGTAGTAATGGGACCGCAGGATGGTATGTTCAGCAAACAGGGCATCCAGACTTTCCTGGGCAGTGAGTATACAGTGACAAATGAATTTGACCGTATGGGCTGCAGGCTGGAGGGACCGTTTATTGCTCCTAAGGAGACTTCGGATATTATTTCCGACGGAATCGCATTTGGGGCTATACAGGTACCTTCCCATGGTAAACCTATCATTCTGCTGGCTGACCGTCAGACAACGGGCGGTTATGGGAAAATTGCCACAGTGGCATCTGTGGATATTCCCAAGCTGGTACAGAGAAAAACAGATGATAAGATACATTTCAAGGCAATTACCGTACAGGAGGCTCAGGCTCTTTATGTTGAGGAAATGAAAGAACTTGACGGACTGAGAAAGATCATTCATCAGCCATGTAAAGAGGTTCTGGATTGCCGTCTGGTGGCAAAGAGACTGCGCAAGCTGTTTGAAGAATAACCGTAAAAAATAATATAAAATAGACAGAAAGGATAATGTTTGATGGATTTAGAGAAGATTGAAGGACTGGTAAAGATTATTGAGGATTCATCCCTTAATGAATTCACATATAAGGACAAGGATGTAAAGATTACAATGAGCAAGCTGGATCATCCTCCTGTAGTTGCAACGGGAGTTCCTGTGGCTGCATCTGCACCTGTGAATACAATTGTGGAAAAAGCAGAGGAAGAAGAGGAGGAAAGTCTGTTTATCACTTCTCCTATCGTAGGAACCTTCTATTCTGCAGCTGCTCCGGATGTACCTGCTTTTGTAAAGGTGGGAGATCAGGTAAAAGCAGGACAGACAGTGTGTATTCTGGAAGCTATGAAGCTTATGAATGAGATCCAGAGTGACTATGACTGTGAGATTGAAGCAGTTCTGGTAAGTAATGAACAGAAAGTAGAATATGGACAGCCTCTGTTCCGTGTTAAGAGACTGTAGGATAAGGAGGCTTTCATATTGTTTAATAAAATTTTGATCGCCAACCGTGGGGAGATTGCAGTTCGGATCATACGTGCCTGCAGGAATCTGGGGATCCGAAGTGTAGCTGTTTATTCAAAAGAAGATGCTAAGAGCCTTCATGTACAGCTGGCAGACCAGCGTATCTGTATCGGAGAAGGTCCTGCCAGAAACAGCTACCTGAACATGGACCGGATCATTGCTGCAGCAGAAAATATGGGAGCAGATGCTATCCATCCCGGTTTTGGCTTTCTTTCAGAAAACAGTGAGTTTGTCCGCAAATGCAAAGAAAACGGAATTACCTTTATCGGACCGGATGCGGATGTGATCGATAAGATGGGAAATAAATCCCATGCCCGTAAAACCATGATGGATGCCGGGGTACCGGTTGTACCGGGAACAAAGGAACCTGTATACGATGCAGAAACAGGTAAAAAACTGGCTGAAGAGATTGGATATCCGGTTATGATCAAGGCTTCCTCAGGCGGTGGTGGCAAGGGAATGCGTGTGGCTGCCAATGAGGATGAATTTGAATTTCAGTTTAATATGGCACAGAGAGAATCAGCCAATGCTTTTGGGGATGATACTATGTACATTGAACGTTTTGTAGAAAATCCCCGCCATGTGGAGATTCAGATCATGGCAGACAGTCATGGAAATGTGGTGGCACTGGGAGAACGTGACTGTTCGGTACAGAGAAATCATCAGAAGCTGATCGAGGAATCCCCGTCCCCTGCCATTGATGAAAAAACCCGCAGGAAAATGAACGAATATGCAGTTCTTGCTGCGAAAACAGTAGGTTATACCAATGCAGGAACGATTGAATTTATCGTAGACCCCAAAGGCAACTTCTATTTCATGGAAATGAATACCAGAATCCAGGTGGAGCATGGAGTAACAGAGATGGTTACAGGCACAGATCTGATCATTGAGCAGATTCGTGTGGCTATGGGAGAGGAGTTAAGCTTTAAACAGGAAGATATCCGAATTAAAGGACATGCTATTGAATGCCGTATCAACGCAGAGATTCCTGAGAAAAATTTCATGCCAAGTCCCGGAGTAGTACAGCATATGCATCTTCCGGCAGGCAACGGAGTCCGGGTGGATACTGCCCTTTATACAGGCTACAAGATTCCGTCAGAGTATGATTCCATGATTGCGAAGGTAATCGTTCATGCACCTGACAGAGAGGCTGCCCTGCAGAAAATGCGCTCTGCGCTGGATGAGATGGTGGTCATGGGTGTGGAGACAAACCTTGATTTCCAGTATCAGATTATGAAGAATCAGGTATTCTGCGACGGAAAGGCAGATACGGGATTTATTGAGAATGTACTGAAAATTAAGGGATAAGATTGTAGGTAAGGATTCTGTATACGGATTGAGGGAGTGATTTTTCAAACACGCTCTGGGAAATAAATAGAAAAGAGGTAAGGTAAATGTATACAGTAGATTTAAACAGTGATCTGGGAGAAAGTTTTGGAAACTATAAAATCGGTAATGACGATAAGGTCATTCCGCTGATTTCCTCTGCAAATGTAGCCTGCGGTTATCATGCTTCAGATCCGGTAGTTATGGGAAATACGCTGGCAATGGCAAAGGAAGCGGGAATTCGTATAGGAGCACATCCGGGTTTTCCTGATCTGATGGGCTTCGGAAGAAGAAATCTGAGTGTTTCCCCTGCAGAGGCAAAAGCATATGTGCTTTATCAGCTGGGTGCACTGGATGCATTCTGCAGAGTAACCGGTGTAAAAATGCAGCATGTAAAGCCTCATGGAGCCTTATATAATATGGCTGCAGAGGACTATGCCCTTTCTACTGCGATCTGTGAGGCAATCAAAGAATTTGACAGCAGTCTGATCGTACTTGCTCTTTCCGGTGGACAGCTGGCAAAGGCTGCTCAGGATATGGGCCTGCGTACAGCTATGGAGGTTTTTGCAGACCGCGCCTATGAAGAAGATGGTACTCTGGTAAACAGACGTAAGGAAGGTGCTGTGATCACTGATGAAAATGAGGCTATTGTCAGGGTGATCCGTATGGTCAAAGAGAAAAAGATTACTGCAATTACAGGAAAAGATATTGATATTCAGGCAGATTCTGTCTGCGTTCATGGAGACGGAGCCAAGGCTCTGGCGTTTGTGGAAAAAATCAGAGAGGCTTTTGTAAAAGAAGGAATCCAGATCAGTTCTCTGGATGAGTTTGTAAAATAAAAGAAATTTAGAAACAACTATTAAAAGGACTGAAGTAAAGAGACTGTGGCACAGATTTTCTGATTGCCACAGCCTTGTTGCTGTTTTACAGCTTGCAGCGGTCCTTCTACTGATGCTTCAGATTCAACCCCTGCTGTTTTGCAAGTGAAGTGATAATCTCAATACAGTTATCGTATCCAAGGGTTCCGGTATCCAGACACAGGTCATAATCGTGATAAGTGCCAAGCTCATGTTTTGTATAGGTTTTGAAATAGGTTTCACGCAGGTTGTCCATTTTGGTGAGATATTTCCTGGGATCTTCCTTTCCGTTTAAGCCTAATTTCTGAATATGTTCTGTGCGGAGATTCACATCTGCATGAAGGAAAATATCCAGACTGGGAATACCGGCATTTCGCAGGATAAGATTGGAACAGCGGCCGATAATAATACAGTCCTGTTCTGCTGCGAACTGAAGGATCAGCTCTTTCTGAGCCTGGTAAATAGCATCATGGGAACTGAAATAACCTGCAGAGTTATTCAGAATGTTGTCCAGAAGTCTGGCGCTGCGGCTCAGATTTTCACCCTCACGATCAATATCCTCCTGGGAATATCCGCTTCTGGCAGCAGCCTGTTTTGCAAAATCCCGATCGTAATATGGGATACCAAGCCTTTCTGAAACTACTCTTGCAATACTGTGTCCCCCGGCACCAAACTCCCGGCTGATTGTGATGACAGGGTATTTTCTTTCGGACATAATAGATACCTCCATTGGGTTGTTATTTATTTTGTTATCCATGTTTTTCCTTTATTGTAACGTTTTTTGTAAGATTATTCAATAAAGATTATCATTTTTTGAAAAAATATGTTATAATTCAAAATATTATGTACCTGAAGGAGATGGATTTATGAGAAACAAAGAGCTTTTCAGAGGCAGGAGAAAAGCTGGCAGGATTGTTGGCCTTGTTTTGACTCTTGCACTTGCAGTCAGCCTTCTGAGTGGCTGCGGACAAAGTAAAGAACGTCTGACGTTCGGTACCGGCGGTACGGCGGGAACGTATTATTCCTACGGTGGTGTACTGGCCCAGTATATTACCAATAATACAAATGTAAAGGTTACAGCAGTTTCTACAGGTGGTTCCAAAGCGAACCTGCAGTCAGTACAGGACGGAGATTTCCAGCTTGGATTTGTCCAGTCAGATGTAATGGCCTATGCATGGGACGGCGTAAGAGCATTTGAACAGGACGGTGCAACCCATGATTTCAGGACTCTGGGCGGCCTGTATGCAGAGACTGTCCAGCTGTTTACCATGGATCCTGACATTAAGACAGTGGAAGATCTGAAGGGCAAGAGCGTATCTATCGGTGCGGCAAACTCCGGTGTATATTTCAATGCTCTGGATGTTTTAAATGCAGGCGGCATTACCCTGGATGATATCCATCCCCAGTATCTGTCTTTTGAGGACAGCAAGGAATCTTTGAAGGATGGGAAAATTGATGCTGCGTTTATTGTTGCAGGTGCACCTACAACAGCTATCACAGAGCTTGCAACTACCAATGGTGTCTATATGATCAATATTGATGGCGCGATCAGGGACTCAATTTTGAGTGACTGTCCATATTATACATCCTACCAGATTCCGGCAGGAACCTATCCGGGACAGGATGAGCCTGTAGAAACCATCACAGTCAAGGCGACGATCGTAGTGTCCGAATCTCTGGATGAGGATACAGTTTATGATATGACTGCGGCAATTTTTGACCATGCAGACGAGATTTCTGCTGAGAATGCAAAAGGAGCGGAGCTTTCTCTGGAAAACGCTACTTCCGGTATGACCATTCCTTTCCATAAGGGTGCGGCGCGTTATTATGCAGAGCATGGAATTACAGTGGATACGAAAGGGGAATAGTCAGGATGAAAGAAAATAAGATAAAAAAAGCAAACACATCCCCGGAAGGGCAGGCTGGTTCTGAGAACATGAGTACAGCAGATGTAGATGCAGTAATGAAGAAATACGACCGCGAATCCAATATTCGTGTGTGGACCGGCAAATATAAGCTGGCTGTACGCGGCCTGCTGGTTGCCTTTTCTCTGTGGTGTATCTATGTTACCTTATTTGCAACCTTCCTGGAGGAAATCCGACTGACTTCTTTTCTGGGGCTGATCATTCTTATCGGATTTCTTACCTATCCGGCGAAAAAAGGAGATATCAGAGAAAACTACATGCCGATTGGCGATATTATTTTTATGATCGCAGGCGCAGGTGCTTTTCTGTATTTTACTTTTTCTGCAAATCAGATCATCAATCAGGGTACCAGATTTGCCCCTTATCAGATTGTGATCGGTATTATCGGTATTGCTGCACTGATCGAGCTTACCAGACGATGCGTGGGCCTGCCGATCCTGTTTGTGGCAGGTTTTTTCCTGATCTATGCACTGGCTGTAGGGCTTACCAATCCGGCATTTTTGGGAAGAGTGAAATTCCTAGTGCGGAATCTTTTCTACACAAAAGAGGGTATTTTCTCCACACCTGTAAATGTATGCTCTAAATATATTGTGGTATTTATTATTTTCGGTGCGTTTCTGGAGAGAACAGGAATCTCCAACTTCTTTATTCAGCTGGCTAACTGCATTGCAGGAAAATATGCAGGTGGACCGGCAAAGGTAGCGGTTATCAGTTCTGCACTCTGTGGAATGGTATCCGGTTCCTCTGTAGGTAACACAGTAACAACCGGTTCTGTTACAATCCCGATGATGAAGGACACAGGCTACAAACCGGAATTTGCCGGAGCAGTAGAAGCTGCTTCTTCCACAGGTGGACAGATCATGCCTCCGATCATGGGAGCTGCCGCATTCCTTATGGCAGATTTTGTGGGTGTACCGTACTCCAACATTATTGTCAGGGCGATTCTGCCGGCATTGTTGTACTTTACAGGAATCTTTATTTCTGTACATCTGGAAGCAAAGAAATTAGGGCTTTCCGGAATTCCGAAGGAAAAACTTCCGGTATTTAAGCTTCTGATCCGTAAAATCTATCTGTTATTACCTCTGGTCATGCTGGTAATCTGGGTGTCTGGAAACTATATGACCATGCAGAAGGCTGCCAGCTATGCAATCGTTCTTTCTGTTATCGTAAGTCTTTTTGACAAAGAAAACAGAATCAGTGTTACCAAATGTATTGATGCGCTGGAAGCAGGAGGAAGAGGTGTTATCTCCGTAGCAGTAGCCTGCGGTGTTGCAGGAATCATTTCCGGTTCCATCACCATGACAGGACTTGCCAATGACCTGATCAACGGAATCATCAGTGTTGCAAACGGAAAACTGATCATTGCACTGCTTTTGACTATGCTGTGCTGTATCGTACTTGGTATGGGTGTACCTACCACTGCCAATTACTGTATCATGGCAGCAACCTGTGCTCCGATCCTGGTACGTATGGGAGTACCTACACTGGCAGCTCATTTCTTTGTATTTTACTTTGGTATTGTTGCAGATATCACACCGCCGGTAGCGCTGGCTGCCTACGCAGGTTCGGCCATAGCGAAGGCCAATCCGATGAAGACTGCATTTACAGCCTCCAAGCTGGCTATCGCAGTATTTATCGTACCTTATGTATTCTGCTTCAATCCGGCAATGCTGCTGATCGATACCACACCGCTTAAGGTTGTTCAGATCTTTATCACCTCACTGATTGGTGTGTTTGGATTGTCCTCCTCACTGGAAGGCTTCCTGTCAGTGAAAATGTCTGTACCGGTTCGTGTCTTAATGGCAGCAGGCGGACTGATGCTGATCGATCCGTCACTGATGACTGATGTTGTGGGAATACTTCTGATCGTGGGATGCTGCGTATGGCAGACAGCGCAGAAGAAGAAAACTGCATAGAGAGGAATAAAAAAACCGGCAAAACACCTGTCATTTGGGTGTCCTGCCGGATTTTTTTATTTAGAAATCCAGTTCTTTCAGATACCGTCCAAGTGCATCCTGCCAGGTGGGGAGTGGTGTGAAACCATTGGCTGTCAGTTTGCTCTTATTCAGGCGGCTGTTAAATGGTCTGGCTGCTTTGGAAGCGCCATACTCTGCAGTTGTGACGGAGTTGACTGTCATGTTTTCCGGGAGATATTCCGGGTGTCCCATGGCAGCGGCCTGACGGAAGATTTCTTTTGTGAAATCATACCAGCTGATATATCCGCCCTCATTGGTTGCATGATAATAACCGTATTTTTCAGTTTCGATCATATCTACCAGAAGTCTTGCCAGGTCATAGGTATAAGTAGGTGTACCGATCTGGTCATTGACTACGGAGAGAGTATCATGAGTTTTTCCGAGGTTGATCATGGTTTTGATAAAGTTCTTGCCGTTTTTGCCGAATACCCATGCAATACGGACGATAAAGAACTTATCAACTGTGCCGGATACGGCAAGTTCACCGTCCAGCTTTGTCTGTCCATAGACATTTAATGGTTTATAGTCCTTGCAGTCAGGCTCCCATGGGGTGGTTCCCTGGCCATCGAATACATAGTCAGTGGACAGATACAGCATTTTGATGTCAAGCTCTTTGCACACATCAGCAATATTCTGAGTTCCGGTTACATTTACCAGACGGACCTTCGGCTGATTTTCTTCATCTTCGGCAGCATCTACAGCTGTCCATGCAGCACAGTGGATCACAGCATCAACATTTGCTTCTCTGATGACTTTTTCTACAGAAGTCTTGTCAGTGATATCCATCTGAACATAAGGCATGGTTGTGACAGCAGTGCCGTCTGCGATTCCGCTGTAGGAGGGAGCAATGTCACTTCCTACACCTTCATAACCGCGTTTTGCAAGTTCGTTCATAACATCATGTCCAAGCTGACCGCCTACACCTGTTACAAAAACTCTCATAATTTATGCCTCCCCACGGTGTGCGTACATTTTTTCATAATAGTTCTGATATTCTCCGGAGATGATAGTTTCCCACCATTCCTTGTTATCCAGATACCATTTGATTGTTTTCTTGATACCGTCTGCGAATTTTGTTTCCGGTAACCAGCCAAGTTCGTTGTGAATCTTAGTCGGGTCGATTGCATAACGCATGTCATGACCTTTACGGTCTGCTACGTAGGTGATCAGGCTTTCTGGTTTGCCAAGTTCTTTGCAGATGATCTTAACGATATCAATGTTTGTCATTTCATTGTGTCCGCCGACGTTGTAAACTTCTCCAACACGTCCTTTGTGGATGATCAGGTCGATTGCGCGGCAATGATCTTCTACATAGAGCCAGTCACGAACGTTTTCGCCTGTTCCGTATACAGGAAGTGGTTTGTCATTTAATGCGTTGGCAATCATTAACGGAATCAGTTTCTCCGGGAAATGATATGGTCCGTAATTGTTGGAGCAGCGGCTGATGGTTACAGGCAGTCCGTAGGTTCTGTGGTAAGCCAGCACCAGAAGGTCTGCAGAAGCCTTAGAAGAGCTGTAAGGGCTGCTTGTATGGATAGGAGTTTCCTCTGTGAAGAACAAGTCAGGTCTGTCTAATGGAAGATCTCCGTAAACTTCATCAGTAGATACCTGATGATAACGCTTGATACCGTATTTGCGGCATGCATCCATGAGAACAGCAGTACCGATAATATTTGTGGTAAGGAAAACTTCCGGGTTTTCGATGGAGCGGTCAACGTGACTCTCTGCAGCGAAGTTTACAACCATATCAGGGTGTTCTTCCTCAAAAAGTTTGTAAACTGCTTCGCGGTCTGTGATGCTTTCTTTTACGAAACGGAAATTTGGGTTGTCCATGACAGGTGCAAGAGTGGAAAGGTTTCCTGCGTAGGTCAGACAGTCCAGACAGATGATGCGGTAATCCGGGTATTTTTTTAACATGTGAAAAATAAAGTTGCTTCCGATAAATCCGGCACCGCCGGTTACAATAATGTTCATAGTGATTCTCCTTAAAAAATATATAATATGAATATCTGTAAGATTCTGTTATAGAGTCAGGCAGATAAAATTATATGCCTTGCTGCATGGTGGGTGATATATCAAATAACTGTTTGAAAATTTGATATATCACTCACTTGACTGCGAATTCGGTTGTACAGGTCTAAAAGCTTCGGTTAGTGCAATACATCCAGATATTTACCGTCCAGAACGTCTTTTAAGTACTGACCATACTGATTTTTCTTCAGTATTTCATAAACCTTCAGCACATCTTCCTTTGTAATCCAACCATTGAGATATGCAATCTCTTCCAGGCAACCGATTTTGCGGTGCTGGTGGCTTTCCATTGTTTTTACAAAGTTGGTGGCTTCCACAAGGCTCTCGTGTGTACCTGTATCCAGCCATGTGAATCCCTGTCCGAGAAGCTCTACGTTTAATTCGCCTTTTTCCAGATAGATGCGGTTCAGATCTGTGATCTCAAGTTCGCCTCTGGCGCTTGGTTTCAGATTTTTTGCATACTCTACGACGCGATTGTCATAGAAGTATAAACCTGTGACACAGTAGTTGCTCTTCGGGTGCTCCGGTTTCTCTTCAATTGAGATAGCCTTGCCTTCATGGTCAAATTCTACAATACCGAATCTCTCCGGATCATCTACATAGTATCCGAAAACAGTTGCACCCTCGCCGGATTCTGCGTTCTTTACAGCAGCTTTCAGTCTTTTCTTCAGTCCATGTCCTGCGAAGATATTATCGCCGAGAACCATGGCAACAGTATCATCACCGATAAATTCTTCGCCGATGATAAATGCCTGAGCAAGTCCGTCCGGACTTGGCTGTACTGCATAGGTGAGATGGACACCGAACTGATGTCCGTCACCAAGAAGTTCTTCAAAACGAGGAGTATCCTGCGGAGTAGAGATGATCAGGATATCGCGGATTCCTGCGTTCATCAGTACAGACATGGGATAGTAGATCATTGGTTTATCATAGATTGGCAGAAGCTGTTTGGATGTTACCATTGTAAGCGGATAAAGGCGTGTGCCGGAACCGCCTGCTAAAATAATACCTTTCATGTGTATTCTCCTTTGTTATTTGGCAGTATGCGGCCGGAGCGATATTCTGTCAGTTATCTGTGTAAATGATAAGCAAAATATCAGGCGACTGCGATACTAATTCAACGGGTTTCTGGATTGTCAGTCTGAGTTACGATATCATCCTGACTCTGATGATTGTATTATAAAAGGTGACCTTAGGTCACCTTCAAGTACTTTTTACAAAAAAGTTAAATTTTGGTTATTTTTCACAAAGAAAAATGCCGGCATCCTTGGTAATAAAGAACCCATCCTTTGTCTTTCGTGATACAAATCCCCGAAAATCTTTGTATTTGTCCAGAATATATTGATTCTGATTTCCATGGCAGGAGAGGATATAGGAAATCAGCGGTTCTGCATCGGGGACAAGAAGGGAGTCCTTATAGCTTTCCCAGAAAATACGGGAAAAATACGGTGCCAGGATATCAGCTCCGTTTTCTCTGCCAAAACGCTCATAGAGTCTGTCTGCGGAGAGGACGATCCGGTCGTCGAAATCCCGGACCAGCCTGCTGACTTCCTGCATGTGTTTTTTTCCATAGGTACTGCAGATCAGTTTTCCGCCCGGAGTGAGCACACGTTGAATCTCGCCGCATACAGCAGGGATATCTTCACAGTAAAAAAGCACATGGTTTGCAATGACCAGATCAAAGCTTCTGTCTTCATGAGGAATTCTTGCACAGTCAAATGCCTCGAAGGAAAAACGGCTGTCTTTGCGTCCGATAGCACGTCTGGCATCACGAAGCATTCCGGAGGAAAGGTCAGAAAGAGTAACGGAAACTTCACCGGGGAGACTGGAAATATTCTGTGTCCACAGAGCGCCGTCGCCGCATCCAAGTTCAAGGATACGCATCCCCGGATGAATCTGACACTGCTCATAAACCCATGGAAACCATCCCTGTTTATTCTGGGAATACAGGCTGTGCAGATTAATGCGTGAGGAAATGTTGGAGGCGTTCTGGTATTGATTTTTCATGCTTTTCTCCATGCCTGTCAGATGGATCAGGTCAAGCATCTGATTCCAGTCTATGGCATGATGGGAGCGGATCGCGTCTGTGGTATCCTGGATTGCCTTTTCAACCAGCTGCATCTGCTCGATACGGTCACGTACCAGCTTTAACTGGATGTTCAGGGAATTTTCCATAAAATGATAGTCTGAGTCGTCAATGGTCATTTCCCGGATGTCATCCAGGGAGAAACCCAGATATTTCAAAAGCAGGATCTGGGAAAGTCTTGCAAAATCCTCATCTGTATAAAAACGTGCACCGGATTCTGTTACATAGGAGGGTTTGAGGATATTCTGTTTGTCATAATAGCGGATAGTGCGGAGTGTTACATGTGCCATACGTGCAAATTCTCCGGAAGAGTAATAGCCGTCTTTTTTCATGGAAAACCTTCTTTAAGAAAAATAGTCTTGCCCACAAATGCGAATAGAAACAGTTGTTCAGCCCGCATTTGCGTATTGCTGATATGTGTAGAGTATAACACAGCTGACTGGCAGGCTACAAGCATCAGGTATTACCGGATGGATAATATTATACTGGCTGAACTGTAAGTCTTATATGGTAATTTTTGACATTTTTTGAAGGATACTAATCCTTGTCTTTTGACAGAAATTATGGTATGTTAAATAATAACAATCAAAACTGATTTTCATACAAATCATAATCTGGCAGTTCTGCCATATTTTTTCCAAAATACAATAAATATTAAGAGAGAACAGTAATGACAATATGAGAGGTGCAGGGACAGGAGGAGCCTGATGATTAATTTATTTGATTTTACTTACTGCGGAGACTACAATCGGCAGATTCAGAATCTGGCAAGGATGGTGCCGGAGAAGTGGAGCTTTTCGGATACAGATGATAACGGAATTCTGAAAGGATATCTGGAACATACATTTAAACGCCTTTATGAAGAACAGAAGGTGTGGGAGAAAAAGAATTATGCCATATTTAATACAGGACTCTTTAATTACTATTATCAGCCGATTTATGCGTATTTTATTCCCAATCTGGTTCCGGACAGGCAGCCTTGGTTTCTGGATGGCTTTTACACAGAATACTATTTGTTAAAAGAAGGAATCACCTGTCTGCCGGAAAAGGCATGCTATGTGGAAAATCCGTCAGATCTTGTGTTTGATACAAAACTTCCGGTAATTCCACAGTACGAGCATATTTTTGGGGATGAGGAAAATGCTGCCCGTCTTCCAAAGGAAGTACGTGACAGCAGTATGAAAATGCAGCTGTTTGACGGCGCACTGAAACAGACAAAAAGAATGCTTGAGGCAGATTATAGAACGGCAATTCCACAGTATTATAATCACTCAATCCAACTGCTGCTCCCGATCTGTCTCCGCCATCCGGGAAAACCCGATCTTGCACTGGCGTGTATGAAAACATCGGACGGAAGCAAATATCTGGGGCGTACCTGCCTGACTCTCAGAATGGCCTATCATAATGCCAGGCTCCTTGCAAGGGTGGACCGAAGCTGGCTGATGACTTCTGTATCTGCCTGAGGTTTGACATGTGTGGTTCGCTTTGATATATTATAGCAGCGAAGCGGATGATTTTATCTGTCTGACTGAAATGATGTCAGGTCAGACATTTACGGATTGTTCTGCTGCTATAGATGAAACAACAGAAAAAGGTGGGTGAGAAATCAAATGCGAAATAAAAGTCTGGATGCTGTAAAGGCCATTGCTGCGTGCCTGGTGGTATGCATCCATGTAAGCTTTCCGGGACAGGTCGGGCAGCTTGTAAAAGTACTGGCAAGATGTGCGGTGCCGTTTTTCTTTATGGTATCCGGGTATTTCTGTTATTATCAAAATTGCAATGCCTCAAAAAGAATATTGTCTAAAATCCTGCATATCATAAAGCTTTTTGCAGTTTCAGTTGTGTTTTATTTTATCTGGGAATGTTTTATGAAAGCCTGGAATGGGGAGAGAGTATGGACATGGATAAAAGGGCTTGTGAGTACAGAGCATCTGAAGGAATTTTTCGTGTACAACAGTACTTCTCCGGTAAGAGCACATTTATGGTTTCTTCCTGCATTAATTTACTGTTATCTGCTTGCTCTTCTGCTTGAAAAATGGAGAATGCGTAAGGCTGCATATTGTATGGCACCTGTATTGCTGGCAATACTTTTATGGAGAGCGGAGTTTTGTGTCTTTTTTGACAGATTTTATCACACTATGGAATACAGAAACTTTCTGTTTACAGGAATGAGCTTTTTCCTTACAGGTCAGATGATCCGTGAATATCAGGATAAGATAGTATGCAAACGTCAGGAGCAATGGATGCAATGGGGATTGAAAGCAGGGATGATTTTCGGTGTGGTACTCAGCATGATGGAATATGCTTTCCGGGGAGCAGGAGAAATTTACACGGGAAATTGTGTTGCAGTGATCTGTCTGTTTCTGTGGCTTATTTTATATGGAAGGGAAATAAATTTTCCCTCTGTACTGGTGGAAACCGGAAGAAAATATGCTTTCCTGATCTATCTTCTTCATCCAGCGATGTCAGACCTTCTGAAAAAATGTGCAGAAGGTCTGGGAGTCAGCAACTGTCAGATTTATTTTTGGCTGCGTCCGGTTTTAGTATATATGCTGACAGTGGTGACAGTTTCCGGCATATCTGCGGCCTCTGCGTATGCAAAGCAAAATATTTTGCAGAATGATCATGTATAGTCAGGGTATGAAAATCAGGAATGAATTTTGTCTGCATTACTGAGAATAGAATGAATGGTAATATAATAATGTAGTAACTCTATTTTCGGAAACTGCGGGAATTATAACTGTTCACATAATGGAAAATGTGATATAGTAATCAGTAAATCTTATGAATGCAACCGTCAGGTGCTTCGCAGAATGGCGGATTGCTGAACAGTTACCGAAAATCATTATGCAGAAAATACAAAGGAGAGAGAATGGCAGATAAAAATCAGGACAAGAACCAGAGTAAGAACAGAGCAGAACAGGCAGAAGAGTACGATGAAAGCGTGCTGAATCCGGAGATTAAGAATGAATCGGATTTGTCAAAGAAGGAAAGACGTCTGATTGAGAAAGAAAAATTAAAGGGAATGGGACCAAAGAAAAAGCTGGAATATATCTGGATGTATTATAAACCGGCTATTTTCGGAGTAATCGCAGTGATTGCTCTTATATTCGGAATAAAGGATTACTATGAACAGTCCAAAATAAAAACAGTTCTGTCCATGACAGTGGTAAATTCAATGGCAAATGATACGGAAACTCCTGAGCAGAAAATCAAAGAAACACTTGGGTACAAAGATGATCCCTATAGTAAAGTAGAGATAGGCGTGAATCTTACTACGGACTCTGAAATGGCAGAATTTGATTATAATGCACAGATGGCTTATATGGCACAGATCCAGGCAGGTTCCATTGATATTATGGTTATGCCGGAGAAGCTTTATCAGACTTTGAAGAAGAATGAGCCATTTGCAGATTTGAAGGAATTGATGGGTGAGGAAGCTTTTGAGAAGTTTGGAATGCAGACAGATACTACGCACATTTCCATTACTGACAGTGAGCTTGAACAGGAATTAGGTGTAATCTACGATCCTGTGTGCATTGCAGTGCCATATTCAGCACCGAATCAGGAGAACGCAGTAAAATGGATAAAAAGTCTTGACAGCAGGAAATAAATTATGATATGTTTATCACACCAAAACTGGTGTGGATTTTTCAGTCTTGTGACAAACATGAACTCTTTTCGCCGCACGATTATCATACAGCAATGTAGAGATAATTGTGTGGCGTTTTTTGTTGCAATGAAACAAAGAAAGGAAAAAAAAGAATGAACAATACTTTTATGAAGAAAAAACCGATTCTGCCGCTTCTGGCATCTATGGCAATGCCTATGGTACTGTCCATGCTGGTGAATTCGCTGTACAACATTGTAGACAGCTTTTTTGTGGCAAAGATCAGTGAGCAGGCGATGACAGCTCTGTCTCTGGTATTTCCTGTACAGAACTTTATTAATGCAGTTGCCATTGGTTTCGGTGTGGGAATCAATGCACAGATTTCTTTTCAGCTGGGAGCAAAAAATATTAAAAATGCGAATATAGCAGCTACCCATGGTATGCTCTTTAATATTATTCATGGAATTATTTTTACAGTAATCTGTATTCCGTTTATGCCTGTATTTCTCGGTATGTTTACAAAAGAGCAGGAAGTGATCTCATCTGGTGTGCAGTATTCAGCCATTGCATTTGCATTTTCCACAGTGATCATGATCAGCCTGTCTTTCGAAAAGATTTTCCAGGCTGTGGGCAGAATGAAGCTGACAATGATCAGCCTGATGATCGGTTGTATTTCCAATATTATCCTGGATCCGCTGCTGATTTTCGGAGTGGGGATTTTTCCGGAAATGGGGATCAGAGGTGCAGCACTGGCAACTGGTCTTGGCCAGGTATTTACAGTTATTGTATATCTGATTGCATATAAGAAGTGTAGTATTCCGGTGGAGATCAGCAGGAAATATCTGGAATTTAACAGGAATCTGGACGGGAAGCTGTATATGGTAGGGATTCCCGCAATTCTGAATATTGCCCTGCCGTCAGTTCTGATCTCTTTCCTGAATCAGATATTATCGGCTTTTTCCGGAAGCTATGTAGTGGTTCTGGGAATCTATTATAAGCTTCAGACTTTTTTGTATCTGCCTGCCAGCGGCATTGTCCAGGGAATGCGCCCGTTGATAGGATATAATTACGGCGCAGGAGAAATAAAGAGGGTAAAGAAGCTTTTTGGGATTTCTGTGCTTCTGAATGGTATGATAATGCTGGCAGGAACGATCATCTGCTTTACAGCATCAGAGACATTGATGGGAATGTTTACTGAGAACCCGGAAACTGTAAGACTTGGCACTTCAGCATTACAGATTATCAGTATCGGGTTTATCCCATCTGCCATCTCTGTTACAGCTTCCGGTGCATTAGAAGGACTGAGCAAAGGTGCTCAGTCCCTGGTGATTTCGTTATTAAGATATATTATAGTGATCATTCCGGCAGCATACCTGCTGTGCTATTTTGCCGGGGCAGATGCCGTGTGGAATGCGTTCTGGATCTGTGAATTTATAACAGCAGTGGTAGTAGGTATCGGGATAAAGTATTACCGGAACCGTCTGCTACAGTAGACGATAGTGATAAAGCTGCTAAGTTAGGCTGCGCCTGCTTCGGCAGCATCAGCATCAGACTCTGCTTCTGCGGCATTTTCATCAGTAACGTCTTCGGCATCGGAATTGCTTCCGCCGCTGAGAACATAAGTGATGACTTCGTCCGGAACGCCTGCATTGGACAGATTATCCATAAGTGTAGTGAGGTCGAGTGTAGCTGCGTAGGCACTCATATCATCTTCATTGGTTACGTCATAAACATCTCCCAGAGCCGTAAGGTCCGGAATTTCAACAGATTCGCCTGCACCGGAAGTAACAGTGAAGCTTCCGAGAGTGCTTCCTGCACTTTCAACGGACAGTGCAACAGAACCAGAATCTTTTGCTGAATTTAAATCTAATACAAGTGCAAAGTTCTCGAGCATGGAAAGAGAAGAATCTGTATCTTCTGAAGAATCAGCAGGGAAGGTGATAGTATAGTTACCGTTTAAGTAACCTTCTTTTGCAGATTCGGTGTCGTAGTCCTTTACTTCGATAACAGCTGCGGCTGTATCATCCTGAGAAATTTTATAGGTTCCGTTTAATTTACCGCCATCAATCTGACCGGATCCGGACAGGGAGAGTGTGCCGGAATCATCTGTTTCAATGGAGAGAAGATAGCCAAAGTCTGAGCCGTCCCTGGTCATCTGCCAGTTCAGAACAGGAGTTATTTTATCACCTTCCTGAAACTCAATTTTACGTCCTGCAATTCTGCCGGTCTCATCAACCCAGATTCTGGTGTTGAGATGAGAATCATCGGAATCACTGGTATCTGCATCTTTCAGAAAATCAAGACCGTTTTCTACAGCTTTGGTAAAGCTTTCATGCAGGTCCTCGTTACTTGAGAGTTTCTCTGTCCAGGTATCGAGGATGTTCTCAATATCACTGTCTGATTTTGCTTCTTCCAGGATTGCAGTTGCAGTTTTTACAGCGTCTTCGGCTGAAATCTGGCCTTCATATACTGTACAGTCCTGACTGATATCACCTGCTGTCAGAGTTTCCTGACTGCTTTCGCCTTCTGTTACATTGTCAAAAAGCATAGATCCGTATTTATCCAGAAGTGTTTCTACTACAGAAGCTTCTGGAGCTGCTGCTGACAGATCAGACATCATGGAAACAGTCAGGCTGAGACTGTCAGAGTAAGCGGAAGCGAAATTGTCTGTCGGAATATCTGCATCTGAATCATCAGGGGTTAATTCTTCAAGATCATTTTCAATATTGGCAGTCTGCTGGTCTGCGGCTTCTTTCAGATTGGTCTTGAAATAGTTATCAGAGAGTTCGGGGATGCGCATATAAATATCCTGGCTGTCCGGATCAAGATAATATTCCAGAGTACAGATTTCATTATCATTAAGAAGGACCTTCATCAGAATACCTTCTTTTCCTTCTGTAAAAGAAATATCATTGGAAAGTGTGACATTGTCCAACCAGGAGACATCAAATGGTGCGACAAACCCCAGAAGTGAGCGTCCGGAATCTTCAAATTTCAGAATCATGTCACTCTGCATTCCTGACATCAGAGACTGGCTTTCTTCTATAGATGTAGCGTAAGAAGATGCCATTTCTGTGACCTTTTTTGCCCATGCATCTTTTTCAATGGAAGCGTAACTGTCTGCTGCAAATGCTGTAGATGGAATTGCAACAATACCAAGAAGTGCTGCAGTACAGATAGCGGTTGTTTTTCTTAACCATTTTTTCCTTGTTTTCATAAAGGGCCTCCTTCCGTTCTGTTATGAATCTTATGTAGTGGAATTACATTTCAGGACATTCATTTTCAGATATGTCGTCTGACTGAAATAATAATCTATAGCAATTCTCTTAAATGCATTATTTTAGAGGATTGCTATATATCAATTTTACCAGATAAAGATAGAAAAAGCTATGTTTTTTCGACAATATGGAAAAAGATGTTGGTTTTAGACTAAATTATTTCTATAGAAAAACAATAAAATATAGATAAAAACTATATGTGCATATAAATAATTGATATAAGAAAATTTGTTGACAGATTTATGTAAAAAATATATACTACTATTCATATCGAAACACTATGGAATATACTAAAACAGGGAAACGATATATCACAGAAAACATACCGTTAGTCCGGAGATTATTATATTTTACAAGGGGAATATACTCATGGAATTTCAGACTAAATTATTACACGGAAAAGCAGTAGATAATTATGCGAATGGTTCAACAGTGCCGCCTGTCAGCCTGGCAAATGCTTTTGCATATGAATCTTCAGAACAGCTGGAAAAAGTATTTCAGAATCGGGCACCGGGATTTGCATATACCAGAATTGCGAATCCAACAGTAGATGCATTTGAGCGAAGAGTAAATGAATTAGAAGGCGGGATTGGAGGTGTAGCCTGTTCCTCCGGAATGTCAGCGGTTACATTATCATTACTTAATATCCTGCAGGCAGGGGATGAGGTAATCGCAGGAAGTGCATTGTTCGGCGGTACGCTGGATTTGCTTCATGATCTGGAAGCATTCGGGATAAAAGTACATTTTATACCGAGGGTAGAGAAGGCACTGATTGAGCCGCTTCTTACAGATAAGACCAGAGCAGTGTTTGGCGAAATAGTAGGAAATCCCGCACTGAATGTAATGGATGTCCGGGAAACAGCAGATTTTCTTCATGGAAAAGGAGTACCGCTGATCGTAGACAGCACAACTTCGACTCCTTATCTGCTTAATCCGATTCAGTACGGTGCGGATGTAGTGGTGCATTCTACTTCTAAATATATAAATGGAAGTGGAGATGCCATCAGTGGAATTATCATTGACAGCGGAAACTTTTCCTGGAGTCCGGAACGTTATCCGGGAATGAAGGAATATAAGAAATACGGAAAGTTTGCTTATCTTGTGAAACTGAGGAACGGAATCTGGCGAAATATGGGTGGCTGTCTGGCTCCGATGAACGCTTATCTGAATATTATCGGAATGGAGACACTGGGGCTTCGTATGGAGCGGGTCTGTAACAATGCGTTCCGGCTTGCACAGGCACTGGAGAAGCTGGAAGGTGTATCTGTCAACTATCCACTGCTGGAGTCCAGTCCATATCATGAACTGGCAGAAAAACAGCTTAGTGGAAAGGGCGGAGCAATTCTGACTATCCGTGCAGGTTCCAAAGAACGGGCGTATAAGCTGATCAATCATCTGAAATATGTAAAGATTGCAACCAATATCGGTGATGTGAGAACTCTGGTGATCCATCCGGCGTCTACGATTTATATCCACAGTACGCCGGAAGCAATGGCAGAGGCAGGAGTGTACGACGATACAATCCGCATCAGTGTGGGTATCGAAGATATAAAAGATTTGATTCGGGATTTCACAGAGGCAGTGGAGAGCCTTGGAGAAGAATAATTCATGATATACACATTATCAGGCGCTTCGTTCGGAACATGATAGTAACCGGACAGAGGCGCTGGTTTAAAAACAGAATAACTGATAGACAGTCAGAGACAAGAGAAGCCCCGGAAGTTCAGGAGTGTCCAGTTAAGTGGAACTCGATGATTTTCCGGGTTTCTTTTTGCAGCAAAATTTTTTCAGACCTTGAAGCTATTTCCGAAACCGTTTCGTTATAAAAAATAGCGGTTAAAAATTAACAACTATCTGCGGGCGCGTTTTTCAATCAGTCCGAGGAGTCCGTACAGGATAATAGCGATGATACACAGAATGATAATGGACATCAGCACCCAGGTAAGCTTAAAAGTCTGGCTGGAATAGATGATCAGGTAGCCAAGCCCTTTCCTGGCACCGATAAATTCGCCTATGATAACACCAACCAGACACAGACCAATATTAACTTTCATAACACTGAGCAGTAACGGCACAGAAGACGGAAGAATAATCTTCATAAGCTTTTCTTTCTTACCACCGCCCAGCGTCTCAATCAGCTTCAGTTTTTCCGGGTCAGCTTCGCCAAAACCTGTATACAGATTCAGAATCGAACCAAAGATAGCAACCGACATACCGCAGACAATAATCGTCCGTTCGTTGGCACCAAGCCATACAATAAGCAAAGGTGCCAGAGCAGATTTCGGAAGGCTGTTCAGTACTACGAGATAAGGCTCTGTGATCTTCGCAAGTCTGGGACAGGTCCACAGCAGAACTGCCATCCCTGCACCCAGAACAACAACGAACAGAAAACTGACCAGTGTTTCCGTAATTGTAACAGAGAGATGGGGAAAAATAGAGCCGTCTCTGCACATACTGCAGAAGCTGTGCCAGATCATTACCGGACTGCTGAAGATAAAAGAATCGATCAGCCCGGTCCTGGCGGAGATTTCCCACAACACCAGAAAGAAAAGAAGAATAAATATCCGCAAAAAAAGAACAAGTTTCTTTTCTCTTTTCTGATGTCGGATATACTGTTGCTGATGATATGAGATTTCAGACATCATGATTCAGCTCCTTCCAGATAAGATTGAAATAAGATTTAAATTCAGGCGCATTTCTGGAAGCCATAGGAGTACGGTTCTCCAGATCAAAACAAATTGGCACAATCTTACGAATAATGGCAGGCCTTGGAGAAAGAATGATAACCCGGTCTGCCATGCTGATCGCTTCTGAAATATCATGGGTGACAAGGATCGCAGTCTTTTTTTCCTGACGCAGGATTCTGCCGATATCATCACTTACGCTGAGTCTGGTTTGAGAGTCAAGTGCAGAGAACGGTTCATCCAGCAGAAGAAGTTCCGGCTTTAATGCCAGAGTACGGATCAGTGCAGCTCTTTGGCGCATTCCTCCGGACAATTCAGACGGATGAGCAGAGCGGAATTTGTCCAAACCGTAATCTGAGAGAAGCTGATTTACATAAGCAAGTTTTTCGGCAGTGAGTTCCCTGCGGATTTCTAGTCCGAGAAGAACATTTTTATAAATTGTCCGCCACTCCAGCAGATGATCCTTTTGTAGCATATATCCGATACGGCAGTCACCGGAAGTTACCGGCGTGCCGTCCAGAAGAATCTGTCCCTGTTCCGGCCGGAGCAGACCACAGATCAGATTCAGCAGCGTGGATTTTCCACAGCCTGACGGCCCGACGATGGCGAGAAATTCACCTGGCATCAGTTGAAAGGATATATGAGAAAGGGCGGGGGTTTCCCCTGATAAACTGTGGTAGGAGAGACTGACATCTGTAATATCCAGCAGTGGTTTCATACAGATACCTCCATATTCGGTGAATAGTAACGAATATTTGTTACTGTTCACACACCACTATCCCGCGAGGTGTTTTGGCATGAATATGCCAAAA
>NZ_JAAIMY010000086.1 GCF_013300825.1 Blautia wexlerae
AGGGATATTAACCATAAATATATTGTAGTAGATGAAAGCGTAAACTGTGCATATCTGCACTCATAATAAATAAAAATAACAAAACGGTTTTCATTCAATTTCTCCCTATAAAAAGCTGTATCCAGCATTATAAAAAGAAAATATGTTCGATGTTTTATTGCGAAATTTTTGATATCATGATATACTATATGCATGAAAGAAAATCTTATACATTACCGCACTTGTGTGTGTAATATTAATTACCATATGGTATGGTCAGTGAAATACCGGCGGAAGATATTAAATGCGGAGGTCGAGGCATATCTGCAGGAACTGGTGCAGGAGATCGCGGAAGATAAGGGCTTTATGGTCCATCTGTTTGAATGTGGGGAAGGAGACCATGTACACTGTTTTGTGTCAGCCCCTCCGAAATTATCCATAACTGCGATCGTAAAATACCTGAAGGGGATCTCCGGCAGGAAACTTTTCGAACGTTTTCCGGAAATAAGAAACCAGCTTTGGAAAGGGGAGCTGTGGAACCATTCCTATTATGTGGAAACGGTCGGATTTGTATCGGAAGAAAATATCCGCAGGTATATCGAACATCAGAGCAAAGCGTACTGATACGATGGAGGAGAGGAAATGCTGCTGTCAAAGAAAACATCCATAAAGGTCAGCCGGGAATATGCGAACCTCATCGGGCATATGTGCTATGCAGCATCCAAGCTCTG
>NZ_JAAIMY010000087.1 GCF_013300825.1 Blautia wexlerae
CAGGAGGACGAGAACGGAATCCTGTTTGTCTGCTTCCCTGTCACAGCCATTGCCGCAGTCCTGTCCCGCAGCCCCATGACGGTCAAGCGTTCTTTGAATGAACTGGAAACCGCCGGACTTATCATGCGGGTGTGTCAGGGCGTTGGAGAACCAAACAGGATTTATGTGTTGATACCGGGAAAGGAGGACGCTGCCCTTGCCTGATACCTCAAAGCTGGAAAAGCTCAACCGGGAGCTGGAGAAAAGCGAAAAGAAACTGCGAAAAGCCATCAATGATGAAAAGGTATTGCAGCACCAGTTGAAGCAGCTTACCCGAAAGGAACGGACGCACCGGCTCTGCACTCGTGGCGGTATGCTGGAAAGTTTTCTGCAAGAGCCGGAACGCCTGACAGACGATGATGTCATGCTGTTGTTGAAACTCATTTTTCACAGGCAGGACACGCAGGAACTATTGAAGAAACTGCTGGAACGGGAGAAGCCGGAAACCCCTTAGTTTACTAAGGGCGCAATTATACACCACCCAGAGGTTGGTGCATTGCGTTCTCCGAAGGCTCCTCGCCGGAGGGCTGTGATTTTCCGCAGTCATGGTCTGCTCCAAATCATACAGGGGACGCTACGCTTCCCCTGCGCTGGCTACCACCAGCTACCCTTTTGTGGACTTGCCATCTGGGGACACCTTGCGTTGCAAGCTGTTCCCAGCCGACAAGT
>NZ_JAAIMY010000088.1 GCF_013300825.1 Blautia wexlerae
TTGAATAACTGCGCGTCGCATTCTCGTTACTTCAGTGATGAGTTAGACGCGCAATTTTTATAAAAAATATACAGAACAAATGTTTACTTAAAGAAATGCATATGGTATAATACAGACATGGAAAAAGATATATTTAATATAAATAAAAATCAGCTTTCATATGGTAGAGGATATGTATATTCTCTGCAGTATCATCTGGTCTGGTGTACGAAATACAGGAAGAAAGTATTAAAAGACGGAATCGACCTGGAATGCAAAAAGATGCTGCAGGATCTGGCAGAAGAGTATCGGTTTCAGATACTGGCAATGGAAGTCATGCCGGATCATATCCACATGCTTGTGGATTGCCGGCCGCAGTTTTATATTTCAGATATGATCAAGATCATGAAAGGGAATCTTGCACGTCAGATGTTCCTTTTACATCCGGAGCTGAAAAAAGAACTGTGGGGAGGACATTTGTGGAACCCGTCTTATTATGCCGTTACAGTCAGTGACCGGAGCCGTGAGCAGGTATCTGCCTATATCGAAGGCCAGAAGGAAAAAGAAAAGAGAAAGCCCTGAATACAGGGATCATTCCGGAAACGTTTGTTTTTTGCGGGAAAGGTGGAAGAAGATGCGGACAGTATCCAGCTATGGTGTGGAGATACGAAAACAGAATATCCCGG
>NZ_JAAIMY010000089.1 GCF_013300825.1 Blautia wexlerae
GCCTGTCCATTAGTGAAATGATATGTAGTTTCCCTTATTTTTGCCCTTATGAGATAATCACAAGGGAAATAAGGGAATTTTTTTAGTCATTGCCTACCACTTTATCAAGAAGCCGAACCGATTTTCGTTTCGCATCTCTTGTGGAGTGAGCATAGACATTCATGGTGGTACTTACATCTGAGTGTCCTAATAATTCCTGCACATCTTTTGGAGCAGCTCCATTTGCCAAAAGGTTGCTTGTATAGGTGTGACGTAACTGGTGGAAATGAAAGCCTTCAAATCCCTCTAATGTTTTTGCTACCTTTCTGCATACCGTCCCCAAAGTAGTCGGAAGTTCCAGACAACCATCCGGTCTTAAGCAGACGAAAGAAATTTCTTTATAATCTGCCGGGACTTCCTCTGTTCTGTCTAAGCAATAATATTCGTAGTACACTCTGTTTTTCTCTTTGACCTCTTTGTAGTAGTTCGTGTGATAAAGTTCTCCGTACTGCATCCGGTTTTTTAACTGCTCTTTCCGGGCATTACGGAAAATCTCTACCAGCGTATCTCCAAAATCAACAACCCTTACTTTTTTCCGCTTGGTTGGTCCGATGATATATTTGCGCTTTGAGCCATCATATCGGATGCTGCGTCTTATGGTAAGGCATTGTTCTTCCAGATTTAC
>NZ_JAAIMY010000090.1 GCF_013300825.1 Blautia wexlerae
ATTATCAGGAAGAAAAAAAGATGCTGAAAAATACGCCGGCCGGATATAAAAAAGAATATCCATGGCTGAAAGAGGTAGATTCTCTTGCGCTGGCGAATGTACAGTTAAATCTGGAAGGGGCTTTCCGGAAATTTTTCCGGGAACCGGGAGTGGGATTTCCGCATTATAAATCAAAAAAACATTCGCGGAAATCCTATACAACGAATATGGTAAATGGGAATATCTGTCTGCAGGACAGGTTCCTGAAACTGCCAAAGATGCAGCCGGTAAAAATAAAACTCCACCGTATGATCCCGGAGGGATGGAAGCTGAAATCAGTGACTGTGAGCAGGGAACCGTCCGGAAAATATTTTGCCAGCCTGCTGTTCGACTGTGAAAACCAAACAGCGGAGAAAAGACAGGCGGAAAAATTCCTGGGGATTGATTTTGCCATGCATGGGATGTGTGTATTTTCTACCGGTGAAAGAGCCGGATATCCCATGTTTTACCGGAATGCAGAGAAAAAACTTGCCCGGGAACAGAGAAAACTTTCCAGATGTGAAAAGGGCAGCCGTAACTATCAGAAACAGAAGAAAAAGGTTGC
>NZ_JAAIMY010000091.1 GCF_013300825.1 Blautia wexlerae
CCTCGGTATTTGGCAAAATGTTGAGCAGCTCGGATAACTCGCTGTTTAATTTTTGCAATTTCTGATTCTGTTCCTGCATAAGAGAGAGTTGGGTGTCCCGGTTCTGCATTTCCAGAATCATTTCTGTCATTAAGGTCTGCTGTTCTTCGATTTGCCCAATCATGGACTCCATTAAGGGTATAATTTCCCGGCTTTCTTCTAATGTCATTTAATCGCTCCTTCCATAATGATAATGCACCCGATACTTTTCCAAAGGTGTCCAGTATCTTTTGCAATAACGTGTTTTGTTGTTTTATGATTTGATTTTTCGCTACTTTCCACGAACCTTTTATTTCCTGCCCGACAAGAAACTTTTGTTCAATCTTTCTTGCGTCAGCTCCTTCATGGATGGTAGGAATCTGGAGTTTTCCCTGTTTTTCATAAGAACGGTGATCGACCTGATTATGCAAAGAAAGATGTTCATTACACACCTTTGCCCACTCACTCCGCCATAGTTCACAATTTTTTGGATTGTTCCATCCAGTAGCATCGGTCAGCACCCGTTTCCATTGCAGGCGGTTTCTTGCACCAATCTTCT
>NZ_JAAIMY010000092.1 GCF_013300825.1 Blautia wexlerae
CCTCGGTATTTGGCAAAATGTTGAGCAGCTCGGATAACTCGCTGTTTAATTTTTGTAATTTCTGATTCTGTTCCTGCATAAGAGAGAGTTGATTGTCCCGGTTCTGCATTTCCAGAAGCATTTCTGCCATTAAGGTCTGCTGTTCTTCGATTTGCACAATCATGGATTCCATTAAGGGTATAATTTCCCAGCTTTCTTCTAATGTCATTTAATCGCTCCTTCCATAATGATAATGCACCTGATACTTTCCCAAAGGTGTCCAGTATCTTTTGCAATAATGTGTTTTGTTGTTTTATGATTTGATTTTCCGCTACTTTCCACGAACCTTCTATTTCCTGCCCGGCAAGAAACTTTTGTTCAATCTTTCTTGCGTCAGCACCTTCATGGATGGTAGGGATCTGGAGTTTTCCCTGCTTTTCATAAGAACGGTGATCGACCTGATTATGCAAAGGCAGATGTTCATTACACACCTTTGCCCACTCACTCCGCCACAGTTCACAATTTTTTGGATTGTTCCATCCGGTAGCATCGGTCAGCACCCGTTTCCATTGCAGGCGGTTTCTTGCACCAATCTTCT
>NZ_JAAIMY010000093.1 GCF_013300825.1 Blautia wexlerae
GTCGTAACAAGGTAGCCGTATCGGAAGGTGCGGCTGGATCACCTCCTTTCTAAGGAAGAAGTAGAGTAGAATGTGTTTTACTGTTGAGTTATCAAGGAAAACTGAATAATAACATTTCTGGTAGTGATGCGCTTAGGGGAAACACCCGTTCCCATCCCGAACACGACGGTTAAGACCTAAGCGGCCGATGGTACTGCACTGGAGACGGTGTGGGAGAGCAGGTGGCTGCCAGATCAAATGGGGATGTAGCTCAGTTGGGAGAGCACCTGCCTTGCAAGCAGGGGGTCGAGAGTTCGAATCTCTTCATCTCCACTGAAATCGAAAGATTTCAAGATGGGCTTATAGCTCAGCTGGTTAGAGCGCACGCCTGATAAGCGTGAGGTCGGTGGTTCGAGTCCACTTAAGCCCATTGGCTTATAAAAATTTAGCCGTGAGGTTAAGTGTTAAGCCTGATATAGATTGTACCTTGAAAACTGCATACATGAAATTTGATTAAAGTTAATCAAATATCCTTGATACAAAACGTTAAGAGATATGAGAGTATCTCATAAAACGCAAGATAGGAAGACATCGATA
>NZ_JAAIMY010000094.1 GCF_013300825.1 Blautia wexlerae
ACGGAAATATTCTGGTAGAAGATAAGCGGATCCGGCTTCCCAAATTAAAATGGATCTCCATGAAAAAACACAGGGAGCCTGCAGAAAACTGCTGTCTGAAATCAGTGACAGTCAGTATGGAGCCGTCCGGAAAGTATTTTGCAAGTCTGCTGTATGAAGGATACAGCTGCGAAAACCAAGCAGCAGATGAAGATTACAGCAATGCCAAAATACTGGGGATTGATTATGCGATGCAGGGGATGGCAGTGTTTTCAGAAGAGATTGAACTTGAAAAAGCAGGATTCTTCAGAAGAAATGAAAAAAGGCTGGCAAGGGAGCAGCGTAAACTGTCGAGATGTGTAAAAGAAAGCCGCAATTATGTGCGGCAGAAAAAGAAAGTTGCCAGGTGCCATGAAAAAATACGAAACCAGAGAAAGGATTATCTGCATAAACTGAGCCGCAGGATCACAGACCAGTACGATATAGTCGCGGCAGAAGATATTGATATGAAAGCAATGGGCCAGTGCCTGCACTTTGGGAAAAGTGTACAGGATAATGGATACGGGATGTTCCGGAATAT
>NZ_JAAIMY010000095.1 GCF_013300825.1 Blautia wexlerae
GCTTGAATGAAAAAGTAAATTCTACATTCTAATATACCTTGATTTTATGCGGGATTTAATTCTATTTTCGGAGATATACAACTTGATTTTTTTAGTATATAATGCTTTTATACGGCATAAACAGCATAGTTTTTTGCATGATAAAAGGACATCTGGAAATAGTGTGCAGGACTAAATTCCACATGTCTGTTGGAAAGACTAAATTCTATGCAATGAAACTTGCCTGTGCCTGTATTGTTATTATTATTTTATTAATGCTGGTATCAATGTGACTTCATCGGCTGGTATCTCTGCTAATCCTAATGCTTTATGAAGTCTGTTATCCAGCAGGAGACGGGATACTTCATATGGACTGTGTCCATTGAGGCTGTCCCGTTTTTCGCTATTGATATGATTTAATAACAGCAGCGTTGTTTTGTCTGTCATTTTTTCAAAGCTTGTTCCTTTTGGCAGGACATACCTTATATATTCATGATTCTTTTCAAGAGCACCTTTTTGATCAGAACGGTTGGGATCACAATAATAAAT
>NZ_JAAIMY010000009.1 GCF_013300825.1 Blautia wexlerae
TTGGAAGTCTCGACCTTAACAGGTTCCACTTTGGAAGTCTCGACCTTAACAGGTTTCACTTTGGAAGTCTCGACCTTAACAGGTTCCACTTTGGAAGTCTCGACCTTAACAGGTTTCACTTTGGAAGTCTCGACCTTAACAGGTTCCACTTTGGAAGTCTCGACCTTAACAGGTTTCACTTTGGAAGTCTCGACCTTAACAGGTTCCACTTTGGAAGTCTCGACCTTAACAGGTTCCACTTTGGAAGTCTCGACCTTAACAGGTTCCACTTTGGAAGTCTCGACCTTAACAGGTTCCACTTTGGAAGTCTCGACCTTAACAGGTTTCACTTTGGAAGTCTCGACCTTAACAGGTTCCACTTTGGAAGTCTCGACCTTAACAGGTTCCACTTTGGAAGTCTCGACCTTAACAGGTTCCACTTTGGAAGTCTCAACCTTAACAGGTTCCACCTTGGAAGTCTCGACTTTAACAGGTTCTACTTTAGAAGTTTCAACTCTGGCAGGCTCAGTTTTGGAAGTAGTCACTTGTAAAATTTCTGATTCCTGCTTTCTGACTGTTGATGAAGAACGTTTCTTCTGGAGTCTTTTTTTAGCCATAATATTCCTCCCTGGTTTATGAAAAATACAGTAACCGGGCAGTGTCGGGACATATAAAACATAAATATGAAGACACCGGACAGTTACGAATATATACAGAAAGCTGCAATTTCCATATCTGCTGCCAGTTTTTTATCATGATCAGCTGCGATGCAGACCAGAGAAACAGTATTCGGAGCAGTTTGGAAATTGGGCTTCTGAAATCATATGTAATATTATATTATATTATATTATAGGAACTGCCATATAGGCAAGTACTGACACGTTTTACAGAGAAATAAATTCCGGTTTACGGTCTTTGAAGATTGTATAGTAACGAAAACCACAGGCTTCCAGTACACTGGCAGCTTTATCAAATGCACAGGCGATTTTATCCGGAGTATGCGCATCTGCTCCGATGGTGATGATTTCTCCGCCAAGTTCTCTATAGCGCCTTATTATGGCAGTACATGGATTGGGTTCTCCAAGACCATAATGATATCCGCCTGTATTAAGTTCGATGCCTTTTCCCATGGAAATCAGTTTCTTCAGAATCTCATCCAGAATATCTTTATACCGTCCGTAAGAATATTCCCGGTTCCTGTTAGGACCATAGCGGACAACATAATCAATATGTCCATAAACATCAAATCCGTCGTATGCGGAAATATTTTCAAGAATAGATTCGAAATATTCCATATAACATAAAAATTCCTTACGTCCTTCAAAAAATTCCGGGTAATAAGGATCATACCCATGAACAAGATGGGAAGAACCGATAACGAAATCAAAAGGTGTCTGAGAGAGAAGTGAGCCAAAATATTCTCCCAGATGCATCTGCAGTCCCAGTTCAATTCCGAAACATACCTGAATTTTATCCTTATATATATCTGAAAGTTCAGCCAGTTTTTCTTTGTAGGCCGGGATATCCAGAGAAAAATCCAGATTGTCAGGAGTAACAGGGTAATCCGGATCCAGATGTTCCGTAAAAGTAATTCCCTGCAACCCCATTTCAATGGCACGATGGATCATAGCTTTCATGGGTGTATCAGAATCAGCAGAAAAAGAAGAATGCATATGACAATCCCACAATATTTGTCTGTCCATAATTTCAGTCCTTTCTTCTAAAAAAAACAGTACTGTTATATTTGTGTGTGATATATTACAAATGAATACTGTGTCCTCTTAAATGGATAGATCTTCACCTAAAATTCTGAAATGTCGCAATATACAGGCATTGCTCTGTGTATTTATAAAGTACTGTAGACACAGTATAACATATAATTTACATTTTTTACTTAATTTTTATCTGTTTTTTTAGAAAATGGTCTTGAATTTTTGTTTAGAATTATGTACAATACATTACAGGTTGATGATTCTTTAACAAACAAAGGATTACCATAATTAACCACTTAATTCATAGGAGGAATTTTATCATGGCAGTAAAAGTTGCAATCAATGGTTTTGGACGTATTGGACGTCTTGCATTCCGTCAGATGTTTGGAGCAGAAGGATTTGAAATCGTAGCAATCAACGATTTAACATCTCCTAAAATGCTTGCTCACTTATTAAAATATGATTCAACACAGGGAAAATATGCTCTTGCAGACACAGTAACAGCAGGAGAAGATTCCATCACAGTTGACGGAAAAGAAATCAAAATTTACGCAAAAGCTAACGCTGCTGAACTTCCATGGGGAGAAATCGGTGTAGACGTAGTTCTTGAGTGTACAGGATTCTATACATCCAAAGACAAAGCTCAGGCTCATATCGATGCAGGTGCTAAACACGTTATCATTTCCGCTCCGGCTGGAAACGACCTTAAGACAATCGTTTACAATGTAAACCATGAAACTCTTACAAAAGAAGATCACATCATCTCCGCAGCTTCCTGTACAACAAACTGCTTAGCTCCAATGGCTAAAGCATTAAATGACCTTGCTGCAATCAAATCCGGTATCATGTGCACAATCCACGCTTACACAGGCGATCAGATGACACTTGATGGACCACAGAGAAAAGGTGATTTAAGAAGATCCCGTGCAGCTGCAGTTAACATCGTTCCTAACAGCACAGGTGCTGCTAAAGCTATCGGTCTTGTTATTCCGGAACTGAACGGTAAACTTATCGGATCTGCTCAGCGTGTTCCTACCCCAACAGGTTCTACAACAATCTTAACAGCAGTTGTTGAAGGAAACGTAACAAAAGAACAGATCAACGCAGCTATGAAAGCAGCTTCTAATGAATCCTTCGGATACAACGAAGATGAAATCGTATCCAGCGATATCGTTGGTATGAGATTTGGTTCTCTGTTTGATGCTACTCAGACAATGGTTCTTCCACTTGAGAATGGCACAACAGAAGTACAGGTAGTTTCCTGGTATGACAACGAGAACTCCTACACAAGCCAGATGGTTCGTACAATCAAACACTTTGGTAAATTACTGAACGCTTAATTTTCAGTAAGTGTAAAGGAATAGACTCCAACGAAGGGTCCGGTCTGATTTGGACCGGACCTTTTTCGCGTGGTCTGGGCATTATTCCAATCTGCTGTTACAGCAGTGCCGGAATGATGGCAGAAAATTATAGGTTACTGTTTACAGATATGCAGTAACTGTAAAATATTATTAAGGAGGCACCACAAATGCTGAATAAAAAATCTGTTGATGATATCAACGTAAAAGGTAAAAAAGTTCTTGTAAGATGTGACTTCAATGTTCCGCTTCAGGATGGAAAGATTACAGATGAGAACCGTCTGGTTGCAGCTCTTCCTACAATCAAGAAGCTGATTGCTGACGGTGGAAAAATTATTCTTTGCTCTCACCTTGGAAAACCGAAGGGAGAACCGAAACCGGAATTATCTCTTGCACCGGTTGCAGTACGCCTTTCTGAATTATTAGGACAGGAAGTTAAATTTGCAGCAGATCCTGAAGTAGTAGGACCTAACGCAAAAGCAGCAGTAGCTGAGATGAAAGACGGAGACGTTATCTTACTTGAGAATACACGTTATCGCGCAGAAGAAACAAAGAACGGAGACGAATTCAGCAAAGAACTTGCTTCTCTTTGCGATGTATTTGTTAATGATGCATTTGGTACAGCTCACAGAGCACACTGCTCTAACGTTGGTGTGACCAAATATGTTGATACAGCAGTTGTTGGTTATTTAATGCAGAAAGAAATTGATTTCCTTGGAAATGCAGTGAACAATCCTGAGAGACCATTTGTTGCTATCCTTGGTGGAGCTAAGGTTTCCAGCAAGATTTCTGTAATCAATAACCTTCTTGATAAAGTAGATACTCTTATCATTGGTGGTGGTATGTCTTATACATTTTCCAAAGCTATGGGCGGACATATCGGAACATCCCTTTGCGAGGATGATTATCTTCAGTATGCATTAGACATGATGAAGAAAGCAGAAGAAAAAGGTGTAAAACTTCTTCTTCCTGTAGATAACAGAATTGGTGATGATTTCTCCAACGACTGCAATATTCAGATTGTTAAACGTGGTGAGATTCCGGACGGATGGGAAGGAATGGACATCGGACCTGAAACAGAGAAGCTTTTCGCTGACGCTGTAAAAGATGCTAAGACAGTTGTTTGGAACGGACCGATGGGCTGCTTCGAAATGCCGAACTTCGCTCATGGTACAGAAGCTGTTGCCAAAGCACTTGCTGATACAGACGCTACAACTATCATCGGTGGTGGTGATTCTGCAGCAGCAGTTAACATCCTTGGCTATGGCGACAAGATGACACACATCTCCACAGGTGGCGGTGCATCTCTTGAATTCCTGGAGGGGAAAGAACTCCCGGGCGTTGCAGCAGCAAACGATAAGTAAGAAAAGAATACGTCCCACAGGGACACTAAGGAGATAAATTATCATGGCAAGAAAGAAAATTATCGCTGGTAACTGGAAAATGAACATGACACCAAGCGAAGCCGTTAAATTAGTAGAAACATTAAAACCATTAGTAGTTAATGACGAAGTAGACGTAGTATTCTGCGTACCTGCAATCGACATTATCCCGGTAGTAGAAGCTGCTAAAGGAACAAACATCCAGGTTGGCGCTGAGAACATGTACTTCGAAGAGAAAGGTGCATACACAGGAGAAATTTCCCCTGCAATGCTCGTAGATGCTGGCGTTAAATATGTTGTTCTCGGACATTCCGAAAGAAGAGAATACTTCGGAGAAACAAACGAAGACGTTAACAAGAAGATCCTCAAAGCTTTCGAACATGGAATCACACCAATCATGTGCTGCGGCGAAACTCTTACTCAGAGAGAGCAGGGCGTAACAATGGATTTCATCCGTCAGCAGGTTAAAGTGGGATTCCAGGGTGTTACAGCAGATCAGGCTAAGACAGCAGTTATCGCTTACGAGCCAATCTGGGCAATCGGAACAGGTAAAACAGCTACAACTGAGCAGGCTCAGGAAGTATGCGCTGGTATTCGTGCATGCATCGCTGAAATCTATGATGAAGCAACAGCAGAAGCAATTCGCATCCAGTACGGCGGATCTGTAAATCCTGCAACAGCACCTGACTTATTCGTTCAGAACGATATCGACGGCGGACTTGTAGGTGGCGCTTCTCTGAAAGCTGATTTCGGAAAGATCGTAAACTACAAATAAGAATAAAAAACTGATTATAAATAGATAATCTTTGTGTCCGTACGAGAAACAATATAATGCCCCTGAATACAGAAAAATTGGTGATTTCACTAATTGGATTGTATTCAGGGGTATTTTAGCTGAATTGGGTAAGTCCCCTGTTTCAATTGTTGTTGCGAGCATCTGTTTGAACACATCAGACACGTTGTATCTCGTCTGGTGGAATTACCTACCATATATGTATAAAGAAAAAGACAGCTCCATCACGGAAACTGTCTCTTTTATCTGGTGTAAAAATCTGCTGCAAGCTGTCTCTTTTGTACTTTGGATAAATTCTTTTGCACGAAAGGAATGCCTTGATGCTTTTGTATTCTGATTATTTATCAGGTGTGTTTAGTTCATGTATTTTATCTTTTGTATTTTGAATTGTTTCTGAGATTTTATCTTTGGTGATATAAAGTTTTTTCTCTTTGGCAATTCGATGTTTTTCTCTTTTGTATGTACAAACTATATCATATTTTTCTACATTCGTCTACAAGTTTCAACAGAAATCAGGCAAAAATATTTCGACAGAATTATCAATTTTTCGACATTTTATAGAAAACAGAAGCTATAGCAACCTTTTCAAATACATTATTTACGAGAATTGTTACAAATCAGGAATGCCTGATTGCAGGAATCTGTTTTCGCTGATATAATGTAAAAAGTGTGGTAATTATAGAAAGCAGGTTAATATTTTATGGAAGAAAAAATAAAGAAATGTAGTGTATCAAAGAAATGCGGAAGCTGTCAGTATCAGGGGATTCCTTACAAAGAACAGCTTATGACCAAGCAGAAAAAAATGAAGAAGCTTCTTGGAAAGTTCGGAAATATCAAACCGATCATTGGAATGGATGACCCTTTTTATTACAGGAATAAAGTTCATGCAGTATTTGACAGAGACAAAAAAGGCAATATTATATGTGGAACCTATGAGGCGAAAACACATAAGGTTGTTCCGGTAGAGGAGTGTATGATTGAGGATAAGGTCAGTCAGGAGATTATCCGTACGATCAGGGATATGCTGAAATCATTTAAAATCAAAACGTATGATGAGGATACGGGATATGGGCTTTTGCGTCATGTGCTGGTAAGGAGAGGGTTTTCCACAGATGAGATTATGGTGGTTCTTGTGGTCGGCTCCCCTATCTTTCCTTCAAAGAATAATTTTGTAAAAGCACTGAGAAAGAAATATCCACAGGTTACAACAGTTGTGCTCAATGTCAATGATAAGAAGACCAGTATGGTACTGGGTGAGCGTGATATCGTTATCTATGGGAAAGGATATATCCGGGATACGCTCTGCGGATGTACATTCCGTATTTCTCCTCAGTCTTTTTATCAGGTGAATCCTGTACAGACAGAAATCCTGTACAAAACAGCAATTGAATATGCAGGACTCGGACGAAAAGAAACCGTGATCGATGCGTACTGTGGAATAGGAACAATCGGACTTGTAGCTGCAAAGAGGGCAAAGAATGTCATAGGTGTGGAATTGAATCCGGATGCAGTCCGTGATGCCAGAATCAATGCAAAGGAAAATAAGATCACAAACGCACGTTTCTATCAGGGTGATGCCGGGGAATTTATGGAAAACATGGCAGAAAACGGAGAACATGCAGATGTTGTATTTATGGATCCGCCACGTACAGGCAGTGATAAAAAGTTTATGTCCTCCGTTATCAAACTGAATCCATCAAGAATCGTATATATCTCCTGTGGACCGGAAACACTGGCAAGAGATCTGGAGTATTTGACAAAACATGGCTATGATGTGAGAAAAATACAGCCAGTAGATATGTTCAGTTTTACAGACCATTGCGAAAATATTTGCCTTTTGACGAAAAAATTTGAGAAACAGACGAAAAATCAAAACGAATACAAATACTAAAAGAATATAAATACCAAAAGAAAAGGAAGGTTTCATGGAAATAAGAAAAGCATCAGTGCAGGATCTTGGACAGATTATGCAAGTTTATGATAAAGCCCGCATATTTATGAGAGAAAATGGAAATGCAGAACAGTGGGGTGAAGATTACCCTTCAGCAGAACTGATCGAAAAGGATATGGACAAAATGTATCTGTGCACGTCAGAAGGGCAGGTTGCCTGTGTTTTCTATTATGCAGAAGAGGAGGATGAGGATTATAAAGAGATTAATGGAAAGTGGCTGAATGAAGAACCTTATGGAGTAGTCCACAGGGTAGCGTCCACGGGAATAATAAAGGGAGCAGCAGCCTTCTGCCTGGACTGGGCCTATGCGCAGATACCGAATCTTCGCATGGATACATATAGCGATAATATTCCCATGCAGAAACTTCTGGAGAAATGCGGATTTCAGTACTGTGGTTCATTTGAACGTCTGGGAATGGATAAATGGATGGCATACCAGAAAATATAATAAACAAGTCCCTATCTGTTTCAACTGTAAGAGACAGATGGGGACTTTAAGATTATTGATTGCTGTAGTCGGAGGTATCCATCAGAAGAGATTCGGTCTTTTACAGATTCTCAATAATCTGGCGTGCTACATATACACCGCTTGCAGAAGCATGGGACAGAGAATGGGTTACACCGCTTCCGTCTCCAATGATATACAGTCCCTTGTATTTGCTCTCAAGATTTTCATTAATATCAACTTCCATATTGTAGAACTTAACTTCTACACCATAGAGGAGGGTGTCATCATTAGCTGTCCCGGGAGCGATTTTATCCAGAGCATAAATCATTTCAATGATTCCGTCAAGGATACGTTTCGGGAGAACAAGACTCAGATCACCGGGAGTAGCTGCGAGAGTAGGCCGTACCATACCTTCTTCGATACGTGCAACCGTACTCCTTCTTCCGCGCACCAGATCGCCGAAACGCTGAACGATCACACCGCCGCCCAGCATATTGGAAAGACGGGCAATGCTTTCGCCATATCCATTACTGTCTTTAAATGGCTCGGAAAAATGTTTGGCTACCAGCAGTGCGAAGTTTGTATTCTCTGTCTGTTTGGACGGATCTTCATAGCTGTGGCCATTTGCTGTGACAATGCCGTTTGTATTTTCATTTACAACGATGCCATAAGGGTTCATACAGAAAGTTCTTACATTATCTTCAAATTTTTCTGTCCTGTAGACAATCTTACTCTCATAAAGTTCATCTGTCAGGTGGGAGAAGATAACAGCAGGAAGTTCTACACGTACACCCAGGTCTACACGGTTTGATTTGGTGGGGATATCAAGTTCTTTACAGACCTGTTCCATCCATTTGCTTCCGCTTCTGCCTACGGATACGATACATTTACTACAGTCAGTGGTATCATTCCTTGTAACAATGCGGTATGCATCATCCAGCACTTCCAGACGTTCTACAGGAGTATTGAAATAAAAATCAACATGTTCTTTTAATTTTGAATATAAGTTCTCAAGAACTACATAGTTAATGTCTGTTCCCAGATGACGGACGGAAGCATCCAGAAGTTTTAGTTTATTCTGCATACAAAGCTTTTTGAATTTGGTTCCTGCAGTAGAATACATTTTTGTATCCTGACCGCCATAGGCAACATTGATATCATCTACATAGCGCATCAGGTCAAGAGCTTCTTTTTTTCCAATATGTTCATAAAGCGTTCCGCCGAAATCATTCGTAATATTATATTTACCATCAGAGAAAGCACCGGCACCGCCAAATCCGCTCATGATGGCACAGGTTTTACATTTGATACAGGTTTTTATTTTATCGCCGTCAATTGGACAATGTCTTTTGTTGAGAGGGTTTCCTTCCTCGAAAACCGCAATCTTTAAATTCTTATTCTGCTTCATCAGTTCATAGGCAGAGAAAATACCGCCAGGTCCGGCACCGATGATTACTACATCGTACTTCATATATATTACAGTCCTTTCAGATAAAAATATTTTGCAAATCTGCAACAAGCCTCTCAAATGCAATTTTAAGAGAATGCTGTAAATAAGTATATCATAAATGAATGGAAAAATCTTATATTTTTGTGAATAGTCTATAGGATAAAATTATAAGTGATAACTATCGGTGAATAAGAGCGATTTTATCTGTCAGGATGAGAAACCTGTAAGTGTTTTGGTTTTTTACAGGATTGCTATAGTTACGATATGATATAAGAACAAAAAGAACATATAGTTCTAAAACAGAAAAAAATCAACATACGAAAACAGTACAAAATGTTCTACTGAACAGTATAACTATATAATCGAATGATGAACTCACAAAAAATTATTTTTCTTCAGGTTCAGCATCATCCGGGATGTGTTCTACAATATCACCGAAATCACAGTCAAGAATCGAACATAAGATGTCAAGACTGCGGATTTCCACATTTTCATTATGACGGAGCTTATCCAGAAAAGAAGTGCTTATGCCATAGTGAGTGTACAGGGCATACTGGCTGATTTTCCGCTCCTTCATAGTCTTCCATAATTTTCTATAGCTTATCATATGTAATAACCGTCCGATTTGTTCTTGATTCATATTTATTATCGGGTTAAAATAGGCCTTGTAACAGTGTCGTTATAAAGACACTATTGAGAAGGAAAGTGACATAATGAAGACGATCAGAAAGATAATGGAAGGCGTGGCCGTAGCCTGCATATCAGTGGCAATGTATTACTGCTTCCTGAGTGGAGCCCCTGCCGGGGGAACAGAGAGAACTGTTTATATGATCCTGGATGGAATATTCTGTATTTCTGCCTGGGTGGCAGGAATGGGGATATTATGGTATGTGAGATGGCTTCGCAGACGGAACAAAGAACTGGAAAATATGATAAAGATTTTGCTTAAAAATGCAGACAAACTTGACAAATAGGAAATTCTGCCATACTATAAAAACCAATGAAAACGAAAGGGGAATCCTGCAAAATGAATGAAAATGTCATCAAAGCCGCACTGTTAGGATTTGGAACAGTAGGAACAGGTGTATATAAGGTACTGAAGAATCAGGAAAAGGAAATGTCGGCCAAGATTGGCTGTAAAGTTGAGATAAAAAAAATCCTTGTGAGAAATATAGAAAAGGCAGCAGCGAAGATAGAAGATGCCTCTTTGCTCACCAGCCAGTGGGATGAGATTATAAATGATCCGGAGATTGAGATTGTGATTGAACTGATGGGCGGGATTAATCCTGCAAGAGAATATATCCTTTCTGCATTAAAAGCCGGTAAGCATGTAGTCTCTGCAAACAAGGATCTGATCGCAGTACATGGTCATGAGCTTCTGGATGCGGCACATGAGAGTAAAGTGGATTTTCTGTTTGAAGCAGCAGTAGCAGGTGGTATTCCGATCATCAGACCATTGAAACAGTGTCTGGCAGGAAATCACATGACAGAAGTTATGGGTATTGTAAACGGAACCACAAACTTTATTCTGACAAAGATGACTCAGGAAGGTATGGAATTTAAGGATGCCCTGGCACTTGCAACAGAACTTGGATATGCGGAGGCTGATCCGACTGCTGATATCGAAGGTCTGGATGCAGGACGTAAGGTAGCGATTCTTGCATCTGTGGCATTTAATTCACGTGTGGTATTTAACGATGTATATACAGAGGGAATTGCCAAGATCACATCAAAAGATATTCATTATGCGAAAGAAATGGGACGTGATATCAAGCTTCTGGGTGTTGCAAGAAACGAAGCAGACGGAATTGAAGCATATGTGTGCCCGATGCTGATCCCCAGTTCCCATCCGCTTGCAACTGTAAATGATTCCTATAATGCAGTATTTGTCCATGGAGATGCAGTGGAGGATGCCATGTTCTTCGGAAGAGGAGCAGGAGAACTTCCTACAGCCAGTGCAGTTGTGGGTGATGTATTTGATATTGTGAGAAATATTCTTGCAGGATGCTGCGGCAGAATCGGATGTACCTGTTACAAGAAGATCCCTGTTAAGAAAATGGAAGATACATATAACCGTTATTTCCTCCGTCTCAAAGTAGAGGATCGTTGCGGTGTTCTTGCTGAGATGACTGCTATTTTTGCCAAATATCAGGTCAGTGTCGCACAGATTATCCAGAAAGATACCAAGGTGGAAGGTTGTGCGGAAGTAGTTGTGATCACTGAGAAGGTAAGAGAAGGTGATTTCAGAACTGCCATTGAAGAACTGAGAAACAGGGATTCCGTAAGAAAGATTTCCACGATCATTCGTGTATATGGAAAATAAGTTACTGTTCTTTCCATATACAGTAATGAAAATGAAACAGATACAAAAAAAGAATTGAAAAATCCTGAGATTTTGATACTATATAAGTGATATCAGATACAAAAGTCTTATTGTGCAGAGATGATCAGTTTTCTGCTCCTGATATCAGCAAAACAGTTATCAATTATGAATAAACATAAAAGGAGAACATTATGAGCAAAAAACCAACCGTATTAATGATTCTTGATGGATATGGTCTGAATGACAAAAAGGAAGGAAACGCTGTATATCTGGCTAAAACACCGGTTATGGACAAGCTGATGGCAGAATATCCATTTGTAAAAGGAAACGCAAGCGGACTGGCAGTAGGTCTTCCGGACGGACAGATGGGTAATTCTGAAGTAGGACATATGAATATGGGCGCAGGCCGTATCGTATATCAGGAACTTACCAGAATCACAAAAGAAATCCAGGACGGTGATTTCTTTAAGAATGAAGCTCTTCTTGCAGCAATGAAGAACGCAAAAGAGAATAACTCTGCAGTACATTTCATGGGACTTCTTTCTGATGGTGGTGTGCACAGTCATAATACACATCTTTATGGATTACTTGAGATGGCTAAGAGAGAAGGCGTTGAGAAGGTTTACGTACATTGTTTCCTTGACGGTCGTGACACACCTCCTGCATCAGGTAAAGAGTTTGTAGAGGCTCTTGAAGCAGAGATGAAGAAGATCGGTGTAGGTGAGATTGCTACTGTTTCCGGACGTTACTATGCGATGGATCGTGATAACCGCTGGGATCGTGTAGAACTTGCATACAATGCTCTTACAACAGGAGAAGGCGTAAAGGGAACAGATGCACCGGCAGCAGTTCAGGCTTCTTATGATAATGATAAGACAGATGAGTTTGTTCTTCCTACAGTTATCGAGAAAGACGGACAGCCGACAGGTGTTATATCTGATAAAGATTCTGTTGTATTCTTTAATTTCCGTCCTGACCGCGCTCGTGAGATCACAAGAGCATTCTGCGATGATGATTTCCAGGGATTTGAAAGAAAAGCAAGACCACAGGTTACTTTCGTATGCTTCACAGATTACGATGATACCATTCAGAATAAACAGGTTGCATTCCACAAGGTTCAGCTTCACAATACATTTGGTGAGTATCTTGCAGCACACAATATGACTCAGGCGCGTATTGCTGAAACAGAGAAATATGCACATGTTACATTCTTCTTCAACGGCGGTGTGGAAGAGCCGAACAAAGGAGAAGACAGAATTCTGGTTAAATCTCCGAAGGTTGCAACCTACGATCTTCAGCCGGAAATGAGTGCACCTCAGGTTTGCGAGAAACTGGTAGATGCGATCAAATCTGACAAATATGATGTGATCGTGATCAACTTTGCAAACCCGGATATGGTTGGACATACAGGTGTACAGGAAGCAGCCATCAAAGCAGTGGAAACTGTTGATGAATGTGTTGGCAAAGCAGTAGAGGCTCTTAAGGAAGTGGACGGACAGATGTTTATCTGTGCTGACCATGGAAATGCAGAACAGCTGATCGACTATGAGACAGGTGCTCCGTGGACTGCACATACAACAAATCCTGTACCATTTATTCTTGTAAATGCAGATCCGAAATATACACTGCGCGAGAACGGATGTCTTGCAGATATCGTTCCTACACTGATCCAGCTTATGGGAATGGAACAGCCTGCGGAAATGACAGGAAAATCACTTCTTGTAGAGAAATAATATAATACAAAAACTGTGAGAACTGCTTTGCAGACATCAGCAGTTCGTGATATTGACGAAACCCTCTGACACAAATCAGAGGGTTTTTTGTTTGTTTTTGGTGATTATGTAGAAAATCATGGAATTAAAAAACACATCTTGAAATGGAAAATTTTTTCAACTATAATCGCTCTGATATCTGATAAAACAGATATCGAAAACAGCAAATAAAGAGGATTAAAAAA
Organism: Blautia wexlerae; assembly: GCF_013300825.1. Lineage (GTDB taxonomy): Bacteria > Bacillota > Clostridia > Lachnospirales > Lachnospiraceae > Blautia_A > Blautia_A wexlerae_B. Next base: position 13,354 of record NZ_JAAIMY010000009.1, read on the forward strand.
GGATTGGGAGGGTTTATTGGAATGCAGACAGACATGACAGTTGGGAAACCAATGAAGATGATACTTGACTTTACGATACCTGTATTTATAGGTAATGTATTCCAGCAGTTTTACAACATGGCAGATGCCATAATCGTAGGAAAATTTGTAGGAACAAAAGGGCTGGCAGCGGTTGGTTCAACAGGAACGATCATGTTTCTGATCATAGGTTTTCTTACAGGACTGACAGCCGGTTTTACAGTTCTGACCTCACAGAAATTCGGTGCAGGAAAGATGGATGAGATGCGGCAGTCAGTGGGAAATGCGGCGTTACTTTCAATTATCATTTCGGTTATAATGACGGCTGTCAGTATGGTGGGGATGCACTCGCTTCTAACATTAATGCATACACCGGAGGATATTTTTAAGGATGCATATACCTACATTATGATCATATGTGGAGGTATTTTTGCACAGGTATTATATAATATCCTGGCCAGTATTCTGAGAGCACTGGGAAACAGCAAGACACCATTATATTTCCTGATTCTGGCGGCACTTTTGAATATAGTACTCGACTTGGCGTTTATTATTGTTTTCCATATGGGGGTCGCCGGGGCTGCCTGGGCGACGATCACAGCACAGGGAGTATCAGGAGTACTCTGCCTGATTTATATCATCAAATGTGTACCGGAATTGAAACTGAAGGCAGATGACTGGAAATTTCGTTCAGAAATTGCAAAAAAAGAAATTCTTGTGGGCATTCCCATGGGACTGCAGTATTCCATCACTGCGATCGGAACCATGATGGTACAGTCTGCACTGAATATTCTTGGTTCCTATGCAGTAGCGGCATTTACGGCAGGAAATAAGATTGAGAATATTTTTACCCAGGCATATGTTGCAATCGGAACAACAATGGCAACATATAATGCACAGAATATAGGAGCGCGTAAACTGGACAGAGTCAGACAGGGATTTAACAGTGCGCATATTATAGGAATTACCTATGCCATTGTTACAGGTGTGATTATTTTCCTCTTTGGCAAATATCTGTCTTATCTGTTTATTTCAGATAATGCCGCAGAAGTCATTCCTATGGTTGATACTTATGTGAAATGCGTGGCAGTATTTTTCATACCACTTCACTTTGTCAATGCGCTCAGGAATGGTATCCAGGGCATGGGATACGGACTGCTTCCCATGCTTGCCGGTGTTGCAGAACTGGCAGGACGTGGAATCACTGCTATGGTCGCGGCAGCTCATAAGAGTTACTTTGGAGCATGTATGGCCAGTCCGATGGCATGGGTGCTTGCAGGAGGACTTCTGATCATCATGTATTTCTATGTAATGAAAGATATGAAACGCAGACTTGGGCTGTAAGCTAGTGTGCCAACAAGTTGATTTCCGGAGTGTGTTTGAAAAATGTTTTCCGCAAGATGTGCGTCACAATTTCTTATTTCCGCGTTGTCGTCGGTCGCTGTAGTCACTGCTACGCCTTGAAATAAAAAAATGAGAAAAAAGTGAATAGTAGGTGCAAATTGGAAGAATTATGTTATAATGAAACGTGCAGTGCATATTTATGTGATTACAGCATAAATCCTGTGCATTGCGAAACATGTTATTCAGATGGAATAACAGTAATATATTTCAGAAGTGACATGTTTTAGGAAAAATGAACAGTAACATTTTATGTTGAGGAGAAAATAGATGGGCAACAAAGAGGAAAAAAACAATACAGTCCCGAATGGCAGTGCAGAAATGAATGGCAGACGCCGTAAATCTGCAAGACCGGGAAGAATTTCGTATGTACCGATCAGTGATGAAGATCTTGCACCTTATGAGCCGCCTGTCCGTAAGAAACATAAAGGCTTAAAGATTACGGGAATCGCGATGGCAATGATTATTGTGAGTGCGGGGGCTGTATATGCGGGTATGTCATATTATTATTCGGACAAATTTTTTGAAGGAACATCGATCAATGGTATTGACTGTTCCGGAAAAACTGCTTATGAAGCAGAACAGAAGATTGCGAAGACAGTAGAGAACTATTCTATAGAGGTTGATTCCAGAAATCTGGATCCGCAGATCATCAGTGGAGATCATATTGGTTACAGTTATGTTTCTGACGGAAGTGTTCTGAAGCTTTTGAAGAGTCAGAAATCATATGAATGGATAAGAGGATTTTTTGAAAAGAAGAGTTATACAGCCGCTGAAAACACAACTTACGATAAAGAAAAGCTGAAAAAACAGGTGAAAGCGCTTAACTGTGCGCAGGAAGAGAATCAGGTAGCTCCTGAGAATGCGTATGTAGCATATGGAGATTCACAATTTGAGATTGTTCCGGAGACAGAAGGAAGCAAGCTGGATTTAAAAGAAGCGTACAATGCACTTTCAGAGGCGGTTTCGGGAAATGAAACTTCGATTGATTTCGACAGTGAGCCTGATGTGTATGTAAAGGCAGATATCACCAGTGATAGTCCGGACCTGCAGGCATCACTTGATGCATGTAACAATTTTACAAAAGCAAGTATTACTTACACATTTGGAGATGAGACAGAAACTCTGGATGGAAATACGATCAAAGACTGGCTGAACTTTGACGAAAAAGGACAGCTGATCATGGATGATACGTCTTTTAGACAGCATATTGCAGACTATGTAGCTCAGCTTGCGGCGGCCCATGATACGGTGGGAACTGAAAGAGAATTCCAGACAACAAGTGGGAGAACTGTCAGTGTATACGGTTCTGCATATGGATGGCAGATAGATCAGGCTTCAGAGGTTGCACAGCTGACACAGGAGATCCAGTCAGGGACACAGACAACCAGAGAGCCGGTTTATTCTATGACAGCCAATGCACATGGTTACAATGATATAGGAAACACTTATATTGAAGTGGATCTGTCCGAACAGCATATGTATTTTTACCAGAACGGAGAAGATATCTTTGAGTCAGATATTGTTTCCGGTGATATGAGATATTCTGACCGTCAGACTCCGGCCGGTATTTATACGATTTATTATAAGAAGAGCCCGGATGTGCTCAGAGGTAAACAGCTGGCAAACGGTAAATACGAATATGAACAGCCGGTAACGTACTGGATGCCGTTTAATGGCGGTATTGGTTTCCACGATGCAAACTGGCAGCCATACTTTGGTGGAGATCGTTTCATGGAAGGCGGTTCGCATGGATGTATCAATATGCCGCCGGAGAAAGCAGCAGAACTTTATAATATTATTGACTGCAATATTCCAATCGTATGTTTTTATTAGTATTAATTAAGAATTGCTTTCCTTAGATCTGCTGATAGGAAGGCGTTGAACAGTTTCCTGAAAAAAATAAAAACAGGTATTGATATTCCGGGATCATTGTATACAAGACAATATTCCCGGATTTCTGTAAAATGAAAATGGTTCTGTATGGTAAAATGCCGATAGAAGGAGGAAGATTATGAACATGGATTCTTTGAGTCTGATACTGACCATTGCCGCTTTTATAGTAGGAATAATGCTTCTGACAGGACATGGAGATATTTTCCTGAAAGGTGGAAATGCGGATATCCGCAAGAAGCTTTATGATGAAGAGAAGATGGCAAAAGCAAGTGGAGTTGCACTTATTTTAATTGGTATTGTTTCTGCTGTGGATCTTTTTACTACAGCACTGGCTTTTAAAATAGCTTACATAGTAGCACTTCTGATCATAATTATCGGACTTGTGTATTATTTACGGGTGAAATGCAAAAAATAATCAATAAGGAAAGAAGGATCGGAACACAGTAAAATGTGTACGGTCCTTTTTATGTATTAGCGTTTTTCTTTGTTTTGTGATAAAATGACATACAGGCTTAAATTCCATTGTTATGAGCAACCTGGAATTTTGGAGTGAACATTAACGAACAGTAAATAAACGAGGAAAAGATAAGTTATGGTACTTGAAGAAATAGTGTTGCCTCTGGTAAAATGGTACAGGGATAATAAGAGAATTCTTCCATGGAGAGATAAAGACAATGCTTATTACACATGGGTATCAGAGATTATGTTGCAGCAAACCAGAGTGGAGGCAGTGAAGCCTTATTTCCGGAGATTTATCACAGAACTTCCGGATATTCAGTCATTGGCAGAATGTCCTGAAGAGAAACTTTTGAAGTTATGGGAAGGTCTGGGATATTATAACCGCGTCCGGAACATGCAGGAGGCGGCGAAAACTGTAAAAAATGAATATAATGGCAGACTGCCTGAAGATTATCAGGCACTTTTGTCGTTAAAGGGAATAGGAAGTTATACAGCCGGTGCCATTGCATCGATCGCATATGGGGAAAAGGTTCCGGCTGTAGACGGGAATGTACTGCGTGTGATTTCCAGAATTACAGAGAGTACTGAAGACATCAGCCGGCAGTCTGTCCGCAGGAAAATGGAGCAGCAGCTTTTACAGATCATGCCTTCCGATTGTCCGGGAGATTTTAATCAGGCACTGATGGAACTGGGAGCTGTGGTGTGCGTTCCCAACGGTCAGGCGAAATGTGCAGTATGTCCTGTTGCATTTATCTGTCTGGCTCACAGACATGATAAAGCGGATATGATTCCTGTAAAAGCACCTAAGAAAGCCAGAACACAGGACAACAGGACTGTGTTTATCATTCAGGACGGAGAATGCACAGCTATCAGGAAAAGACCTGAGAAAGGACTTCTGGCAGGTTTGTATGAGCTGCCAAACACTCAGGGACATTTAAAGAGAGAAGAGGCACTTTTGTATGTAAAAGAGTTGGGACTTGATCCATTATATATAGAAGAACTTCCGCCTGCGAAACATATTTTCTCCCATATTGAATGGAGAATGCAGGCATACAGAATAAAGGTATCATCCCTAAAGACAACACAGGATAAAGAACTCATTTTTGTAAGTAAAGAACAGTCAGGTAAACAATACGCAATTCCATCTGCTTTTGGAGCGTATGCAAAGTATATCAAGGAGGAAACAACAAGATGAAACTGTTAAGTATTGCGATTCCATGTTATAATTCCCAGGATTATATGGAGAATTGTATAGAGTCATTACTGGTGGGAGGAGAAGAAGTAGAGATTCTTATAGTAGATGACGGATCTTCTGACAGAACTGCCGAGATTGCAGATGACTATGCCAGGAAATATCCGACAATTGTAAAGGCAATCCATCAGGAAAATGGTGGTCATGGAGAAGCTGTCAATGCAGGGATCAGAAATGCTACAGGATTGTATTTCAAGGTAGTGGACAGTGATGACTGGGTAAATAAAGAGGCGTATGTACAGATTTTGAAAACTTTATATGAACTGCTCAGAGGTCCACAGACAGTTGACCTTCTAATCAGTAATTTTGTATATGAGAAACAGGGCGCAACCCGTAAGAAAATCATGCAGTACCGCAAATGCCTGCCGAAGGACAGAATATTTGGATGGGAAGAAGTGAAACATATGCCGAAAGGTAAATATCTTCTGATGCACTCCATGATTTATCGTACAAAACTGCTTCATGAATGCAATCTGGAACTGCCGAAGCATACATTTTATGTAGATAATCTATTTGCTTTTGAACCTCTTCCGTATGTAAAGAATCTGTATTATCTGGATGTGAATTTCTACCGTTATTTTATCGGGAGAGATGACCAGTCTGTAAATGAGAAAGTGATGATCAAACGTATTGACCAGCAGATCCGGGTAAACAAACTCATGGTAGATGCATATATCAACTGTAAAAGTACAAATAAGCAGTTGAAAGCGTATATGTTCAGCTATCTGGATATTATTACAACTATTTCTTCCATTATGCTGATACGTGCCAATACAGAAGAGTCCCTTCAGAAGAAGAAAGAACTTCTGGAATATATCAGGACAGAGAATAAACAGGTATACAGAAAACTGCGTCACAGTCTTTTCGGAAGAGTCATGAACCTTCCGGGAAGAAGTGGAAGAAAAATGTCAGTGGCAGCCTACAAAATCAGCCAGAAATTCTATGGATTTAACTGATGTGTAAAAGCTTCACATCCGGATATCGGTTGTGGGAAAATATTTTATGAAATTGTTATAACTGTAAAAAAAGCAGAATCTCTGAAAGACAAAAATGTATTTCAAAGATTCTGCTTTTTTTAAATCTTTCTAATTCTCGCTCTTTTTTCTCTTTACTTCTCTAAAGCAGACAGATTCAGAAGGAACGGAAACTCTTCTCGGATAAAAAACCAGAAAGCCAAACAATGCAAGTGTTGCACCCATGCATACATCAATCACAGAATGCTGTTTCAGGAACATGGTGGACATGATGATCAGCGCGGTCAGGGTAAAGGATGCTGCTTTTATAAATTTTTTATTTCGCAGTGCTTCGCAGTTTGTAAGCGACATATGTATTGCAAGAGAGTTGAACACATGAATGCTGGGCAGGATATTCGTAGGAGTATCTGTACTGTACAGCCATTTTACTATATCTGTGAAGATATTGTCTCTTGGAAATTCGGTCGGACGTATGTGCTGAGCATTTGGATAAACATAGGAAATAATCAGGAAAACAGTCATTCCCATCATAAGATTAAATGCCAGCTGATAGTATTCATGTTTGTTTTTGTTAAAAAATATAAAATAAATCACAGCCAGGATCATGTATGGAAACCACAGCATATAAGGAACGATAAAGAACTCACAAAATGGAATCCAGTCATCAAATACTGTATGTACGATATGATAGCTGTGAACCGGTCTGTGCTCCAGGTAACTGAAGAGCAGGATATAAATGATGCTGTAAACAGCAATCACAAGTCCATGCCGGTATTTGGAAATAAAACGTTTCAAAATTTCACCTTCTTTGGAGAATTATTTCATACCATATCATACCATCTTCATACTGCTTTTACAAATAAATTTTCTCATAAAGTATATAAAAATTTTATAAAAAAATTCTCAATAAAGTTCAGCGTTTTACAAAGTTTTAACATAAAGCAGAACAAAGATTTTACGGCTTTTTATTATACTGATATCAACTGAACCGGAGAAATTATAGTGATTTTCGAAAATGTCATGTTGTTTCCGGAGATTGTATACTGGTTTCGGCTTATGGCATTCAGTAAATAATTGTAAATGGAGAACAGAAAAATGATATATTTGGTAGAAGATGATGAGAGTATACGTGAACTGGTGATTTATACATTGAAAAGTCAGGGATTTGAAGCAAAAGGATTTGAAAGACCTTCTCACTTCTGGAAAGCCCTGGAAAAGGAAAAACCTGCACTTCTGCTCCTTGATGTGATGCTGCCGGAAGAGGATGGGATTTCCATATTGAAGAAATTGCGTATGCGTCCGGATACACGTAAACTTCCTATTATCATGCTGACAGCAAAAAGCAGTGAATATGATACAGTGGTAGGTCTTGACAGCGGGGCAGATGACTATATTCCAAAACCGTTCCGCATGATGGAACTGATCTCAAGGATCCGCGCATTATTAAGAAGAACAGAAGATGACGGCGCAGAAGAATATCGGACAGGAAACCTTTATGTCTGCCCTTCCAGACATATTGCAACTGTAGATAAAAAGAATGTAAATCTTACATTAAAAGAATATGAAGTATTATGTCTGCTTCTGAAAAACAGCGGAACTGTACTTTCCAGAACCCAGCTTCTGAATCAGGTCTGGGGGTATGAATTCGACGGAGAGAGCAGAACCGTTGATGTACACATCCGAACACTGAGACAAAAACTGGGAAGTGCCGGTGAGCTGGTGGAGACAGTTCGTGGAGTCGGATATAAAATTAATATGAGATAAAGTTAAAGAATAACTGGAAACAGGAATTTATCTATGCTATACTTTTAAATATGAGAATTGCAGGAGTTGCAAAGAGCAAAGCAAAATAGCTTTTGATCCTGACATCTTAAATATAAGCAGATGCCAAAAATAAATGGACAGCTGCCCGAAATCAACGGTCAGGGATATCAGAAACCCTGACTGTAGGTTTTTATAAGGAGTTATTTATTTTATGAAATCATTAGTAATAGCAGAGAAACCTTCTGTTGCCAGAGATATTGCCAGAGTACTTCACTGTACACAGAAAGGAAATGGTACTCTTGAGGGAAAAGATTACGTAGTCACCTGGGCACTTGGACACCTTGTTACGCTGGCAGATCCTGAGGAATACGATAAGAAGTATATGAAATGGGAAATATCCACACTTCCCATGATGCCGGATCGAATGAAGCTGGTAGTTATTCGACAGACCGGTAAACAGTACAATGCAGTAAAAACGCAGCTGTACAGAAAAGACATAAATGATATTATAATAGCCACAGATGCCGGAAGAGAAGGTGAACTGGTAGCCCGCTGGATTCTTGACAAAGCGGACTGTCATAAACCAATCCGCAGACTGTGGATTTCTTCAGTTACAGACAAAGCTATCAAAGAAGGATTCGGAAATCTGAAAAACGGACATGAGTATGATAATCTGTACAGAGCAGCTGTGGCAAGAGCGGAAGCTGACTGGCTGGTGGGAATGAACGGTACAAGGGCACTTACCTGTAAATATAATGCCCAGCTTTCCTGCGGGCGTGTACAGACTCCTACACTGGCGATGATTGCGAAACGGGAGGAAGAGATACGGGCATTTAAGCCGAAGGAATATTACGGAATCGCCCTGAAAGCAGGTGATATCACCTGGACATGGAAGGAACCAAAGAGTAAGAGCTTCAGAACTTTTAATAAAGAACGGGCAGAGGAGATTTCCGATGTTCTCAGAAATCAGTCTTTGGAAGTAACTTCCGTAACCAGCAAAGAGAAAAAATCCTTTGCACCGGGTTTGTATGACCTGACCACACTGCAGAGAGAGGCAAATCGGAAATATGGATATTCTGCAAAGCAGACTCTGAATATCATGCAGCGTCTGTATGAGAATCACAAAGTACTCACTTATCCGAGGACAGATTCCAGATATATTGGAAAGGATATTGTTCCTACAATTAAAGAACGACTGAGAGCCTGCGCAACAGGACCGTACAGAAAACCGGCAGGCGCACTGATGAATCAGCCTGTTCGTGCAAATGGAAGTTTTGTGGATGATAAAAAGGTCAGCGACCATCATGCAATTATCCCTACGGAGCAGTTTGTGCAGCTTGACCATATGACAAATGAAGAACGTAAGATTTACGATATGGTAGTTCGTAGATTCCTCAGTGTGCTGTATCCGCCTTTTGTTTATGAACAGGTGAGCATGGAGGGAATTGTTGCTGGAGAACTTTTTGCTGCCAGCGGGAAAGTTGTAAAAAGTGCCGGATGGAAAGATGTGTATGAAAATACGGACGACACTGAAGAGGATGAGGATACTGCTGACGATGCGCAGAAACTGAAAGATCAGAAGCTTCCACAGATGAAGAAAGGTGAGAGACTGCATATAGAGAATGTATCCATGAATACAGGCAGGACAAAGCCACCTGCAAGATTCACAGAAGCAACGCTTCTTGCAGCAATGGAGAATCCGGTGCGCTATATGGAGAGTCATGATGCAAAGGCAGCGAAAACTCTCGGTGAGACAGGTGGTCTGGGGACAGTTGCTACAAGGGCCGATATTATTGAGAAACTGTTTAACAGCTTTCTGATGGAGAAAAAAGGCAATGAAATCCATCTGACCTCCAAGGCAAAGCAGCTTCTGGAACTGGTACCCGAGGAACTGCGCAAGCCGGAACTGACCGCAGACTGGGAGATGAAGCTTGGAAATATTGCAAAAGGTAAAATGAAACAGGAAACCTTCCTGAAAGAAATCAGGAACTATACCTGTGACATTGTAGATGAGATCAAAACCGGACAGGGAACCTTCAGGCATGATAATCTTACAAACAAGATCTGCCCGAACTGCGGAAAGAAGCTTCTGGCAGTGAATGGAAAGAATGCAAAAATGCTTGTATGTCAGGACAGAGAGTGCGGTTATAAAGAAACCCTGTCCAGAACTACCAATGCCCGTTGTCCCAAGTGTCATAAACGTATGGAAATGTATGTGAAAGGTAAGGAAGAGACATTTATCTGTGCCTGCGGCTATAAAGAAAAGCTCTCTGCTTTTCAGGCGAGAAGAGCCAAAGAGGGAGCAGGAGTCAATAAGCGTGATGTTCAAAAATATATGAGACAGCAGCAGAAAGAAGCCAAGGAGCCGGTGAATAATGCATTTGCACAGGCACTGGCAGGATTAAAACTGGAATGATTAAATAAAGAAGGGAAGATAACATTATGGCAGTACAGGATGATCATATGATAAGAAATATTCAGGATGTAGGAAGACTGATCGCAAAGCTTTTGCTTCATGAGCAGCAGCCGGATTACAGACTTCCTGAGAACGAGGAAGATTACACAGAGGCAGATAAGCTTTTTTCAACTATTATGAAACTGGCAGAAGAAGGAAAGATAAATGAAGCAGAGAACGAATTATACATGGGCATGGTTGAAGACGATGTAGACTATCTGGAACTGGCACTGACCTTTTATCTGTATCTGAATGATATGGATGGAGATTTCCTGGATGATAACGGATATTCAAGGGAGGAAGTTTTGGAAGGTATGAAAGATCTTGCTTCAGACTGGGGTGTTACAGGATTAGAGGCTTTTTGAGAGAAAGGAAAAAGCATAGCATATGCGCAGAGAACAGACACTGGAAGAGATTTCGGATGGTAAATTATATGATTCTAATGATATGGTAAAGGCAGACTGCCATGACTGTGAAGGCTGCTGTGACTGTTGTCAGGGAATGGGAGATTCTGTGCTCCTGGATCCATATGATGTATACAGATTGTCGGCAGGATTACAGAAATCAGCAGAGCAGCTTTTACAGGAATATCTGGAACTGGGAGTGACAGATGGAAATATCCTTCCGCATCTTCGGATGACAGGAGTTAAGGAACAGTGTATATTCCTTAACAGTGAAGGACGCTGTCACATCCACTCTATTCGGCCGGGATTCTGCAGATTATTCCCGCTGGGAAGATTCTACGAGAATGGCAGTTTTAAATATATTCTTCAGATTCACGAATGTCCTAAAACAAACCGCAGTAAGATCAAGGTAAAGAAGTGGGTGGACACACCGGATCTGAAAAATTATGAGAAATTTGTCAATGACTGGCATTATTTTCTGCTGGATGTACAGGAAGTACTGTACAATGCTGAGGATCCAGATCTGATCAGAAATCTGAACCTCTTTGTGGTGAACAGATTCTATCTCAAACCATATGATCAAAATCAGGATTTCTACATACAGTTTTATGAGAGACTGAAAGAAGGAAAAGAATTGCTGGCACTGGCGTAGGAGAGACATATGAGTTATCAGAACGAATGGCTTCTTTTTGAGGCAGAAGATGAGTTTGATGAAATTAAGCACAGAGAACCGACAGAGGAATTATTGTTCTATCGTGCAGTTGCAAGTGGAGATATAAAAACTGTTAAGAAGAATTGTGAACGGCAGAGATTTACAGAGTGTGATGGTGTGGGAGTACTGTCAAAGAATGTGGTCACAAATATGAAATATCATTTTGTTATCACTACCGCAATGATAACCAGACTCTGTAAACAAAATGGAATGGAGATGGAACAGGCATTTCGCTTGAGTGATTTTTATATTCAAAAGCTGGATGGCATTCATACAGTAGAAGAGGTTCAGAACCTTCATGATGAGATGGTGATGGATTATACTGAAAAAATGCGCAGATATTTCAGAGATAACACTTATTCTAAACATATCAACGCAAGTAAAGAATACATTTATTCTCATATCAAAGAACGAATTACAATAGAAGATCTTGCAGATTCACTTGGAGTATCTGCGAGCTATCTCTCCAGATTATTTAAAAAAGAAACAGGAATATCGGTCAGTGCCTATATCCGCAGACAGAAGATAGAAATGGCGAAAAATCTTTTGCAGTACAGTGATTATCCGATCATTGAGATTGCAAACCGTCTTTCCTTTTCTTCCCAGAGTCATTTCATCCAGCAGTTTAGGGAAGTTACGGGAATGACACCGGGCAAATACAGGGATGAACATTATATGATACACTGGGATATAGAAAAAGAACTTTGTGTCGCATCAGAGTCGGAACTGAAAAAAGAACAGGATTAATCAAAATATTAAGATAAGTAAACAGGCGGCTAGCTTACAGGGAATATAAATTTTCTGTAAGCCGGCCGCTTATTTTCATCTGGTAATATCGGGGGATTAAAGAGTTAATATGACTTCGTTCTTATCCTGAAGAAGTTTTTCAGGGATATAATTATCTGCTAATTTCTGTCCGTTAAGAACCAGACTGCAGCAGCCAGATTCTTTTTCGTCTGGATTTTCTACAGAGATATGAAGCTGTTTTCCACGGAAAACTTTCTCAATCTCAAAGTGTTTCCAGCTTTTTGGCACAGAAGGAGACAGTCGAAGTCCTTCAAGATCAGGGCGAAGCCCGAGGATACCTTCCACACATCCTACCATTACAGTAGAAGCAGTTCCTGTCAGCCAGTGAACATGAGAGCGTCCGAAGTGTTTGCTTGCTTTTCCCTCTGTAAACTGACCATAGCAGTATGGTTCAAGACGACGGATTTCGGCACAGTCATTCTGCGCAGCAGGAGAATTTTCCATAAAATAGGTAAAAGCACGTTCTCCATGACCGCGGAGTGCTTCAGCAAGAATCAGCCAGCCCTGGGATTGGGAGAAAATACCGGAGTTTTCTTTGGTACCCTGATTATAGATAACTGCCAGTGCACCATCGAAAGCATGCGCATGATAAGGCGGATCCATAAGGATCGCACCATATTTTGTGTTTAGACGTTCGTATACATTGTTCAGTGCAGCGTCTCCCTGTTCAGGGCTGGCAAGACCACTGATGACAGCCCAGCTCTGAGGATTCAGCCACATATTTGCTTCAGGAGCAGCAGCTTCACCGATTCTTTCTCCTGATTCTGTATAACCACGTACGAAGCGGTCATGATCCCAGCACAGTTCCTGAACTTTTTCACCAAATGCTTTCTGAGTCTCTTCAAGATACTGTACATATTTTGTATCTTTTTTGTATTCTGCAAAGATTTTCAGGATTGTCATTGCATAATAGAACTGTAAGGCAACGAAAGAAGATTCTCCGTTTGCACCCAGGCGGAGACAGTCGTTCCAGTCAGCATAAAGTCCGGCAGGCATTCCATGAGGTCCAAGGTGATTAAGAGAGAAAGCAACCGCACGTTTCAGATGCTCGTATACAGTAGCTTCTTCTTTGTTGGCAAAAGGAATCACTTCATCAAGAAAAGCAGTGTTTCCGGTTTCTGAAATATATTTATATACAGTTGGGAAAAGCCATAATGCATCATCTGCACGGTAAGCCGGATGGCCGGTTTCCTGTACATAAGAAGCATCATCCGGAGTATCTTCTTTTCCAGGTGTGTGAGTAAACTTGACAAGAGGAAGTCCGCCACCGTTATTTACCTGCGCAGACAACATGAAACGAATCTTTTCCAGTGCCATTTTCGGTGCCAGATGGATGATTCCCTGAATATCCTGTACAGTATCTCTGTATCCGTATCCATTTCTGAGTCCACAGTAAATGAAGGAAGCTGCACGGGACCAGATGAAAGTCATAAAACAGTTGTATGCGTTCCAGGTATTAATCATAGTATCAAATTCCGGACTTGGAGTGCTGACTTTAAGATTATCAAGCTTACTGTTCCAGTCAGCTTTTAATGCTTCCAGTTCTTCTGCTACAGTTGGAGCCGGATTTTCGTAACATCTGATTACTTCAGCAGCTTCAGATGACGGTTTCATTCCAAGAAGAAAAGCAATTGTTCTGGTTTCACCTGCTTTAAGAGTTATTTTGCAGGAGAGAGCACCACAGGAGTTTTCATTATAGCTTGTCTTATCACCAAGATCACCACAGACAATACCTTCAGGGTTTCCATATCCATGGTAACTTCCGAGAAATTCATTTTTGTCCCCACAGTAAGAAGAAACCTCAGCACCTGCAAGTCCAAAGAAACGTTCTGTCACATTTTTCTCATCTACGTTCTCATTTTCAGGAATTGCATCAAGATTTCCATGAATCTGCTGAGTAATCCTGTTTCCTTCGAACAGTGTACGAGAAATAAAAAGAGAGTACTGTAAATTAACCTGATCCTGTTCGTAATTGCTGTGGTTGGTAAACTCTGCATATCCGCTGAGAGTCAGGTTCCTTTCGTGATCAGAATGATTGGTCACAGATAATGCCCATACTTCATAACTTTTTCCAAGAGGAACATAGTAAAGGGCTTCTGAGTGAATATCACTGTAGTCGGCAGAAATTTTTGTATAACCGATTCCGTGACGGCATTCGCTCTTATACTGAGCCAGATCTTTGCCTACAGGCTGCCAGGATGCAGACCAGAAGTCTGATGATCTGTCATCGCGAATGTAGATGTAACGTCCCGGCTGGTCAAAGTTATTAAAAACATAGCGCAGGATACGTCCGTTTGCACCGGATTTTGCAAAACTGTAGCCCCCTGCATTATTGGAAATGATTGCACCGTACTCCGGGGAACCCAGATAGTTTACCCATGGTGCAGGTGTTGCCGGATTAGTAATCACGTATTCTCGGTTTTCATTGTCAAAATATCCGTATTTCATATAGTAAATCCTTTCTGTTAGAACAATATTTATAACTGCCTGTCGCCTGCTTTTATGGAGGCTGAACAGCTATTGTTTTCAGGCAAGTGTCACTGTAATTTCATGAAGATCAGAAGAGAGGTTGTTAATAAATTCTCTGGAGATCATAATATGGGAATCTTCTGCGATTTCTATTGCTGTTTTGTCGCAGTCCGCAGCGGCGATATGATAAGAACCATAATCTTTTCTGTCTGTATTTCGGTAGGTAACATGGAACTGTTTTCCTGCAAAAGTAACAGAGACAGAAGCAGTTCCTGCTTCATCGAACTGTTCTGCCAGAAGTTTTGGATGAACCAGAAGGTTTCCGAAAACTCCACGGACACCAAAGACCTCTGTGATCATGGTAAAAAGATACCAGCTTGCAGCACCTGTCAGATAATGATACATGCCACGTCCGTCTGAACGGAAATATTCAGGAATTCCCGGGTAAATATGGCTGGTATCAAAGTCGAGAGCTGTATCAGACAGAGAACGCAATGCTTTCCAGCCTTCTTTTGCAAAGCCTCTCTGATATAAGGCATTTGCATACATAACTGCCATATGAGAGAAAACAGCACCGTTTTCTTTTTCGCCATAAGCGAAACCGAACATACGTCCCATATCAAACTTCAGTTCCTGAAAATCTGTGTTCAGGCGGTAACCGCCAATTTCTTTTCTGTAAAGATAATGATCTGCGCTTTTTACGATTTTTCTGATCTGCGCATCAGTGGCAACATTTCCCATAATAGAGAAAACCTGGCCCGTGAGCATCATACGCACCTGTTCATGGTGGAAACCTTCCACTGCCTCTCCATGATTATCGTAATAGCTGTTATACCATCCTTCTTCGCTGTCTTTGCCATCAATCCATTCCTGTGAACGGATATGATCTGTCAGCCAGTTGGATTTCTGGATCAGGTTGGCAGCAAGTGTGGAGAGAGAGAAGTTTTTCTTTCTGCCGCTTAGGTTATGCCTGCAGCTGTTGGCATATTCAGTAAGAATCTTTTTCTTTTCAGATACACTGTCAAACATATCTGTCTGGTCGTTCAGCAGGATTTCAATTTCCTCTAACAGCGGGATACTGGTTTCGCCTGCAGATTCCATAAGGCGTAATATGGAAGCAAGAGTATGGAGATTGCCCGCATAAGCACAGGTAAAGGCAACACTTTCACCATTTTCTGCTGCCATATCCAGGGCATCGTTCCAGTCAGCTCCGCGAAGACGGTAAATATTATGAACACCTACATCATAAAAAGCGGCAAGCTGCTGGATCAGAATGTGCTCCAGAACACTTCCGGTATATACCTGACCGTCTTCGGTGCGCTGTTTATTTCCATATGCGTCATTCCAGAGAGTATCAATTTCTGTGCCGCGCATGGTTTGTGCATCTTTAAAATAAGGAACCTGTTTCTTAAGGATCTCTATATCTCCGGTCTGATTAATATAAAGACTGGTCGTGATTAGTGGCCAGAGTGCATGATCCATCCATACACGTGCGATTCCGTTTCTGTCAGCGATAAAATTGCCGTCACCGTCTCCGATAATAGTAGCATTTGTACCATCAATACGTACGCCGCCATAATTCTTTTCAATCATGGCACCTACATTCTGAGGATTCATCAGCAGAAGAGAAAGACAATCCTGCCACAGATCACGCCATCCGCGTCCACCACGTCCGTAATCATGATGAGGGAGGAAAGAACAGCCAAATAAACGGCGCAGGAATGGCTGGAAACTTACCCATTTCATATAACTGTCAAAGTCAGGATCCTGTGTGTGGAAGTCAACGTTTACCTGTTTTTTCCAGTAAATTCTGGTTTCTTCCAGTGTATTTTTTACTTTATCGGAAGTATTGTATTTTTCAAAAATATTTTCAATTTCTTCTTTACTGTCGGCAATGCCTGATAATAAAATAAAGTCTGTTTTTTCACCGGGAGCCAGTGTGAAAGATGAGAAACAGAAAGCACCCATTGCTTCCTTTCCTGCTGCCATACTGTGTGCGGGAACTCCTTTATATCCTTCATATACTGTGCGTGGATGTGTATAGGTACCACCTTCTCCGATAAAATCTTCTACAGTCGGATAATAGGAAATCGGATTTTCTCCCTTTCCGGAACAGCCATTTACATAATAGATTTTATGATTTGGCTGATGTCCCCGCTCGTCAAATGACATGGTGGGGCAGACGTTGATTCCATGTTCTGTTGTCTCGATACGATGGAGCATGGAAGTGACATTTCGATGATCACGAATGTTATCCGCACTTCTTCCGTAAACAGGAATTGCACCATATGCAGTAAATTTCTGTACAGTATCTGTCTGGTTTTCAACCGTCACATACATAATCTCCACATTATCACTTTTGGGGATAAAAGAAGTAACTGTGGAGATGAGCCCAAGTTCTCTGGAAGTCCTTTTCAAAGTCTGCCACATGAATCCGGCGGTTAGTTCACTGTCTTCCTGCCTGTCAGTAAAACGGTCGGCTTCCTGCTGAGTAGAGGAACCTGTTACTGAATAAGGAATGTGTCCTTCTTTTACGATCCAGAAATTTCTGGAAGAACGATTGTTATGAAGATTTTCGGAACTGACCGGTTCTAACAGGAAGGTATCCTGATCAATTTTGCTGTCACCTCCAAGCACTGGTGTGACGGAACTTTTCAGACCTGCTTCTGATGCAAGAGGAAAATAAAGATAACTGGTATTTTCCGGTCTGTTCACACAAAAGCTTCCATGATTATCAATAAACTTAATATGTTTCAACATTTTTCTCCTTCCATAAATATTGTATGGAAATTATATCGGAAATGAGATCTTTCGGAAATAAGAAACATGAAGTAAGTATCAGAATCATGACATAAAATAACACAATTTCAGAAAAATATATGAGCAGGTAATGAATCAGATTGCGAATATTCATCTGGCTGATTTATAGAAAAATGGTACTTTTTATACAAAAATACTAATAAAAAAACAGAAAGATTATGATTTTAGGAAAGATTTCCTTATTAAATGACAAAATCTGTCTGTATATAAAAAGAACACAATGAGGTCATGAATCTGACATTTTGGTGGAAATTATAATATACCCGAAAAGCAGTTTAAGCTATAATCTGATACATCAGGTGAGGCAAGAAACTCACAAAGAGAAAAAAAGAAAAAGGAGGGCTTTTTTAATGAAAAAGAAAGCATTAGCTGTTTTACTTACAGCATCCGTAATTGCAGGTACAATGGGCGGAACCGCTACAATCGTACATGCAGATGAAGAAGGAAAAGTAATCAATATTTATTCCTGGAATGATGAATTCCGTCAGCGTCTGGAAGCAGTATATCCTGAAGTAAAAGAAACATCCAAAGACGGAACAGTAACAACATTAAAGGATGGAACAGAAATTCACTGGATCATAAATCCAAATCAGGATGGTGTTTATCAGCAGAAACTTGATGAAGCTCTTATGAATCAGGCTGATGCATCAGCAGATGATAAGGTAGATATCTTCTTATCAGAAACAGATTATGTATACAAATATACAGATGCAGCAGCGGATGTGGCAATGCCTCTGAAAGATCTTGGAATTGATCCTGACAAAGATCTTGCAGATCAGTATGACTTTACAAAAACAACTGCATCTGATGCAGATGGAGTACAGAGAGGATCTACATGGCAGTGCTGCCCTGGACTTCTTGTATATCGTCGTGATATTGCCAAAGATGTGTTCGGAACCGACGATCCTGAAGAAGTAGGCAAGAAAATGAAAGACTGGGATACAGCAAAAGCTACAGCTGAAGAACTGAAAGCAAAAGGATATTACACATTTGCTTCTTATGCTGATACATTCAGACTGTATGGAAACAGCATTTCCCAGCCATGGGTAGAAGACGGTGCAACAACTGTTAATGTAGACCAGCAGGTAATGAACTGGATCAAAGATTCCAAAGAATGGCTGGATGCAGGATACCTGAACAAAACTGTAAAAGGTCAGTGGAATGATGACTGGAACAAAGCTATGGGATCTGAATCCAAAGTATTTGCATTCCTCTTCCCGGCATGGGGAATTGACTTTACATTGAAACCAAACTGGGATGGAGAAGACGGAGCATGGGCTGTTACAAATCCACCACAGGAATACAATTGGGGCGGTTCTTACATCCATGCAGCAACAGGAACAGATAATCCGGAACATGCAAAAGATATCATTCTTGCACTGACAGGAAATAAGGACAATTTATTAAAGATTTCCAAAGATTATTCTGACTTTACAAATACAAAGAGTGGTATGCAGGAAGTTGCAAAAGATGATACTTTCGCATCTGACTTCCTTGGCGGACAGAATCCATTTACATATTTCTCACCGGTTGCAGAGAACATCAAGATCGCACCACTTTCTGCTTATGACCAGGGATGTGTCGAACTGATCCAGAACGCTTTCAGCGATTACTTCCAGGGTCAGGTAGACTATGACAAAGCAAAATCAAACTTTGAAACAGCAATCAAAGAACGTTATCCGGAAATCCAGGAAGTTAACTGGGCTGAATAATAAACGCTTTTGAATTGACAGTTAAAAAGTTTCAGGTGTAAATAACCTGTACAGATGCATTTGTATTTGCCAGGCACGCATGAAAGAGATGTGTGTCTGGCACTAATATGTAAAGGAAGGAATGCTGAACTATGAAAAAAAAGAAAAGCATCAGCTATGCAAAATGGGGATACATCTTTATCCTTCCATTTTTTATAACTTTTTTAATCTTTTCTTTGATTCCGCTGGTAGATACTGTACGTTATAGTTTCTATGAATATTATCGTTCAGGAATTAAAGAAATCGGACCGAATTTTATTGGAATTGCAAACTATCTGAGTCTGTTGAAGTCAGATATGGTCAAATACAGTGTTAATACACTGATCCTGTGGGTAATCGGATTTGTACCGCAGATCGTGATCGCACTGGTTCTGGCATGCTGGTTTACAGATGCGCGTCTGAAGATCCATGGACAGCAGTTTTTCAAGGTTGTTATTTATCTTCCTAACCTGATCATGGCTTCTGCGTTTGCATTATTGTTCTTTACCATGTTCTCTACCAACGGACCGATTAACTCTATTCTGATGTCTCTGGGATGGGTTAAAAAACCGATAGATTTCCTGGGTTCTGTAATCGGAACCAGATCTCTGGTCGGATTTATGAACTTCCTGATGTGGTTTGGTAATACAACAATTATGCTGATGGCTGCTGTTATGGGTATCAGTATGGATATTTTTGAAGCATCTGAACTGGATGGCTGTAACAGTATCAAGAGATTTTTCTATATCACATTGCCGCTGATCCGTCCGATCCTTGCTTATACACTGATCACATCTATCATCGGTGGTCTTCAGATGTTCGATGTTCCTCAGATTCTTACAAATGGACAGGGAAATCCAGACCGTACATCTATGACTCTGATCATGTTCCTGAACAGCCACTTAAAGAGCAAGAACTATGGTATGGCAGGTGCACTGTCCGTATATCTGTTTATTGTCAGCGGTATTTTATGTATGATCGTATATAAGATGACAAATGACACAGACCCGGATGGTTCCAAGAAAGCTGCAAAGAAAAAAGCAAAAGAAGAAAGAAGGAGGAGATAAACTATGAAATCAAATACATCAGGTCGTGTGCGCAGTATTTTTGTTCATCTTGTGCTGATCTTTTTATCCTTCCTGTGTCTGTTTTTCTTTTACATTCTGATTGTAAATGCAACACGTTCCCATGCGGATCTGCAGAAAGGATTTTCAGCACTTCCCGGAAAATATTTTCTTGAGAATCTGAAGAATGTGGCAAATGACGGAAGTTTCCCAATGTTCCGCGGTATTCTTAACAGTGTTGTTGTATCTTCCTGCAGTGCTGCACTTTGTACATATTTTTCTTCTTTGACAGCTTATGGTCTATATGCTTATGATTTTAAAATGAAGAAAGCAGCTTTTACCTTTATTATGGCAATTCTTGTTATGCCTACACAGGTAACAGCAATGGGATTTTTACGACTGATCACAAAGATGGGAATGTATGACTCTTTACTTCCGCTGATCATTCCATCCATTGCATCTCCGGCAGTCTTTTACTTTATGTACAGTTACCTTCAGTCTTCCCTTCCGTTATCCCTTGTGGAAGCGGCAAGAATTGATGGCTCCGGAGAATTCAGAACCTTTAACAGTATTGTACTTCCGATCATGAAACCGGCAGTAGCAGTACAGGCAATCTTTACTTTCGTAGGATCCTGGAACAATTACTTCGTTCCTGCCCTGATCATTCAGTCAAAGAGCAAAATGACAGTGCCGATCCTGATTGCAACTCTGCGTGGTGCTGATTATATGAACTTTGATATGGGTAAAATTTACATGATGATCACTGTTGCGATCGTGCCAATCATTATTGTATATCTGCTTTTATCCAAATACATTATTGCAGGTGTAACACTTGGTGGTGTAAAAGAATAATGAGAATTAAGAACCCCCATAGAGAGAATGCTATGGAGGTTCTTTTCATGAGAATTATAATATTAAAAACAGGAGTATAATTATATGAAGAAATGGATTTACAGTGGAACTAGAGAAGAACAGCCGTCAGAGAGAGAACTGATGCATGGAAAGCTTGCCAGAAAAGCGGCGTCAGAAGGCATTGTTCTGCTGAAAAATGAAGGAATCCTTCCATTAAAGAAAGATACAGCTGCTGCACTTCTTGGGTATGGAGCAGAGAAAACCGTAAAGGGTGGAATTGGTTCTGGAGATGTTAACAACAGAAAGAATATTTCTATTTATCAGGGACTGAAAGAAGCAGGAGTAAAAATTGTAAGCGAAGACTGGATCAGCGATTATCACAATCGCTATGAGCAGGCGAGAGAGGCGTGGAAAGAAAAAGTTCTGGAAGAAGCTAAGAAAGTAGATAATCCTTTTGATGCCTATGCAGAGAATCCTTTTGCAATGCCGCTGGGACGTAAGGTGGCAGAGGAAGATATCTGTGAAGCAGATGTGGTGATTTACGTGATCAGTCGTATTTCAGGAGAAGGAAAAGACCGCCGCAAAGTAAAGGGAGATTACTATTTAAGCGAGAGAGAAGAGGAAGATTTACGTTATCTTGCAGAAATGAACAAACCTGTGATCCTTATTCTTAATGCAGGTGGTCCTGTGGAGCTGACAGATATTCTGGAACAGACAGACAATATAAAAGGAATCTTAAATATTTCTCAGCTTGGTCAGGAAGGGGGAGATGCCCTGGCTGATGTACTTCTGGGAAAAGAAGTGCCGGGCGGTAAACTGACAACAACCTGGGCAAGGCGATACGAGGATTATCCGGCTTCAGAAGAGTATGGGTATCTGAATGGCAATCTGGAAAAGGAAAAATACAAAGAAGGTATTTATGTAGGTTACAGATATTTTGACAGCTTTGACAAAAAGGTGATGTTTCCGTTTGGGTTTGGTCTTTCTTATACTATGTTTGAGATGAAGTGTTGTAGCATAAATATGGAAGAAAGTAAGATCAGAGCAGAGGTTCAGGTTACAAATACAGGAAATGAATATGCTGGTAAAGAAGTGGTACAGATTTATGTTACGCTTCCGCAGACAGAACTGGAAAAAGAGTATAAGAGACTGGCAGGTTTTGCAAAAACCAGACTTCTGAAGCCGGGAGAAACACAAACACTTACTGTTGAGATTCCACAGAAACAACTGGCTTCTTTCAATGAGGAAACACATACATGGATAGTGGAAAAAGGCAAATATGGCATTCTGGTCGGAAACAGTTCAGACAAATTGAAACTGGAAGCAGTTCTGGTAGTTTCAGATGATACAGTACTGGAACAGATGGATAAAATCTGCCCGCTTCAGGAAGAACTGGAACAGATTCATTTGACAAAAGAATTGAAAGAAAAATCTGTGCAGAGACAGGAAAAACTGATAACAGCGCAGGTTCCGGAATATTATTTTAAACCTGCGATGATACCGGCAAAATCGGAAAATGCCGGAAAAAAT
Source organism: Blautia wexlerae (assembly GCF_013300825.1). Classification (GTDB taxonomy): domain Bacteria; phylum Bacillota; class Clostridia; order Lachnospirales; family Lachnospiraceae; genus Blautia_A; species Blautia_A wexlerae_B. Next base: position 35,961 of record NZ_JAAIMY010000009.1, read on the forward strand.
CAGGAAAATCTGACAGAGGAAGAAAAAAGATTTGTTTCTGTTCTGGAAGACAGAACTACAGAAGAGCTGATTCCTCTGCTTTATGGAAAGATTTCAGAGAATATCAGTACTCTTGGTGCAGCAGGGATTCGAGTACCGGGATCAGCAGGTGAAACCTGCGGTACTTTGGAAGAGTATGGAATCCCCTCTCTTGTTATGGCGGACGGTCCGGCAGGTATCCGCCTTAGACAGTGGTATGAAGTAGATAAAGAGGCAGACAGTATCTATGAAATGGGTGTTCTTGGCTCTCTGGAAAATGGGATTCTGGAACCAGGCGTACACCATGAGAATGCAGATACTTATTATCAGTACTGTACTGCTTTTCCGGTAGGAACAGCACTGGCACAGACCTGGGATACAGATCTCATGACAGAGTTTGGAAAAGCAATCGCAGAAGAAATGGAAGAATTTCATGTAAATCTGTGGCTTGCACCGGGTATGAATATTCACAGAAACCCATTATGTGGAAGAAATTATGAATATTATTCAGAAGATCCGTATCTGTCAGGTATGCTTGCAGCGGCAGTGACCAGGGGAGTCCAGAGTAAGCCGGGATGCGGTGTGACAATTAAGCATTTTGCATGCAATAATCAGGAAGATAACCGCATGGGTGTTGACTCCTGTGTATCCGAACGTGCGCTCAGAGAAATCTATCTCCGCGGATTTGAAATTGCAGTAAAAGAAGGAAATCCTGTTTCTATTATGACTTCCTATAATCTTATCAACGGTATTCATGCGGCGAACAGCAAAGATCTGTGCATGACAGTTGCCAGAAAAGAATGGGGATTTGACGGAGCAATTATGTCAGACTGGAACACAACAGTTCCGGAAAATGGAAGCGTTCCATGGAAATGTGTGGCAGCAGGCAATGACATTATCATGCCTGGAAATCCGGATGATGATAAGAATATTCGCCAGGCATATAAAGAAGGTAAACTTACAGAAGAAGAAATCCGAAATTGTGCCGGACATCTGGTATCTATGATCCGTAGATTAGAGAGTACAGATTGTTGAAATGATTTTTCAAACACGCTCTAAATGAAAACAGATAGAATTCTGGCATATGCTGAAAATACAGTAATGAGAGGACAATATTAATTATTAAAATCAATCGGAAGACCATCAGAGGCCTTCCGATTGATTTAGTGCTCATAATAACTGGATTTTTTATTTGCATCAGCAGATTTTCAGCAGATTTTCAAAGGAGAAAATCTCTTTTTCAGACATTAATTCTTCAAATCTGTTCAGGTTAAGATCTGAGTGTTCCAGTTCTCTTGAAAACTGATAACAGATACGGATCTGGTCATCCAGCTTAAACTGCCGGTTGTTTTTTAGATAGGTTCCCACATTTAATTCATGGATAAACAGGGTGCACACAACTGCCATTTTCACCTTGGCGAAGATCTCATCATCATAAACTGCACCGCAGAAATAGGTATAGATCCAGTAAACAAGAAGCTGTTCCTCCTGAATCTGCCAGTCCGGATAAGAGAAATCAAATTCACTTTTCTGCCAGGAATAAAGATTTCCGGAGTCAGACTGCGGATCTGTATTTCCATTATACAGTGGAGTCAGACAATTTTTTAAGTATTCCTGCCATCCCGGGCGCAGAACCTCCATTTCCGGGACAACAGTTTTCCACATTTTTTTAAATAATTGTTCTGGTGTATTTACGCAGGCAGATGCAGCAGAACTGTTTTCTATGTTATCTGCATTTATACGAGAGTAAATTTTGTTGCAAAATCTATCTCCGTATCCGGAATCTTCATGTCGTTTTCGCATTTCTTCCCATTTAAAGAGTTCATTTTTATTTACACATAACTGGAAATCATGTGCAGCAGCCAGAAGTTTCCACAGACGTTTCTGCATGGGTACAGCTCTGTTCTGGATGATATCTATAAGCATATCACGGGTGTCCATAAGTGCAGTGAACAGGAAATAATCAAAGTCATCATAGACTTCTTCTTTTGTCTTTTTTTCTTTTGTGATAAAGTGTACCTTCTCTTTTTGGGAAAGTAAAATCCTTGCTGCCTCCGGACAGGAGAGCGACAGGGAAATCTCACGCAGACCTTCAAATTCTTCAATATGTCTTGGGTAATTTCTGCAGGTTCTGCAGAACATTTCCGGCCCTGCTTCTGTGTAGATATCACACAGGTTCTCTTCGTTGAGAAAAGCACAGCGTCTGTTATATTGGCGGAAAACATGTTCTTTCCAGTCAATATCATTGTGCAGGCGATTGCGGAACGGACCTTTAAAGTGCTGGTACTTCTTCAGTGTCTGATCGTCAATCACGATCTGCCATCCTGCGCAGCAGGTATCCGGACAGGCTCCTGCAATGCAGGAAAATTCTTTATAGTAGTTTGGAAATGTGTATTGCATAATGTTAAATAGCATCCTTTCTTTTTTTCTTAAGTTTGCGGTAAGTTCCCGCAGTCATACCACAGGATTTGCGAAAGCTCTGGGAGAGATAACTCTGAGAGGAAAATCCTGTCAGATGGGCAATGTCTGAAATTCCGTAATCAGTATTTTCCAGAAGCTCCTTACATACCTCAATCCGCTTTCGGTTTAGATAGTTCATAGGAGAAATTCCATAATATTTGGTAAATTCATGGCTGAGATAATACTTGTTCAGGTGGCTGATGGCAGACAGATGATCAAGAGAGATGTTTTCTCCGTAATTAGAATCAAGATATCGCTTGATATGTGCACATTCCTTGCTTGGATGTTGTGCAGTGATCAGTTCAAAAGGAGAATCTGTGATCCGCTGAAGCTGAAGGATCAGAATATTAAGCATATGTCTGCAGATTTTTTCGTACCCTTCCGATTGATTGTCCAGTTCCTGAAATAGAGCATTAAAGTAAAAAAGCAGATCTGTTTTCTTTTTTCTGCAGTTAAAGATACGATATTCTTTCTGATCATTAAAGGAGAAAGATAATCCGTCTACGCCCACTGTGAAATAGTTGAGAGGTGGGTTTCCTTTGGAAATTTCAGTGTGATTAATGTGAGGGTTAACAATGATCAGGTCATCCTTTGAAATAGGGTAGATTTCATCTTCAAGCAGAAACTCCCCCTGTCCGTCCCGCACATAAAATAATTCAGTGAATGCATGGGAGTGGGGAATGCTTGGCCAGTCACCTTCATAGAGGGAAGAAGATGCATTCAGAAGTGTGACCTCCTGTGGCGCAGTATCTTCAGGACTGAAGCGAAGAGAATGTGTACTCATAAAAGTCCCTCCTTTGTAATTACTGTAACCTGTTTTTGGACATATCGGAAATATAGGGTCTTCCATAATTTAGTAATTTTGTTTGATACAAAAAAGTGAACAAAAATAATAAAGGGGATCTGTTTTGCGTTTAGTTGTTGCGATTGGACTAAATGCATAAAAAAACCATAAAAATTAAAAAAAACATAGGTTATTATGATTAAAAGCAGAATTCCGTTCAAAATTTCTGATAACATTTTTTATATAATATCACAATTTGATTTGTACAGCAAGATTTCTAAAAAACAAAGCAAAAAGAGAATTGAAAATGTTTTGGAAAGAACGTATTCTATAGACAGATAAGGCGCAAGAAAGAGCAGAATCAGGTCAGATAAGTAAAAAATAAGACAGGTTTATACAGAGAGAGGAGACAAACAACAATGAAAAAAGGTCGTGTAACAATACCAACCAATCTGGATGTAGTGCCACAGACACTGGAGATACTGGATGAATGGGGTGCAGATGCGATTCGTGACTGTGACGGAACAGAATTTCCGAAGGAATTAAAAGATACTGGCTCCAAGATATATGCAACCTATTATACAACCCGTAAGGATAATGAATGGGCAAAAGCACATCCTGAGGAAATCCAGCAGATGTATATCATGACATCCTTCCATACAGCAACGGAGGAGAAGCTGGAAATCCACCTGATGGATCATTTATATCCGGATATGCTGGCAGTGAATACAAGAGATGATATCTACAGATGGTGGGAAGTTATAGACCGTACTACCGGGGAACCGGTATCAACAGAGCTGTGGAGCTATGATGAAGAAACCGGTAATGTAGTGATCAGAGCTGCAAAGCTGTTTCATGAATACACTGTAAGTTTCCTGGCATATATCATGTGGGATCCGGTACACATGTACAATGCAGTAGTAAATGACTGGAAAGATGTAGAGCCACAGATCACATTTGATGTGCGACAGCCAAAAACAAAAGCTTATTCCCTGGAACGTCTGCGCAGATTCCTGGATACCCATGAATATGTGGATGTTGTGCGCTTCACTACATTTTTCCATCAGTTTACCCTTATATTTGATGAACTTGCAAGAGAGAAATATGTAGACTGGTTTGGCTATTCAGCTTCAGTCAGCCCATATATTCTGGAGCAGTTTGAGAAAGAAGTGGGCTATCGTTTCAGACCGGAATATATTATTGACCAGGGATACATGAACAATACCTATCGGATTCCATCAAAAGAATTCAAAGATTTTCAGGCATTTCAGAGACGCGAAGTTGCGAAGCTTGCCAAAGAGATGGTAGATATCGTACATGAATACGGAAAAGAAGCTATGATGTTCATGGGAGATCACTGGATTGGCATGGAACCGTTTATGGACGAATTTGCATCTATCGGACTGGATGCTGTAGTTGGAAGTGTTGGAAATGGTGCGACCCTGCGTCTGTTCAGTGATATTAAGAATGTAAAATATACAGAAGGAAGATTTTTGCCATACTTTTTTCCAGATACGTTCCATGAAGGCGGCGATCCTGTAAAGGAGGCAAAAGTGAACTGGGTAACAGCAAGAAGAGCAATCCTTCGAAGCCCGATTCAGAGAATAGGATACGGCGGATATCTGAAACTTGCCCTGGAATTCCCGGATTTTGTACAGTATATCAAAGAAGTCTGCGAAGAGTTCCGCACTTTATATGATAACATTCAGGGAACGACTCCTTATTGCGTAAAACGAGTAGCAGTCCTGAACTGTTGGGGAAAGATGCGCTCATGGGGTAACCATATGGTACATCACGCCATCTATTACAAGCAGAATTATTCTTATTTCGGAATTATTGAAGCATTAAGCGGCGCACCGTTTGATGTATCATTTATCAGCTTTGACGATATCAAAGCAGACAAAGATCTTCTGAAGAAATTTGACGTAGTAATCAATGTGGGAGATGCGGACACTGCACAGTCAGGCGGCGAGAACTGGATCGACGAAACAATCATCACAGCAGTCAGAGAATTTGTATATAATGGCGGTGGATTTATCGGTGTAGGAGAACCGGCAGCGCATCAGTGGCAGGGCAGATTCATTCAGTTAGATGATGTACTTGGAGTAGAAGAAGAACATGGATTTAACCTGAATACAGATAAATATAACTGGGAAGAACACAGAGATCATTTCATCCTTAAAGATGCAGAAGGCGAGGTTGATTTCGGTGAAGGTAAGAAGAACATTTATGCCTTACCGGAAACAGAAATCTTAATCCAGAAAGACCAGGAAGTGCAGATGGCTGTAAAGACTTTCGGTAAAGGAAGAGGCGTTTATATCAGCGGACTTCCATACAGCTTTAAGAACAGCAGAGTGCTCTACCGGGCAGTTCTCTGGTCAGCATCCGCAGAGGAAGAACTTCACTGCTGGTATTCAACCAACTACAATGTAGAAGTACATGCTTATGTAAAAAATGGTAAATACTGCGTAGTCAACAACACTTACGAACCACAGGATACAGTAGTTTACAGAGGTGATGGAAGCAGCTTCCAGTTACATCTGGAAGCAAATGAGATTAAGTGGTATCAGATTTTTACCGGAAATCCGGAATAAGGTATTTTGACGTTGTTGTCATTCAATGTGAAAATTGAGTTAAAATAACCAAAATATATTGAAGACCAATCGAATTTATTATAAAATAAAACGAGAACAAAGGCTTTTCGAAAGGAAGCAGAGATCGTGAATAAAAAATATACGATTGGTGTAATGATAGGAAATGCAAATTCTCCCCATACTATGGACCTGATGCAGGGAATTTTCCACGCAGCAGAATCTATGAGTGTAAATGTACTGTTTTTCCTTGGAATTCACAGTAGTTATTATTATAAATCTTATTTCGGAGAAGATGCAGAGGACGATTATGATTATCAATTTAATGCGGCATACGATTATGAAGCATTTGCGGATCTGGACGCACTGATCATTGCCTATGGTTCACTCTGTATATTTCTCGATGAGAAAGAGAGTGCTGTATTTCTGGAAAAATACAGAAATAAACCTCGTGTTATTTTAGAGGAGAGGGACAAAACAGGAACCGCGACTTCGATTATTGCAGATAATTATAATGGAATGTATGCAATCGCAGAACATCTGGTAAAAGATCACGGATACAGGAACTTCACCTATCTGGCAGGGCCTCATGGTAATACAGATGCCAGAGAACGAAGGCAGGCAGTATATGATGTGATGAAGAAATATGACCTTGAGTTTGGTGCTGACAGGATTGCTTATGGAGATTATTCTTCCTGTGTACAGAGTCAGGTGAATCAGTTGTTGGATGCATATCCGGATATGGAAGCGATGATCTGTGCGAATGACGTGATGGCAGAGACTGCATACAGGGAATGCGCCAGAAGAGGAAAAATTGTTGGAAGGGATATTGCAATTACAGGCTTTGATGACTGGGAACTGGCTGAGTCTATGAATCCTCCGCTGACAACTGTACTGCAGAATGCATTTGATATGGGATATATGGCAGTGATCGGTGCGGTAGAACTCTGTAAAGGAAAGAAATGTCATTCTATTGTAGTGCCGGCAGGAGTAAAGATCAGAGAATCCTGTGGATGCCGTGTGGAGAGAAAGGTTTATGAGAAAACTTCCATTCTCGGACAAGAAGAGGGATGGACAGATATCGTAGCACGTTATCTGGACAGTATGATAAAAGGAATACTTCCGGATAATTCGGATAAGAGATTAAGAGAGAAAACTAGAGAGTATCTGCGAGCTATTCTTAAAGTAGATTTCCGTATTCCTGAAAGTGAAGAAAATATAAAAAGAAATCTGCAGAAATTGTTTGTAAGTAATCTTGACGGAACGATCAAGGGTCATTCTCTGATGAAAGTATTTGATCAGTTTGTGGATGAATGTATCCAGAAAGAACTGCAGAAGAAAAGAGCAGACAGGGAAATTGTCCAGAATTTACTTCTGAGAAAACGTCTGATGAATGACAAGATCATAGCGTATATCATAAAAAGGGAAAAAGAACATTTCAGAACATTTCAGCAGGAGAGCTGGTTTGTGCCGCTGATTTCCAAGGATATGCTGTGTCATATGAATGATGAGCAGGAAATGTACAGACGTGCACTTGTAAAGCTCAATGCTCTGAACGCGAAGGCTTCCTATCTTTATGTATTTAAGGAACCAATTGCTCATTACAGAAACGAAGAATGGAAATGTCCGGATAAAATGTATCTGGCAGCATATCAGATGGGCGAGGAGATTATTTCCTACAAAGAGGATGAACGTCCGGAGGTTTCTGCTGTATATGCAGGCAATGGCAGACTCGTGTGCAGAAAGGAAGATGACCAGAATTATGTGGCAACGATTCTCTGTCTGTTTTCAGGTGAGATGCAGTATGGAATTCTGGTAGCAGAGATTAATCCTGCAAATCTGGCTCTTTTTTATCTGATCAGCAGGCAGATCGGAAATATGCTTCGTATGTACCAGATGTCAAAAGAACAGCGCAGAATGCAGCAGAAACTGGAAGCACTGGTCAGAGAAGTCAGGGAGAAGAATGAAGTCCTGAACTTTCTTTCAGAATCCGATGCGCTGACAGGATCTCTCAACCGCAGAGGTTTTATGGAGAAAGCAGTACAGATGAACAGGGAAAATGCAGGAAAAGAGATGCTGATTCTGTTTGCGGATCTGGATCATCTGAAAGAAATCAATGACTCTTTTGGACATATAGAAGGAGATTTTGCAATCCGGCGGTGTGCAGAGACTCTGAAATCAGCAGTGGGAGAAAACGGAGTGACAGGAAGAATTGGCGGCGATGAGTTCTGCGCAATGATTCCGGGAAATGAGGATGACGGACAGAGAATCCGGGAACAGATACGAAGAGAGAGCGATGAATTTAACTGTGATTCTGACAAACCATATTATGTGGAACTGTCCGTAGGATATCATGTTGTCCGCTGCGGCAGTGAACTGGTAATTTCAGATGTACTAAAAGATGCGGATAAGGCTCTTTACGAAGAAAAAAAGAAGAGAAGAAAATCTGTGAAGAAACATTTTGAACAGAAAAAATAACAGGAAACAAAAACAGGTTCAGATATGAGAGATTGTGTACTCTCTGTCTGAACCTGTTGTCAAATTATTTACTTTGATTAGATAAAGGAAGTTTCTGTTTCAATTTGAAATATTCACAGGATGGTACTGCCTTACGAAATTACTTAATCAGACTGTTATCGTCAAAGTAGTTGATCTGCATAGCAGAACGTACATCATGAAGTGTCTGAGCTGCTTTTGCTTCAGCAGCCTTGCTTCCTTCTTTGAGGATTTCATATACATCATCCAGATGCTGTTCCCAGTATTTACGTCTCTCACGGATTGGAGAAAGCTCTGCCTGGAGTACTTTGTTCAGGAACTTCTTAACCTTAACATCACCCAGACCACCGCGTGTATAGTGTGCTTTCAGCTCGTCCAGATTCTGGTATTCAGGCAGGAACTCTGCGAAATATTCCGGCTTGCAGAAAGCATCCAGATAAATAAATACAGGGTTTCCTTCCACACGGCCAGGGTCTTCCACACGAAGATGATTCGGGTCTGTGAACATGGACATAACTTTCTTCTTAACATCTGCCTCTTCATCTGCAAGATAGATGCAGTTTCCGAGAGACTTGCTCATTTTTGCCTTTCCATCAATACCCGGCAGACGGAGACATGCCTTATTGGATGGAAGGATGATCTCAGGCTCTGTAAGGGTTTCGCCGTATACGGTATTGAATTTGTGTACGATTTCTTTACACTGCTCAAGCATCGGGAGCTGATCCTCTCCAACCGGAACAGTAGTTGCATGGAATGCAGTGATATCTGCTGCCTGGCTGATCGGATAACAGAAGAATCCAACAGGGATACTTGCTTCGAAATTACGCATCTGAATCTCGGATTTAACAGTAGGGTTACGCTGTACACGTGCTACAGTAACAAGGTTCATATAATAGAAAGTAAGCTCTGTAAGCTCCGGAACCATGGACTGGATAAAGATGGTAGATTTCTCAGGATCAATGCCGCATGCAAGGTAGTCAAGCGCAACCTGAAGAATATTCTGACGAACTTTCTCAGGATGTTCTGCGTTATCTGTCAATGCCTGTGCATCTGCGATCATAATATAAATTTCATCATATAAGCCGGAGTTCTGTAAACGAACACGCTCGGATAATGAACCAACATAATGTCCAACATGAAGGCGGCCGGTTGGACGGTCACCGGTTAAAATAATTTTGCTCATTTTGCTCTCCTAAAAGTGAATTCCGATTTCCCAGAGAGTATCTGGAAATTCTCAGTTATCCCTATTATAAAGCCTGCGAATGTTACCGTCAATGATTTTGAGAGAATAAATAGGTATTATGTTACCAGTATGGTTTTATGTACGCTAAATAATACCATATATCTGTATGGTATTATGATATATTGGAAGAGAAAAGTGGTCAGAATCAAAAAGCAGCTATAGCAATTCCAGAAAATAATGCAAGCAATCCAGCCCATCAGAGCGTGAAGTCCTGCGTCAGATATCTTTGCCGTGCGTCAGCACGCCTGCAGATACCTTCCTTGTCCTTCGCACTCTGCTGAACTGTCTTGATTGCATTATTTTCTGGAATTGCTATAAAATTGTGAATAATTATACAGGAAATACATTTCCATAATTGATAAAAAGGAAAGATTCTGCTAAAATAATAAGGAATTATACAAAATTTTACACTGAATAAGGATAAGATAAAAGGAGTAAACACACCATGCCAGTATTTGATTTCAGCGGTGCTTCAGACAAGAAACCAGGTGTACAGTCTGAATGTACCTACACGACTTTCCAGTCCAATGAACAGGAAACATCCCCTGAGAAACCGATCATGGTTCTTGATAACAGCAGCCGCCAGTGGAAACATCATTCCTGCGGTATTTTTACAAACCCGATCAAACGTACTTCCTTTGAGTTTAAAGAGGACGATGGAACTTTCGCAGCAGATATTCTCAGCATTGATTCAAGATTCGTAAGCCTTCTGAAATGGCTTGGAGAGAATCACATCAATGTACGTCTTTCCGGACAGAATCAGGAGAAAGGATATGCAGTTTATAAGATTCGTGAGACTGCATTCGGCGGCGGCACAAAGCTCTCCGCAGAGGACGGATTTCTTCAGTTTATGATCGAGAGACTTCTTGCAAGCAGTGCACCGGCAGAGATCGCAGAAGACGAAGATGAGGAAGAAACAGGAGATGAAATGAAGCTGACAAGTATTCAGAGCATCACTGATTTTATGACCTGCGCAGGCAGAACCCTTCCGGACAACATCCGTCTCTGGGCAAGAAGAAACCTTGCAGTTGCCCGTTCCCACGAAGTATCTCCGGAGGAAAGACGCCATGCTCAGCGAGCTCTTTCCATTATGATGAATGTACAGTGGAAGAGTAATTACTTTGAAGCAATTGATCCTCAGGAAGCCCGCAGAATCCTTGACGAAGAACTCTACGGAATGGAATCTGTAAAGCAGCGTATCATTGAGACGATCATTCAGATCAACCGTACCCATACACTTCCGGCATACGGACTTCTTCTTGTAGGCCCGGCAGGTACAGGTAAATCTCAGATTGCCTATGCGGTTGCCCGTATCCTGAAACTTCCGTGGACAACTCTGGATATGAGTTCCATCAACGATCCGGAACAGCTCACAGGAAGCTCCAGAATCTATGCAAACGCAAAGCCTGGAATCATCATGGAAGCCTTCTCAGCAGCAGGAGAATCCAACCTTGTATTCATCATCAACGAGCTTGATAAAGCAGCATCAGGCAAGGGCAACGGAAACCCGGCAGATGTACTTCTGACACTGCTTGACAACCTTGGATTTACAGATAACTACATGGAATGTATGGTGCCGACAGTGGGCGTTTATCCGATCGCTACAGCAAATGATAAATCCCAGATCAGCGCACCTCTGATGTCCCGTTTTGCAGTGATCGATATTCCGGATTACACCTCAGAAGAGAAGAAGATTATCTTCTCCAAATATGTACTTCCGAAAGTTCTGAAACGTATGAGCCTCAAAGCAGAAGAATGCGTAGTGACAGAAGACGGTCTGGAGGCTATTGTTGAGAAACACAAAAACACCAGCGGAATCCGTGACCTGGAACAGGCGGCAGAGCATATTGCAGCCAATGCCCTGTACCAGATTGAAGTAGACCACCTGACAGGTGTGACATTCAATGCAGAGATGGTAAGAGAATTACTTTCCTGAAAAACTGAAATTATATGTCTGAAAAAATCTTGACATAAATAAAAGTTAAGAGTATACTTTCAGACATCAGCAGGATAAAATTTAGAAATTGCTGATAAAAATAAAATAAGATCTTCAGGGCAGGGTGCAATTCCCTACCGGTGGTAAAGCCCACGAGCCGTAAGGTATGATTCGGTGCAATTCCGAAGCCGACAGTACAGTCTGGATGAAAGAAGATAGTAGTAGAGATACAGAAGAATTAACTGATCTGTGAAAGCGACTGCTCTGGAATAATAAATTTATTCCAGAGCTTTTTTAATATCATCAAAGCAGTTTTAATGATGAAGCAAAAAGTCAGATTCACACGAAGATAATTCAAACAGATATTAATTTACAGGCCCTGGATGTTGAAAGACACTGGGGCTTTTTTGGTATCATCAGTACCATCAGAAGAACAGGAGATGAGGGATTGAAAGATATAATGGATATGGAAAAAGACAGGCAATATATGAAAATGGCGTTAGAACTGGCACAAAAAGGAATGGGATTTACAGCACCTAACCCAATGGTAGGTGCCGTGATCGTCAAAAGCGGAAAAGTCATTGGCCAGGGATATCACAGAAAATACGGTGAACTTCATGCAGAAAGGGAAGCTCTGGCATCATGTACAGAACAGCCAGAAGGTGCCTCCATATATGTTACTCTGGAACCTTGCTGCCATTACGGGAAACAGCCTCCGTGTGTCAATGCAATCCTGGAATCGGGGATCAGACGTGTGATCATTGGTTCCTCGGACCCTAATCCCCTGGTTTCAGGAAAAGGAATCCGGATTCTGAAAGAGCATGGGATCGAAGTAACGGAAAACGTTTTAAAAGAAGAGTGCGATAAACTCAATGAAGCATTTTTCTATTACATACAGAATCAAAAACCATATGTAGTCATGAAATATGCGATAACCATGGATGGAAAAATTGCCACTTATACAGGCGCATCCAGATGGGTGACAGGCGAAGCTGCCAGAATGCATGTGCAGAAACAGAGATTGAAATATACAGGGATTATGGCTGGAGTGGGAACTGTGCTGGCAGATGATCCGATGCTTACATGCAGACTGGAAAACGGCAGAAATCCTGTGCGTATTATCTGTGACTCCCACTTGCGGACACCACTGAATTCCAGAATTGTGAAAACGGCATCAACAATTCCAACAATCTTTGCAACCAGCAGTAAAGACCAGCAGAAGATAAAGAATTATGAAGATATGGGTTGTAAAGTTCTGGATGTCCCGGAAAAAAACGGACACATAGATTTAAACAGACTAATGGAACTTCTGGGAGCTGCAAAGATAGACAGTATCTTACTGGAAGGAGGAGGCACTTTAAACTGGTCAGCACTTGAAAGCGGTATTGTTCAGAAAGTCCAGACCTATATAGCACCCAAACTTTTTGGGGGAGAAAGTGCAAAGACACCGATAGAAGGAAAAGGATTTCCTGATCCTGCCAGCGCAATATTATTAAAAAACAGCGAAATAATCAGAATAGGAGATGATTTTCTTATAGAGAGTGAGGTGAAGAGTAATGTTCACGGGAATTGTTGAAGAACTGGGAACTGTGAAAAAAATAAAAAAAGGAGCAAATTCAGCAGTATTTACGATACGGGCAGAGAAAATTCTGGATGATCTGAAAACAGGGGACAGTGTAGCTGTAAATGGAATCTGCCTCACTGTAACTGCATGTCTGGAAGATGGTTTTACAGCAGATGTGATGCATGAGACATTGAATCGTTCTGCGCTGATTCAGCTTTCTTTGGGACAGCATGTAAATCTGGAAAGGGCAATGCCTGCAAATGGAAGATTTGGAGGACACATTGTTGCCGGGCATGTGGATGGAACAGGAAAAATCACGGAAATTCGCAGAGATGATAATGCTGTCTGGTACACCATTCAGGCTTCACCACAAATTATGAAATATATTGTGACAAAAGGTTCTGTAACAGTTGATGGAATCAGTCTTACAGTGGCAAAAGTCTCAGAAACAGACTTTTCCATTTCTGCAATTCCTCATACAGTAAAGATTACAGTCCTCGGAGAACGCAAAGAAGGAGATATTGTTAATCTGGAGACAGACATAATTGGAAAATACGTGGAAAAATTAATAACGCCTGTGAAAGAACAGCCGATAAAAAGTAATATTACACGGGATTTTCTGAATAAGTATGGCTTTTGACAGAATTAACCACAAAGCGGTTATTCGATTGATGCAGAACTGTACAGTGGATGTTTTATCTGCCTGACATGAACCAGATAAGCAGCCAATACGAATGATTTTGCCCCCCTTAACAACAGAAAAATATATTGTATCAGAAAAATACATTGCATAAGGAGAGAAAAAATGAACGGATTTGATTCAGTAGAAGAAGCTCTGGAAGAACTTCGGAATGGAAAAATTATTCTGGTAACGGATGATCCGGACAGAGAGAATGAAGGAGATTTTATCTGTGCAGCAGAGTTTGCCACAACAGAAAATATTAACTTTATGGCAACTCACGGAAAAGGACTTATCTGTATGCCAATGTCTGAGGAATATGTAAGAAAACTGCAGTTCCCGCAGATGGTAGCAGAAAATTCAGATAATCACGAAACTGCTTTTACTGTTTCCGTAGACCATATCAGCACCACTACAGGAATCTCTGCGGCAGAACGTTCTGTTACTGCCATGAAATGTGTGGATGAGAATGCAAAACCCGAAGATTTCAGACGCCCCGGACATATGTTTCCACTTCTGGCGAAGAAGAACGGTGTTCTGGAAAGAAACGGACATACAGAGGCAACTGTAGACCTGTGCAGACTTGCAGGGTTAAAACAGTGCGGGCTGTGCTGTGAAATTATGAGAGAAGACGGCACTATGATGCGGACTTCTGAGTTACGGGAACTTGCCGGAAAGTGGAATCTTAAATTCATAACAATTAAAGATATTCAGAATTACCGTAAATGCCATGATATTCTGGTGGATCGCGTGACGACCACAAAAATGCCGACCAGATACGGAGAGTTTATGGCGTATGGATTTGTAAATCGCCTGAATGGGGAACATCATGTAGCACTGGTAAAAGGTGAAATCGGAGATGGAGAAAACGTCCTGTGCCGTGTGCATTCAGAGTGCCTGACAGGAGATGTTTTTGGATCACAGCGTTGTGACTGCGGACAGCAGTTTGCAGCGGCGATGGCCCAGATTGAGGAAGAAGGCAGAGGGATACTCCTTTATATGAGACAGGAAGGAAGAGGAATCGGACTGATCAATAAACTTCGTGCCTATGAACTTCAGGAACAGGGAATGGATACACTGGAAGCAAATCTGGCACTTGGATTTGCCGGAGACGAAAGAGAATACTACATTGGTGTGCAGATTCTGAGAAATCTTGGGGTAAAAGAGCTGCGGCTGCTGACAAATAACCCGGATAAAGTTTATCAGTTGGAAGAATTTGGCATCAGGATCAAACAGAGAGTTCCGATACAGATGAATGCCACAGCATATGATCTGCGCTATCTTAGAACGAAACAATTACGGATGGGACATATTCTGAAGTATTAAATAAGAGTGCAGGCTATTTTTGATACACGCTCTAGTTATTCGGTGTAGAACTGCGCAGCGAAGAGGATGATTTTTGGAAAAAACCTGTACAGGTTAAAAATATAAATTTACAGATGAAAGGACTAAAAAAATGAAAACGTTAGAAGGAAAATTAGTATCAGAAGGAATGAAAGTAGGAATTGTAGCAGCACGTTTTAATGAGTTTATTACCTCTAAACTGGTAGGCGGTGCAATGGATGGACTGATACGACACAATGTAAATGAAGAAGATATTCAGGTGGCGTGGGTACCGGGAGCTTTTGAAATTCCGCTGATCGCGTCCAAAATGGCAAAAAGTGGAAAATATGATGCTGTGATCTGTGTTGGTGCAGTGATCCGTGGAAATACCAGCCATTATGATTATGTATGCAACGAAGTTTCCAAAGGTATTGCATCAGTGTCATTGGAAACAGGAGTTCCGGTATTGTTCGGAGTACTTACAACAGAGAATATCGAGCAGGCAATTGAGCGCGCAGGTACAAAAGCAGGAAATAAAGGCTATGACTGTGCACTCAGTGCCATTGAGATGGTAAATTTAATAAAAGAACTTGAGGCTTAAATAGAGCCAGGGCCAAAAAATGAAACCAGCTCACGAAAATCGAAAGGCAATGGAGCTTCCAGTGAGATAAATTCATCTTTGAAAGGATGCTGAAAAGAAACTCTCCATGCATGAAGTGCCGCACGTTTGAATGGATGTCGCAAGCATGATACTGGAGCTATATCTGCATCCTTATTAGGTGACTGTTTTTCAGTAATATTTTTTTCATACAACGAATCCCCAAGAAGTGGATGCCCAGTCGAAGACATATGGACACGGATCTGATGGGTACGTCCGGTGTCCAGTTTAAGTGTGACAAGTGACCAATCCTGACTGGTAAAGAGAGTATGATAATGAGTAACTGCTGTTTTGATTTTTCCTGATAATACAGAGGAATGTAAGGAAAGATCAGCAGCAGTTTTCATTTTCAGATGATTCGCAGGGTCCTGTATCAGCGGCAGATTTATGGTATGCCAGACATCAGGGGCATCTACAGGCAAAGCACCGGATACAACAGCAAGATACTGCTTATGGATCTTGCATGGAGACTTTACAGATTGAAGTCTCGAAGCAGCCACCTGATTCTTGGCAAAAATCACAATCCCGGAAGTTTCCTGATCCAGCCGTCCTACTGGACGGACGCAGACAGACTCATTTTTCTCTCGAAAGTAGTCGGCAACAAGATTGGAGAGACTGTCTGCATAATGTATTCCTGTCGGATGCGTAACCATTCCCGCCGGTTTATTAACTGCCAAAATATCTGTATCTTCATATACAATATCCAGAGAAAGAGAAGCTTCGGAAACTGGAATTGAAGCTTTATCACAATGAAGGCCTGCTTGAGTTTTACTACCGATTTTGAAATTATAATTTTCAAGATGTGCAGAAGCAGTCTGCGCTTCCTCCAGACAAACACGGATCACATCACCGGGATATGCTGTCTCAGTCACACGACAGCGTATCCCGTTTTTTGTAATCCCATCCAGTCGAAACTTCGCCTGACTGATCTGTCGTTTCGTAAGTCCTGCATTCTTTTTCAGGAATGCTTCAATTTTAATTTCTGCAGTTTGTTCATCTATTCTAAATTCCAGATATCGTTCCATCTTGATGATTCCTTTGCACAATTAATCGTATGGATAATTATTGCCATATTGTTTATATCCGTTTTACTGATGTCAGAGTTGGATAAATATTAATATATTGATATTACAGGTCAAAAAATAAACTGTCAATGCAAAATTATGTCGACGTAATGCATAAATATACTGAAGAAAAATTACAATTGTGCTATGATAATATAAGAAACAAACTATGAAAGCGGGGCAGAAAAAACTATGAAATACTTAATCATCGGAGCCGGCGGAACCGGCGGCGTTACCGGATATTATATGAAAAAAGCAGGCAAGGATGTAACTCTGATCGCCCGAGGCGAACACCTGAAAACAATCCAGGAACAGGGCCTTACCTTAGAAAAAATGTGGGACAAAACCGAAGAAACGATCACCATCCCGGCTACAGACATGGAACATTACACAGACCATCCAGACGTAATTTTTGCCTGCGTAAAAGGCTATTCCCTGGATGAAACCATTCCATTTATCAAACAGATCGCAAAGAAAACAACCATTGTAATTCCGGTCTTAAACATCTACGGAACCGGCGGAAAGATGCAGAAACCGCTTCCTGAGCTCCTTGTAACAGACGGATGCATCTACGTCTCCGCAAACATCAAAGAATCAGGCAGACTACTCCAACACGGCCAGATCCTGCGTATCGTATTTGGTGTGCGTGACAAAGCAGAATCCAGACCAGAACTGAAAGAAATCCAGAAAGACTTCTGCGACAGCCACATCGACGGAATCCTCTCCGAGAATATCCGCCGCGAAACTCTGGAGAAATTCTCCTACGTTTCCCCAATCGGTGCAGCAGGGCTCTACTACCACGCCACAGCCGCAGACTTTCAGAAAGAAGGCGAAGCCAGAGAACTCTTCAAAACCATGATAAGAGAAATCACCGCACTCGCAGAAGCCATGGGAGTCCCATTCCAGAAAGACATGGTAGATGTAAATTTAAAAATTCTCTCCAACCTAGCACCGGAAGCAACCACATCCATGCAGAGAGATATCATGGCAGGAAAACAGTCCGAAATCGACGGATTAGTCTATGAAGTAGTAAGAATGGGCGAAGAATACCACGTTCCGGTACCTGCATATAAGAAAGTGGCAGAGAGTCTTAGAACTCTGGTAAAAAAATAATAGAAGAAAGTGGGATGGTGTACAAATTAATACCAGAAATAGAAAACATTACTTTTAAGAACAATAAGTTTTTGATGCAGGGGATATCAATATTATTATAAACAAATTTATTGAAATAGATAAAATGATATAAGGAACCTGAAATCAGATATGAATATAGGGAAAGCAAAAGAATTTGTTGTCTGATATTTGGAACAGTACAAAAAAGGGATGCGAATTACTCGCATCCCTTTCATATCACTTGGACAATTTAATTTCTTGGAATTATAACTGAGGACCAGCTGCAACAAGTGCTTTACCAGCAGCGTTTCCTTCGTATTTAGCAAAGTTCTTGATGAATCTTCCAGCAAGATCTTTCGCTTTTTCTTCCCATTCAGAAGCGTTAGCATATGTGTCACGAGGATCAAGGATACCTGTGTCTACGCCGTTAAGCTCTGTAGGAACTTCGAAATCGAAGAATGGGATCTTCTTAGTAGGAGCGTTAAGGATATCTCCGTTAAGGATTGCATCGATGATACCACGAGTATCTTTGATGGAGATACGTTTTCCTGTTCCGTTCCATCCTGTGTTAACCAGGTAAGCTTTTGCTCCGCTCTTTTCCATTTTCTTAACAAGTTCTTCTGCGTATTTTGTCGGATGCAGTTCAAGGAATGCCTGTCCAAAGCAAGCAGAGAATGTAGGTGTAGGCTCTGTGATTCCACGCTCTGTACCAGCAAGTTTAGCTGTGAATCCAGACAGGAAATAGTACTGAGTCTGAGCTTCTGTCAGGATAGATACTGGAGGAAGTACTCCGAAAGCGTCTGCGGACAGGAAGATTACGTTCTTAGCTGCCGGTGCAGAAGAGATCGGACGAACGATGTTTTCAATGTGGTTGATCGGATAAGATACACGAGTATTCTCTGTTACACTCTTATCTGCGAAATCAATCTTGCCTTCAGCATCAAGTGTTACGTTCTCAAGAAGAGCGTTACGTTTGATTGCATTG
Organism: Blautia wexlerae; assembly: GCF_013300825.1. Lineage (GTDB taxonomy): Bacteria > Bacillota > Clostridia > Lachnospirales > Lachnospiraceae > Blautia_A > Blautia_A wexlerae_B. Next base: position 54,875 of record NZ_JAAIMY010000009.1, read on the forward strand.
TAGATGTCCGGCTCAGATTCTTTGTCAAGGTTGATAACTTTAGCGTAGCATCCACCTTCAAAGTTGAATACGCCGTTGTCATCCCAGCCATGCTCGTCATCACCGATCAGGAGACGTTTCGGGTCTGTGGAAAGAGTTGTTTTACCTGTTCCGGAAAGACCGAAGAAGATAGCTGTGTTTTCGCCGTTCATATCTGTGTTTGCAGAGCAGTGCATGGAAGCCATGCCTTTAAGTGGAAGGAAGTAGTTCATCATAGAGAACATACCTTTCTTCATTTCTCCGCCGTACCATGTGTTTACGATAACCTGCTCTTTAGTTGTGATGTTGAACATTACAGCTGTTTCAGAGTTAAGGCCTAATTCTTTATAGTTTTCAACTTTAGCTTTGGAAGCGTTGTATACAACGAAATCTGGCTCGAAGTTTTCAAGTTCTTCAGCTGTTGGCTGGATGAACATATTTGTTACGAAATGTGCCTGCCAAGCAACTTCAACGATGAAACGGATAGCCATACGAGTATCTTTGTTAGCACCGCAGAATGCATCTACTACGAAAAGTCTCTTGTTGGAGAGCTCTTTTTTAGCGATTTCTTTTACTGCATTCCATGCTTCCTGAGTTGCAGGATGGTTATCGTTTTTGTATTCGTCTGTTGTCCACCATACTGTATCTTTGGAGTTCTCATCCATAACGATGTATTTATCTTTAGGAGAACGTCCTGTGTAGATACCTGTCATAACGTTAACTGCACCAAGTTCGCTGACCTGACCTTTTTCAAAGCCTTCCAGTTCCGGTTTGGTTTCTTCTTCAAATAATACTTCATAAGAAGGGTTGTAGACAATTTCTGTAGTTCCGGTAATGCCATACTTGCTTAAATCGATTTTTGCCATCTTACGTTTAACCTCTTTTCTTCGTTAATGAAAGCGCCTGTTTAAACAGGCTTAAGATACCTTACCATAAAAGCGAATGGGTATCGCTTCTCTTTTACTATTATACATATTTAACGCTTAAAATCAACAGGATTTTTGCCTTTTTTTGAAATTTGTTAAAGATTTATCAACTCAAATTTGATGAAAAAACCGTCATTTTTCACAAAAGGTATGTAAATTTATTATAGTGGCAATATGGGAATACTATTCGTGGATATGATAATATTCTGTCTGACTGGAACAGGCAGGAAAGACAACTAGGAAATACTAACCAGGAGAGTTGCCACTATGTGGTTGTGCCGAAGAAAGATGCATGTTAAAATAGGAAAGAATTATCCGGCTGAAAAATGACAGAGTATTATACAGCAGAGAAAAATAAAGAGAGGATGAAGATTATCAAAACTTATTATTTAATTGATTATGAAAATGTAGGAAGCGAAGGCTTCAAAGGATGTGGTAAATTAAGGGAAACAGATATTATCCATCTTTTTTATACAGACAACAGCAGAAAAATAGACCTTGATATTATCAATGATCACGGAGAGTCAAAACTGATCACACATAAAGTACCGACAGGAAATCAGTCAGCAGATATGCATCTGGGATCTTATCTGGGATATCTGATAGGAAAAGAGTGCACAGGTCAGGATGAAGAATGTAAAATTGTTGTGATCAGCAAGGATACAGGATTTGACCATATTATAGAGTTCTGGAGAACAGAAAAAAATGTGAAAGTCTCCAGAAACGAAAAGATTTCCGGAAAACAGGTGCATACAAGGAAACAAGTAAAAAAACAGACCGGTAAAGAAAAAGACGGACAGATGACCGAACAATCCGGTCAGAAACCAGAAAAACAGTTGGATGAACAACCAGAAAAACAGTCTGCCAAACAATCAGAGAAGCAGAATACAAAAAAGCCAAAACAAAAAATAATTGACATGAAAGCCGGAACAAAGAAATTACAGCAGGAATTAGTATTGGTTCTCGACAAGGCAGGCATGCCAAAGGAAGTAGTAAACTATGTTTCTACAACTGTGGAGAAAAATGCAGAAGACAAAAACAGAAAGCAGCAGATTTACAGATCTATCATTTCCAAATACGGACAGACAAAAGGACTGAATATCTATAACCATATTAAAAAGAAAATCTAATGGAACAAAAAATAACGGAATAAAAGAAGGAGGCCGGGAACCTTATTGATTCCCGGCAAAAGTATGAAAAAGAAAAAGTTTTATTTGCAATTACTCTTTGCTCTGTACAAGTAATAATATAACCAGGAAATGTGAGAAATATGTGGTGAGAATTTGAAAAAACTGTGAAATGGATGGAAATTTAAAGTGAACAGGCAGGAAAAGAGAAAATATAGCAGGAACAATAATTCTTAAAAAAATGGGAGAAAGCATTAGACTATGAATATACAGATTTTTGGTACAAAGAAAAACTTTGACAGCAAGAAAGCAGAACGCTATTTCAAAGAACGGGGAATTAAATATCAGTTTATAGATATGAAAGAAAAAGGATTAAGTAAAGGAGAATTCCAGTCTGTCTGCCAGCCAATTGGCGGTTATGATAAACTGATAGATACTGACTGCAAGGATAAAGACCTGCTGGCATTGATCACTTATATCGCAGAGGAAGACAAGGCAGAGAAAATTCTCGAAAACCAGAGCATCATCAAAGTCCCTGTGGTAAGAAACGGAAAACAGGCGACAGTAGGATATCAGCCGGAGATCTGGAAGAGCTGGAAGTGATAGTTATAGCCTTTTACAAGCTTTCAGATTTTACAATATTATATTGAAGAAAATAGCTGTTTGACATATTTATATGTGTTATAATATAAAATTATTATAGAAGTTACTTTATATTATATTGTCGTGCAACAGATATAATGAACTGATTTATAAAAATGGAAATATTGAGGTGATGGAAATGCCATTAACAAAGATTGCAGCAGAGAATTTTACAGTATTTGAAGATATAAAGATTCCTTTTTGTGAAGGATTAAATGTATTAGTTGGTGAAAATGGTGTGGGAAAGACTCATATTATGAAATTAGCCTATGCAGCATGTCAGGCTTCTAAACATGATGTGTCTTTTTCGCAGAAAACAACAATGTTATTTCGTCCTGATCAGTCTGGAATTGGACGTCTGGTAAACAGAGGAAAGAGTGGAAGCAATAAAGCCATGGTTTCTGTGGAATCTGATACTGCCAAAATAGGAATGACATTTTCAACCAAGACACGAAAATGGGATGCAGAGATTAATTCAGAAGAAAAATGGGAAAAGCAGATGTCTGATCTCACAAGCGTATTTATTCCGGCAAAAGAGATTTTATCAAATGCCTGGAATCTGGATGCTGCAGTAAAAATGGGAAATGTGGAATTTGATGATACGTATCTGGATATTATTGCGGCTGCCAAAATTGATATTTCCAGAGGAGTGGATTCAACTGTAAGGAAAAAATATCTGGATATTTTACAGAAAATCAGTAATGGGAAAGTAACATTGCATGAGGATCGTTTTTATTTAAAACCTGGTACACAGGCAAAGTTAGAATTTAATTTGGTAGCAGAAGGATTACGTAAAATTGCTCTTTTATGGCAGTTGATAAAAAACGGGACACTGGAGAAGGGATCCGTTTTGTTTTGGGACGAGCCAGAAGCAAATATCAATCCGAAATATATTCCGGTGCTGGCTGAATTATTGATCATGCTGGAGACAGAAGGTGTACAGATTTTTGTTTCTACACATGACTATTTTTTATCTAAATATATTGAAGTAAAGCGGAGACAGGACAGTAAACTGCAGTACATTTCCTTATATAAAAATGAAAACAACAAAGTATTATGTGAGATAGCACCGGAATTTGAATTGTTGGAACATAATGCAATTATGGATACATTCCGTCAGTTGTATCGAGAAGAAATCGGGGTGGCATTAAAGTGAGCGTTATACCAGAATCAGGAATGAATTTTGGAAAATATGATGAAAAAGATTTATTTCATATTGAGACATCTGAAATTTATAAAAAACTTGGAGATGGAATCCCAACAGTGGAGTTTATCCTGAAATATAATGGAAATAATATAGTGTTTCTGGAAGCAAAGAAAAGTTGTCCAAATGTGGCGAATAGATATGAATCGAAGGAAAAAGAACTGAAATTCGAAGAATATTATGGTTCAATAACTGAGAAGTTTATATCATCTTTGCAGATATATCTGGCGGCAATTATGAACAGATATCAGGATACGTCAGAGATAGGAGACAATCTTCAATCGGTAAGCAATATGAAAGATGTAAAATTAAAATTTATTCTGGTTGTAAAAAACGCAGAAGATATTACGTGGCTAGCCGGGCCATTGGCAGAATTAAGAGCCAGATTGCTTAAGGTCAGAAAAATATGGGGTGTTGAGGTGGTTGTTTTAAATGAAGAACTTGCTGGAGAATATAATCTAACGTGTTAGAGTGTTTTTCTGGTTGCATGAAATAAGAACTATATGCTAGGAGATGATAAAATGGCAAAGATCAGAATCATAAAGAAAAATAATGACTGTAGCATGGAATACGAAGTAGGCGATATTTGTGAGGTCACAGGTACCTGGTATGGTGGTGTCCACATCAATGGTCGCTCCGGAATCCCGGTTTCCCTTGATAAAGAAGAATATATGGAACTCAACACAGAACCGGAAGAACCTGACAGTGCGGAAAATGAAAACACTTTGGAAACACCGGAACACGATATTCATGCAGGCGACATTGTACAGCATTTCAAAAGAGAATGGGTATCCCCGGATACTTCCGAATATCTCTATAAAGTCCTTGCAGTAGCCCATCACACAGAAAATGGTGAAAAACTGATGATTTACCAGGCGCTCTACGCACCTTTCAAAATCTGCGCCAGACCCTATGATATGTTTATGAGTGAAGTAGACAGAGACAAATATCCGGATATTAAACAAAAGTATAGATTTGAGAAATATACTACAAAATAGATGATTGATATTTTATGGAATTGCTATAGTAAAACAGGCACTTTTGCCTGTACAAAAACACTTTGTCGTTGTATAGTAATAACAAATAATAACAGCATACGTTTCCAGAGATTTTATAGCACTGTCTGAAAAAATGTGCAGAAAGAACGAAAGGGAAGGAAATATGCAGAAAGTATTAGTAGTTGTAGACATGCAGAATGACTTCATCGACGGAGCTCTTGGAACAAAAGAGGCAGTTGCCATTGTACCTGGTGTAAAAGAGAAAATCGAAAATTTTGATGGAGTTGTTCTTTTTACCAGAGACACCCATGAGACTTACTATCTTGACACCCAGGAAGGAAAGAAGCTTCCTGTACCGCACTGTATCCGTGACACCGAAGGATGGCAGATCCGAAGCGAATTAGATGCACTCAGAAAAACAGAACCCATTGATAAAGAAACCTTTGGTTCCACAGATCTTGCAGGAGACCTGGTGGCAATGAATGAGGATGATGAAATCGAAAGTATCACATTCGTAGGTTTATGCACAGACATCTGTGTTATTTCCAATGCACTTCTGGCAAAAGCATCTCTCCCGGAAGTTCCGATTATCGTAGACGCTAAATACTGCGCAGGCGTAACACCGGAAAGCCATGAGAATGCACTGAAAGCAATGGAAGTATGCCAGATTCAGATTGACAGATAAACTGCAGAGCAGTTATTCAGTTATAAACAAGCAGTAAAGCAGATGATTTTATCCACCTGACAATTCAGATATGAGGAGTGACAAATGAAGACAATTACACGAGACGAGGCATTTACATTATTAAAGAAATACAACAAGGATTCATTCCACATTCAGCATGCCCTGACTGTAGAAGCAGTAATGAAATGGTACGCCAATGAGCTTGGTTATGGCGAAGATGCAGAATACTGGGGAATTGTAGGACTCCTCCATGACATTGACTTTGAGTTATATCCGGAAGAACACTGTCTGAAGGCTCCGGAAATGCTCCGCGAAGCAGGCGTAGGTGAAGACGTAATCCATTCAGTTGTATCCCACGGCTACGGTATCACAGTAGGATGTGGTGCAACCATTGACGTAGCACCGGAACACGAAATGGAAAAAGTACTCTTTGCGGCGGACGAACTTACAGGACTTATCTGGGCAGCAGCACTTATGAGACCATCCAAAAGCACAAAAGACATGGAACTCAAATCCCTCAAGAAGAAATACAAAAGCAAAGGCTTCGCAGCAGGATGCTCCAGAGAAGTCATCGAGCGAGGCGCCGAACAACTCGGCTGGGAACTGCAGAAGCTGCTCACTATGACACTGCAGGCAATGGCAGACTGCGAGGATGAGATTAAGGCGGAGATGGACGCGGAAGCGTAAATATTAAAACTGAATAATAAAGTAACAAAAATTGCTTAGAAAGAAAGGGACATATCAGAGGTAGAAGGTATGTCTCTTTTTGTATTACAGTGAATTGAATATAATAGGTAATGTCGAATGAAAATTGTTGCCGTTTATGTCGAAAAATTGTATAATATGACGTAAAGTAGTTAGCTTTATCAGATGACTTAGGCAGTAAAGAATATAAAAGAGAAATAATGTCTGAAGAGACATTTGGAAATTGGATAAAAATAATGAATAAGACTTTAAATTACTATAACGAAAATGCACAGTCCTTTGCGTCTGGAACTGTTTCCGTAGAGTTTACAGAAATGCAGGACAAATTTTTGCAAAAGCTTAATCCGGGAGCATATATACTCGATTTTGGTTGCGGCGCAGGAAGGGACACGAAATATTTTTTGGACCAAGGCTATCTGGTAGAGGCAATAGACGGTTCCGAACAGTTATGCCAGATTGCGAGTAAACATACTGGAATCAAAGTTAGACAGATGCTGTTTCAGGAACTGAAAGTGAATGAGAAATACGACGGCATATGGGCTTGTGCTTCCATTCTTCATTTACCGAAAAAAGAACTAAAAGAGGTTTTCAAGAAAATGCTCACAGCGTTGAAACCTGGTGGACGGATTTATACTTCTTTCAAATATGGAGAGTATGAGGGAGAGCGAAACGGACGATACTTTACAGATTTTACAATAGACACATTTGCGGATTTTGTACAGGAGATACACAATCTGCAAATAGAAGAACACTGGATCACAGGAGATGTCCGACCGGGAAGAGGTGAGAAAAAATGGCTGAACTTAATTATGCAGAAAAAATGAACATCGGATATGAAAATGAATATTCCACAGATGCCATGACCGGCGGACCTGATAAAAGAAGACAATTATATTATCAGTTAATCCAGAGTATGAAGAAAGCAGAAAGCGTTGATATCATTGTTTCATTCCTTATGGAATCAGGAGTAAAAATGCTTCTTCAGGAACTGGAAAACACCCTGAAACGCGGAGCCAAAATCCGAATCCTGACAGGAAATTATCTCGGAATAACCCAGCCGTCTGCACTATATCTGATTAAAAGAAAACTCGGTGACAGAGTTGATCTTAGATTTTACTGCGAAAAAGGCCGTTCTTTTCATCCAAAGTCTTACATATTCCATTATGCAGACCATAGTGAACTTTACATTGGATCGTCCAATATTTCAAGAAGTGCACTGACTTCAGGAATAGAATGGAACTACCGTTTTAGCAGCAAAAAAGATCCAGAAAACTATGCTGAATTTTTTTATACATTTGAAGACTTGTTTGAAAACCATTCCATCATAATCGATGATAAAGAATTAAAGAGATATTCCCAGAACTGGCATCGTCCTGCAGTTGCAAAAGATCTTGACAAATATGACTTTGAACAGGATACAGAAGATACTAAAATTAAAACAATGTATGAACCAAGAGGGGCACAGATTGAAGCACTCTGTGCATTGGAAGATACAAGAGCAGAAGGAGCAAAGAAAGCGCTCATCCATGCTGCAACGGGTATCGGAAAAACTTATCTGGCGGCATTTGATTCCAAATCATATGAAAAGGTTTTGTTTGTTGCACACAGAGAAGAAATCCTGAAACAGGCAGCAGATTCTTTTAGAAATGTAAGAAATTCTGAGGCTTATGGATTCTTTACAGGAGATGAGAAATGCACAGATAAATCCGTTATCTTTGCTTCTGTAGCAACTCTCGGAAAATCAGAATACCTGAATGAAAAATATTTTGCACCGGATTATTTCGACTACGTAGTGATTGATGAATTTCATCATGCAGTCAATAATCAGTATAGAAAAATCGTAGAATACTTTAAACCCCAATTTCTTCTCGGACTGACAGCAACACCTGAAAGAATGGATGGCAAAAATATATATGAAATCTGCGATTATAATGTGCCCTATGAGATTTCATTAAAAGATGGCATCAATAAAGGAATGCTGGTTCCATTTCACTATTATGGAATCTACGACGAGACAGACTATACCAAACTGCATATAGTCAGAGGAAAATATGTGGAAGAAGAACTGAACAAAACATACATAGGAAACGCTTACAGACATGATCTGATTTACAAATATTACTGTAAATATGGTTCAAAACAGGCATTAGGCTTCTGCTGTTCCAGAAAACATGCAGAAGAAATGGCAAAGGAATTCAGCAGAAGAGGAATCCCATCAGCAGCAGTTTACAGTAATGCAAATGGAGAATTCTCCATGGACAGAACAGAAGCAATTGAGAAATTGGAAAGTGGAAAAATCAAAGTCGTCTTTTCGGTGGATATGTTCAACGAAGGCGTAGATATTCCCTCTGTAGATATGGTAATGTTTCTCCGTCCGACGGAATCTCCAATAGTATTCCTGCAGCAACTTGGAAGAGGATTGCGGAGAAGTAAAGGAAAAGAATATCTCAATGTCCTGGACTTCATCGGCAATTACGAAAAGGCAGGAAGAGTCAGATACTTACTGACAGGAAAAAGTAAAGCAGAGAAACAAACCTATTCTCCAGCAGATAAAACAGATTATCCGGATGATTGTTTTGTTGATTTTGATATGAAATTAATTGATTTGTTTGCAGAAATGGACAAGAAACAACAATCACTTAAAGATCAGATAAAAAAAGAATATTTCAGAGTAAAAGAATTACTCGGCAGACAGCCATCCAGAATGGACTTATTTACATATATGGATGATGACGTTTATCAGAAGGCAATTGCACGTTCAAGTGAGAATCCATTTAACAAGTATCTGGAATATCTGAATGAATTAAATGAACTTACAGATGAACAAAAAACTTTCTTCCAGGGAATAGGAAAAGAATTTATAAAACTGCTGGAAAACACCAATATGACCAAGGTATACAAAATGCCAGTACTGATGGCTTTCTATAATCATGGTGATGTAAGAATGGAAGTGACAGAAACAGAACTTTTGGCAAGTTGGAAAGAATTCTTCTCTACAGGAACGAACTGGAAAGATCTGGATACAGGGATTACATATGAGAGATATTGCAAAATTTCGGATAAAGATCATATTAAAAGGATTATTAAGATGCCAGTGAACTTCTTAGTGAAATCAGGAAAAGGATTTTTTGTGAAAAAGGAAGATTCAGCGCTGACATTAAGGAATGAAATGAAAGAAATCATAAAGAATCCAGTATTAGCAGAGCAGATGAAAGATGTAATTGAATATAGGGCAATGGATTATTATCAGAGACGATATAAAGAACAAATGACAGGTCTTTTACAGTGATGGAGAGATGCGTATGGAAACAGAAGATTATGTATATAAAAAGAGACAAATTGGTTTACATTAGTGAAAAAATTTACATTGCTATTAGATGATGATGGGATTGTTTGATGTAAAGGAGATGTGAATATGTTTGCGAGTAAAAAAATAGGAAAAAATATTTTGAACTATTTTGAGGACGTTAATAAGAAAACATATACATGTGAACAAATTGTAGATTCCTGGGATAATGTAGTTGATTATACGATGGAAGATTTGACGAAAGGACGAAAGGGACTTAGAAAAGCACAATTAGGCGCAATATTTGCAATACGAGCACATTGGATTATAAGTGATGAGGTTTCAACCATAGTTATGCCTACTGGTACGGGAAAAACCGAGACAATGATAACTACAATTGTTGCTGAACAAATTAAAAAAACTTTCATTTTGGTTCCTTCTGATTTGCTTAGAAAACAAACAGTATCGTCTTGTTGTAAATTAGGAATTTTAAAAGAAATAGGTGTAATCAATCAATGTGCCAAATTTCCCAATGTGCTACTTTTGAAATCATTACCACAAAGTACAAAAGAATTGGAGAAAGCTTTATATGCAGCTAATATAATAGTTTCGACTGCTTCTCTTGTGAGCAGATTTAGAGATGAATATATGAGTTTGCTAAGTGATATATGTGATGTGATGGTTGTAGATGAGGCTCATCATATTGAAGCAACAAGATGGAATCAAATTAAATCATATTTTAGAAAAAAGAGAATTCTTCAGTTTACGGCAACACCATTTAGAAATGATGGAAGGAAAATGGATGGTAATATTATCTATAATTTTCCGTTGTCTAAAGCTCAAAAACAAGGATATTTTCAAAAGATAGATTTTAAACCTATTATAGAATATGATGATGAACTAGGTGATGTTTCGATAGCGTTTGCAGCAGTAAATCAATTAAAAGATGATTTATTGAAAGGATATGAGCATATAGTTCTTGTAAGAGCGAAAACCGTTGAGAGGGCCAAACAACTCTATGAGCAAATATATTTAAAAGAATTTCAGGAATACAATCCTGTTTTGATTGTGGGAAATATGTCTAAAAGAGATAAAGATAAGAATATATCTTTGCTGAAAAATGGAGAATCTAAAATTGTGGTATGTGTAGATATGTTTGGAGAAGGAATAGATATTCCAAATTTGAAAATAGCTGCTATTCATGATAAATATAAATCTTTGCCAATTACATTGCAATTTATAGGACGTTTTGCACGTAGTAAAAAGGGATTAGGTAATGCAACTGTAATTACAAATTTGGCAAACGAGGATATCCAAAATGCTTTGGCAGATCTTTATGCGCAAGATTCTGATTGGAATTATTTACTTAGTAAATTGTCGGATTCAAGTATTGGTAAGGAAATATCACTACAGAAATTAGCAAATGGATTCAAGGGAAATGGCATAGAGTCGATAAACATAAAACAGTTGCGACCAGCCCTTAGTATGGTTGCATTTAAAACGGACGATGAGGATTGGAATTGGAAACATTGGAATACGCTTTTCAATGAGGATTTGTGTAAATATTATATCAATGAAGAAGAAAAAATTTTTATTGTTGTAGAGCCAGAAGAAAGTCATATAGAGTGGGCAAATTATCAAGAAATTAATAATTTGAATTGGAATTTGCATATTGCTTATTGGAATAAAAGAAAAAAGGTTCTTTTTATAAACTCTACAAATAAATCAATTTTTAATAAATTTGCAGAAACCTTATTTAGTAATGTGCAAAGAATTAGTGGAGAAGAGATTTTTAAATGTTTATATGGAATTAATAGATTGATGTTAGCGAATGTGGGATTAAATTCTGCGATAGATGGACCGATTCGTTATAAAATGTTTACCGGAATAGATATCGCTGAGGCTATTTCTGAATCACAAAAGGGAAATTGTTATAAATCAAATTTATTTGGAAGAGGATATAATGGAGCAGGAAAAACCAGTATAGGATGTTCTTATAAGGGAACAGTATGGGGAAGATTAGTTGAACCAATAGATATATGGAAAGATTGGTGCAACATGAATTTTGATAAAATATGCAATACAAATATTAATATAACAGATATTTTAAAAGGAGTATTAACTCCTGAGATAATCAAAAAGCGACCGCAAATACATCCATATAGAATAGATTGGCCAAATGAACTTGATATTTGCTGTGAGAAAGGAATATATGTGGAGACAGCATATAAAGTTGCTTCTATATTTGATTTGGAAATAGGTCTAATAAATGTAAAAGAATTTGAAAATATAAAGTTCTATGTCAAGGGTGAGGGTTTCAAGACGGAGTATGAATTGATTATTGATGAAAATGGATGGACAATATCTAAGAATAAAGGTGAAGAAGTAAATTTTTGTATAAAAACAAAAAAAGTAGGTTTAACTGATTTTTTTAGAGAAAATCCACCAGAAATTAAGTTTGTGGATCAATCGTCTTTACAGGGAAATATATATATTACAATAAAAAATAACAAAAACTTTAAGTTTTTAGATGAACAGATTATTCAATGGAAATGGGATGATATAGATATTCATAAAGAATCGCAGGGTATTACAAAAGATATAAAATCAATACAGTATTTTACAATACAACAATTATTAAAATACGATTACGATGTTGTATTTGATGATGATGCTTCAGGTGAAATAGCTGATATTGTGGCAATTAAAGAAATGAAAGATGAAATTCATTTCGAATTTTATCATTGCAAATATGCGCATGGAGAAAAACCAGGTGGTAGAGTATCTGATTTATATGAAGTATGTGGACAGGCAGAAAAATCTGTTTTGTGGAAATGCGACATGACTAATGTACTTGATAGAATGAAATATCGTGAAAGTAAACGATTAAAGGAAAAAGGAGTTAGTAGATTCGAGAAAGGAGACTTGAAAAAAATAGCATATTTGAGAAATAAACTTAAATTTGTAAAATCTACTTTAGATATCTATATTGTTCAACCAGGAGTTTCTAAAAATCAAATTACGGATGACATGCATCAGATATTGTGTAGTGCGCAAGCGTATTTACTAGATACATATGGAATTGCATTAAAGTTAATATGTAGTGATTAGATTAAAACAATCACATAAATTTCAAGTAAGATGGAAAAGTTTTCGATTGTTTTTAGTAGGGGAGTACCTTGGAAATTCAGATAAAATTTCGGGTTTGTTTGCACAATATACGTCTGAACAAAGTCAAAACAACTACCATTAAAAACTTACTATCGAAAACAACAACTTAAAGCTAAGATAGTATGATTGATTTACCATATTATATGAATTGTAACTGATAAAATATTGGATTAATGAGGAGAAAAGATGGGAATTAGTGTAAAAATACATAATGTAAAAAATATTGATGATTTTGAATTTGAAATACCTACCCAAAAGGGACTATATGCGTTGACGGGGGAGAACGGTTCAGGAAAAAGTACTGTTATTTCGTGTGCTGCAGCAGCCTTTTATGTACCATCATTTTATGATTATTTTGGAAATCCTAGAGAAGGGGCTTTTATTGAATTTAAATTTGATGGAAAGAGTAGAAGCGTAAGGGAAAAGGATGGACGCTGGCAATCTCCGGCTAAAACAGAATTTCTTGGAATTACCGGATTTTACGAAGGAAGTATTGTGTTTGGAAACAGGTTTAAAGATATTGATTATTCCTTGTTAGGAAAATTAGCTTCTGTTGAAAAATCAGATTTAGAGGCAGCTTCAGATTTTGTGAAAAAAAGTTTGGGAAATATTCTTCATGATGATGAGACATATTATAAAGAATTATATGTGCTAAAATATGGAATCGCTAAAAAGATGAATTTAAGAAGAACACCTTATTATTATGAAAATAAAGGGGCCTTAATAAGTCAGTTAAATATGTCTACTGGTGAGAATTTATTATTAACTATACTTAGTTCTATTGAAACACGCTTGAAAAAAGATGTTTATGGAAAAACACCAGCGTTTATGTTCCTTGATGAAATAGAGTTAGCTTTGCATTCATCCGCATTAAGAAGATTGGTATTTTTTCTGAGGGATATTGCAGAAAAAAACAATACAGTAGTATTATTTTCAACACATTCAATAGAATTGATAAGAAGTATTACACCAGAACATATATTTTATCTTCAACGACATGTTAACGGGAGTATAGAATCTATTAATCCTTGTTATCCGGTATATGCAACAAGAAATCTTGAGTCTTCAAATTATGGACATGATTATATAATTATGGTCGAAGATGATTTGGCACGAATTATGGTTGAAAGAATATTAAGAGAAAAAAGATTGCTTTCTAATAAACGTGTGTTAGTAATTGCAGTGGGGGGATGGACTCAAGTATTGCGTTTCGCATATGATACGATAAGATCTAATTTAGCCTTAAGTACTACTAAAATACTAATAATATTGGATAGAGATATAAAAGACAGTGTCCCTGGATTTTTAAGAAATGAACATATAGGATTTTCTATTGAACCTAATTATTTGCCAATTAAAAGCTTAGAAAAATATTTAATGGATAAATTAACTAAGAATATTGATACAGTTTTGTTTAGAGAATTAAATGATTATTTATTTCAGGGAAAATCTTTAGATGCGATTATTAAAGATTATTTTGTCAAAGAAAAAACAAACCAATATAAGGATTCTGAAAAAATAAATAATGGGAAAATGTTGTATGAGACATTGAATCATGAATTACGACAGATTAGAAAAACAGAATCTGATTTAGTCGCTATTATTGTAGATTATTTATTCAGATCAGAAAGTCTGGAAGTAAATGAGTTAACCGCTTTTTTGGAAGATAAATTAAAATGATATTAAGAGTATGTCTATCAAACGTGGTAATTATAGAAGGATTAATTATTTTATGGAAATAGAATTTGAAAATTTATCTGAGGCTGATTTAATTGTAGATTGTATTTATAAAGGCGGTAAAACTCCAAATATTTCAGCCGAACCATTTCATAAATTGATTCCTGGGTGTGAGAACTCAGGGGGATTTAGGAAAAAATTAAGAGAAGATGGTTCTAGAAAGTATGCATATATAGTTTTATATACATCAATGGAAGAATTAGAATGGCCTGATTTTTTAGATGAGGAAACAGGGATATTTCGGTATTACGGTGATAACAGAGAACCTGGTAGGGCTTTGACCGATACAAAGAAAAAGGGAAATTTGATTTTAGAAACTACTTTCGCATTATTAAATGAAGGTGTCTATTTAAACGATATTCCACCATTTTTTATATTTAAGAAAACAGGAACGGGACGAGATGTTCAATTTTTAGGGCTTGCAGCACCCGGAAATCCGAAAATATCACCGGATAAAGATTTAGTGGCTTTTTGGCGAACTGTTAAAGAAAAACGATTTCAAAATTATGAGGCATATTTTACTGTATTAAATACAGGAAGTAAACCTATCATGAAAGAGTGGATTAAGATGCTCATTTATGATCATAAAAATAGTATAAAGTATGCGCCAGATGCATGGAAAAAATTTGTTAAAGAAGGCAGAAATGGAATTGAACCACTAAAAGCGTCACGTATTTTTAAACTTCCGACAAGATATGAACAGTTAGGCTCTAGTGATGAAGAAGGAAGAAAATGTGTAGAAATTATAAGAGATCATTACAAAAAATTTCCGCAAGGATTTGAAGAATGTGCAGTTAATATTATTAGTAAAATGGATTCTAATTTTATCGATTTTTCATTAACACGACCTTGGAGGGATGGAGGGCGAGATGCTATAGGTAGATATTCTATTAGTGCTGGAGGAAAAGTAAATCAACCATTGGTTATTGATTGTGCGCTTGAGGCGAAATGTTATGGGATTAATAGAGGCGTTGGAGTTCGAGAAATGTCAAGGTTGATTTCCAGAATTAAATATCGTCAATTTGGTATTATGATAACAACTGGTTTTGTTGATAGTCAGGCATATTCTGAGGTAGTGGAAGATGGGCATCCGATTTTAATTGTTACTGCGGCAGATATAGCTAGTATATTGAGAAATAATGCGATAAATTCTTTTAATATAGAAAAATGGCTATGTTCAGTTGAAAGTGAAAATACTAGAAGACTGATGGTTTATTACAATAATTTGGAAAATGCAATCAAGTAAGTGTAGGATAAGCTATAAAATTTAAAATGGGAGAAGATGTCACAAACTGATAGTGTGGTTTGTGACATTTTTTGTCAATCATATTAAAAGAAATTTTGATGATAGCTGTTGACAGTAGAATTGACGTTTGTTAAACTAAAATTGCATATCTGGGAGTATTCTAAACCATTCGGTTGATTTAATTCCCCATATAAGGTTAATAGTAAATATGATGGGAATAAATAGTGATGAACATTTGATTCATAATATGTTTTCTGTCATTGTAGTTAAAATAATTATTATGATTTTTTTGAAGTAATATGGTGCAATAGTTGCGGAATATTAGTTTTGATATCATGATATAGTTGAAATGAAATTAAGAAAAATTTGCCTATGAAAATGTATGTGTATATAATATATAAAAAATATTATCTAAGTAGGAATAGAATTAAAAGATATACGATATGAAAATTAAAGAATATTATATATAATAAAAGAAATGCTTAAAATGAAGGATGGTATATTTTATGGCGGAACATATTTATGAAAAAGAGGCATTGATTAATAGGTTAGAATCTTATTTAGGAAAAACTTTTGAAATGATTGATAATAAAGGTATGTTTGAACATGTGCAAGACATCAATCTTCAAAAGGGGATAGCGGGTGCTGTTGTAGAACAGTGCATTTTTGAATATCCACATGATTCAAGACAAGAAGCAGACTTAATTATTGTTGAAGGGGACAAATATATAAAAACTGAACTTAAAACAACAGGATTGTTAATTCAAAAAGCACCTAAAAAACACTATATTGCAAAGGAACCTATGTCTATTACTGCGGTGGGAGTATATAATCTTGCAGAACAAGAATTTGAAACATCCCATTTTTGGGAGAAACTGGAACATATGCTTATTATATATTACCATTATTCTGCGAAACATGCAGTTTCAGCTTATGACTACAAAGATTTTCAGATGGTTGGTTATGAGTTCCACGAATTTTCAAATGAGGATATAGAAATATTGAAAAATGATTGGGAAAATGTGCGTTCATTATGTAAAGAGATTATATCGCATCATCCAGGAGAGAAAAATAAGGAATGGAAAGCAGCTGTAAAAAAAGAATATATTGATGTACATACACAGTTGAGAAGAGTATTAAGTTATATTGATTTAGCACCCAAGTTTCCTCCAAGATTTCGATTAAAAAAACCGATGGTGTCATCCATTATTGCAAAACATTTTGGGTATGATTTAGAACAGTTACCAGGGAAATATATGTCTGTTTCGGATATTGATGCTAAATGTAAAGAGTTAACAGATAAATATGCGGGTAAAAGTATTAGACAACTTAGTAGGACACTTGGTTTAGAAGTTAAAGAAGAAAAGGATTTGGAACAAAAAGGAATCGCTGAAAAAATAGTTGTTTCAATGTTTGGCGGAAAGGCGAAAAAATTAAATCAGATTGCCTTATTTGAAAAGTTTGGCCTTATTGGTAAAACGATAACATTCACATCTAACGGTGGTCGGACTGAAGATATGAAATTGTATCATGTAGATTTTGAAGAAATGCTTAGAGATACTATTATTGACGATAATGGAGATAAACGTCAGATTATGTTTGAAGATTCTGATATGTATGGATACTTTGCTGATCATGAATTGCTATGTATTATATTTAAAGAATCGACACCTAATGATACAAAAAAAGATTCATCAAAATTGTTGGCATCGAACATTTTTGTAGGATTTAAAAGGATTGTATTTTCAGAAGAATTCATAAATACAACGGTTAAGAAATTGTGGGAAGATACTCGGGATAAAATTAAAAACCATAAATTAATAGATGTAGTGCAAAAGAGTAAAAATGGTTCTATTGTATTTTTAAAAAATGGAGAGATAAGTACGGCACCCAATTTTTTAAAAGGAAGTGATAATGATGTGTTTCTGAGAGGCTCTGGACAAGATTCTGCGTTGGTACATAAAACGGAATGTGTAAATGGAATATGTATGTTACCACAATATGTATGGATAAAAGGATTGGCTGTAGTTAATGAGCTAAATCAGACACCGGAAATTTGAGAGGGTAAATATTGTAAAAAAGTTTATAGGTGAATGTTAGATGCTAGAGAAAGAACCGCGGTTTCATGGAGAAGTGACAGAAAAAAGTCATAAAAATATGAGTAAGATACGAGGAAAGGATACAAGTATAGAAATCGTTCTTCGAAAAGCTTTATGGGAAAAAGGATATCGTTATCGAAAAAATTGCAAAGATTTGCCGGGAAGACCAGATATTGTTTTGACTAAATATCGGATTGCTATTTTTTGTGATAGCGAATTTTTTCATGGAAAGGATTGGGAAGTTTTAAAGCCTAAATTAGAGAAAGGAAAAAATTCAGATTATTGGGTGAAGAAAATACAGAGAAATATTCAAAGAGATGAAGAAAAAGACCAAAAATTAAATTATATGGGATGGACAGTTATACATTTTTGGGGAAAAGATATTTTGAGAAATACAGAACAATGTATTAAAGTAGTTGAAGAGACGATATTTGATATTAAATTAGGTGACATAGAGGATGAAATATAGATAAGACGCGCAATATAAGTGGGAAAGATGATACATAAAATAATTTTAAAATTATGTTTTTAAGGATCTTTACAAGAACTAAAAAATGCGATATTATATAACAACAGAACGATTGTTCTACTATAAAATATAGAAGAGGTATAAGAAGTGAAAAAAACAGTTTGCGAATTGTTTGCGGGAGTTGGCGGATTTAGATGTGGACTTAATAATATAAAAACATTAGAGGATTTTAATAAAGAAGAAAAATGGGATACTGTTTGGTTTAGTCAGTGGGAACCGGCAGAAAAAAGTACACAATATGCTCACGATTGTTACGTATATCATTTTGGAACACGGTTAGATAAAAACGGGAAAGATACAACAAATTATAACATTGAAGATGTAGATAAAACAACAATTCCAGATTTTAATTTGTTGGTAGGAGGTTTTCCTTGTCAGGATTATTCAGTAGCATCTTCATTGGCGACTTCTAAAGGTCTTGAGGGAAAGAAAGGAATTTTATGGTGGTCGATTCGAGAGACTCTTGAGGCGAAAAAACCTCCATTTGTATTACTGGAAAATGTAGATCGTTTATTAAAATCACCTGCTAAGCAAAGAGGGAGAGATTTTGGAGTCATTCTTGCCTGCTTTCGAGATGAAGGATATACAGTAGAATGGCGAGTGATAAATGCAGCAGAATATGGGTATCAACAAAGACGTCGTAGAATTTTTATTTTTGGATACAAAAATGATACTAAATATGCGAAAGATGTATTAAAAAAGGCGGAATATGATGATGCTTTTGAAAACGCTGAAAAAGCTTGTAAAATGGAAAAGGTGATTTTAAAAGATGGTTTTTTTGCAAAAACATTTCCGGTAAATAAAGCAGAGAATGCTAAAATGGTTATGAAAGAATTACCGATAGAAGTAGGTGAAGTATCTGAAAAATTTAATTGTTCATTCGAAAACTCAGGAATAATGAAAGATGGAACCATTTATACATTAAAAACTATTCCATATTATCATGGAAAACAGATAACATTGGGAGATGTTATGGAAACAGGAAGAGTTGATGAGCAGTATTTTATTCCTGAGGAAAAATTGTATTATACTAATCCGGATATTACACATAGTAATGAAATTGAAAATAAACTTCCAAAAGAAAGCAGGCAAACTTGGCAGTATCTTAAAGGGGCAAAAAAATTGTTACGTACAAGTGCTAATGGTCATGAATACGTTTTCTCCGAGGGAGCGATTTCTATGATTGATCAAGAGGACAAACCTGCTCGAACAATGCTGACATCAGAGGGTGGTTTTAGCAGAACAACTCATATTGTAAAAGATAAAGAAACCGGAAAGATAAGATTACTTACTGCTACGGAAACAGAAAGAATTCAGGGATTTCCTACTGACCATACAAAATATTGTCTGGTTAATGGAGAAACTGTAGAAATGCCTTTGCGTAAACGCCGTTTTATGATGGGAAATGCGTTAGTTGTTAATTTAATATCTGATATGGAAAAGACATTGGAAAAAATATTTGATAATGAATAAAGTTATCAGAATTAAAGAAAAGATATGAGCGGATGCTAGCATAAAATAGATGGTGCTTATAAGTAGAGAATATATTTTTGATATTGTTTTGTTAGGAGAAAAAATGAAAAAAAATTTGGTTCAGTATATTAAAGAAATTAGAGACAAGATGGAAAATTTAGAAGAAAGTCAAAAAAGCTATACTGACGAAAAAACTTTGATAGCATTTAGAGGGGAACCTAGAGATTTCGGAAAAACAAAATTAATGCCATCAATTTTTAGAGAACCTGATATGATAAATAAAGAATCATATATTTTTGAGCTTATGAGTGATTATAATGTGTTAGATTCGAAAAAGACTAGAATTATTGATAAAGCTATTGAATCACAACATTATGTTGCGATTAGCAGAATGTTAGATATAACATTTAGTATTTTACCGGCACTATATTTTGCATGTTCTAATCCAAATGAATTAGATAAAGATGGACGAGTTTATGTGTTTTGTTTTCCAGAGCATTATTCACCTCATTCTGCATATTTAGAAGCATTTTATAATAATCTTATGAATGATAAGGATAATATTACATATTCTAAAAATTTCAAGGTTATCACTCATAGTTATTCGAATGATAGGATACAAGCACAATCTGGTGGATTCATCTTTTTTCCAGGAAAAGAGTATATTCCGATAAATTCAGTTTATTATGAAGAGGTTTTTATTTATGCGGAAGATAAAAAACAAATTTGTGAGGAACTAAATAAATTATTTAGTATACGAGAAGCAACTTTATTTCCAGAAAAAAGTACACGTGCAAAGCTAGTAAAAGATATTTTGTATAATGAAAGATATAAAGAAAGAAAAGTATCTGTTCATGATGAAATTGATACATGTTTTGAACGGATTAAATTTGAAATAGAAGTTTTTAGAAACAAGCAAAGTGTGAAGGGGGACATTTTATTAAGAAAGTTACGTAAAGAAAAAGATGATTTGATTTCTTATGTGAACTTTCTTGAAATAGAAAAAGAGGAAAAGCAGAAATATATAGACGAGATTGAGAAACATTTTTTTATTCTAACTAAATTATACTAAGGAGAAAGAATGGATTTAGAAGAAATAATTTATAAAATTATAAAATTGGTAGAGCTCGATGTTGAAACGATAGAAGTAGAACAAAAAGTGAAAGACATTCCTATTATTTTTATAAATGGAATCAATAAAGACGGAAATGAAGAGCGCTATAGCATTTATAATTGCAGTGAAAGTAAGTTTAATTTACAAAAATATCATGAAATATTGGAAAAAGATGATGGGATATCGACACAAGTTTTAGTTTTTAAAGATTGGGACGATGAACGTCAAAAATATTGGGAGATATATGATAGTGAGATATTAAAAGCTCAAGAAAGAAGTTTGCTTAATCGATATTTTACAAAGAGTATCTCGTTTTATACAAATTTAAAAGAATACATAGATATAGAGGTTGATGATGGAATTAATTACTTGGAATATAGAGCGGATAGTGAATTAGAAGGATACGTATATAACGTATCAATGTATAATCTGAAAAAGCTGTTTAATGTAACGGGCACTACATTATTTAAAATGAATGTCCGAAATGGACTTAAAAAAAATCCAATAGGAAAGGATTTGCGTAGACAGTTTAGAAAGTATTTGTGTATAGGCATATATCAGCATTTGAAAGAAAAAGATGAATTAAAAAGATGCTTTAAGCAATTACAAGAGATATTAGAAATTGATGAAAACGATGAGCAAATTTCAAATAATAGACCTAAAAAATTCTGGTTTTATCATAATGGAATTACAATATATGCATATGATCAGAAAATTGATAGAGTGGGAGATAGGATAAAACTTAATCCTTTAAAAGTGAGTGTGATAAATGGAGCCCAGACTCTTACTCATTTTTTTGAAGAATGTGATGATTTAAAGCATAATTTGCCGAAAAAATTAAAGGAAGTATGTACTATTAAAGAAAACCAGATTGCGGAAATTTTAGAGGTAGTATGCAAGGAAATTGTGTTAAAAACGATTTGTATAGAAGGTAAATTGGAAGATGTTCGCCCTATAACATATGGATTGAATACTCAGATTCCTATTTATCAAGAAGATATAATGGCAGATGATATAACTGTACATCAAATTAATGCATATTTGATGAAAGCAGGAATGAAAATTTTAAAACGTGGTGAAGAAGAATATAACGGGGAAGGTTTTTCAGTTATAGAGTTTGTAAAACGGTATTTATTGGTAGATAAAAGACCAGGAGAGAGTAAAAATTTAAAAAAAAGTAAAATAGAAAGTATATTAAATGAGGCTTTACAAAATTTAAAAAACAAAGGAGATAGCATAATTGAATGTTTGGAAATTATAGATATTTTGGATGTTTGGTGGAGAAATTCAAAAGAAAAAAGAAATATTTTGTATAATAAATATAATATAATAAATAGTTATGGAAAGAATTACTTTTTAAGTTATGTGATAAATGAGAAAGTGGAAGAACTAGATGATGAATATATATATGTCTTATATGGAAATTTTGTACAGAGCTTAGAAAGCATTGATAAGAATTTAAAAGTAGAGTCATTTAAAAATGATGAATTATTTAAGTATTATATGGCTAGAAGAAAGATTATGTCTAAAGATATAATTTGGAATAATGATATTGAAAAAAAATTGAAACAATTTTTAGTTGAACATGATGTTTCACCATATGCTTACGCTAAAGAAATAGAAGATTTTTTTAAGCAAGAGGGACAAGATATTCCATATTTTAGAGTGATAAAAAGATATAGTAATAAAAAGCAACAATTTTTTCCAAAAGAAGCATTTCCATTTGCGAATGCTACTTTTTCAGAGTTATATCAAAAAGATAGAAATGTAATAAAAGATGGTTATATTAAATATGAAAATTCACTTTTTTCAAAAGAAATAAATAAAAAAATTCCTGTATTTGTTTTAGATTTCATAGAAAATAAGTCAGGGAAAAAAGATATATGTTCAATTACTTTCATAAAAGATTTTTCATTTGTTTCAGAAAATGCTAAAGCTGAAATGGTATATAATGAAACTGTTGAAGCATTTGAAAAGGGGGATGATAATCTTTTTCCTAAGTCAAGTGAGAAAAAAGGATTCCATGTTAGACCTAAAGCTGCAAATTCTGAAGATACTTTTGAGTTTACTAATGGTTTACAAATTACTAAAAGAACATTTTGGGCAAATAGAGAGACGATTAATGAATTAATACAATTATATGTTAATGAAAAAGAGTAAAATATATTTCAAGTTTTCTAAATGATATGAGTATTAGCTCATAAGAATCTGACCACCTAATCAGTGGATAAATAAAATAACCAATCAATAAAAGATTACTGAAAATTCTATAAATTGGTAAAGAACTGTAAGGGTCTGACCGTGCGTCCAGCAAAGGGTATATAGTCCGGTGGGTGGAAGCCCCATCAAATAAGCTGTTAACCACAGCATTTGAAGCGAGTCTTGAGTCTGTTACGGTAACGTGCAGGCTAAGCGTAGACAGCAAGATAGCAGGGATAGCTATGGAGCACCGAAATCCCAAAGTATCAGAGGGTCGACACCGTGGTCAGGGTGGAAGACAATATATGCACTTATCGTTATGGTGAGATTTTGCATGCCTCTGCGGTGTTGTTGAAACTATTCATGTCAGACAGGGACTATATGTCAACTGGAGAGGACCTGCATTTTCTTTTCAGAGTGTGTAAATGAAAAGTATGTCCGCCAACCAAAAGAAGAAAGACAAACGAAGTGCAGGTAGTCGGAGGCCCGAACAGTACCGGTGAAGGTATGAACAAAATAAATACTGGAGGGAAGTCGAGAGAGAACTGTGCCTCGCAGTTCTGGCCTGCGAAACTATATCAAAGAGGAAACATTAGCTATACACAGAGATAGGGGAACTAATGGAAACGAAATTGGCGAGAATATCACAATTATCAAAAGAAAACCCAGATATGGTCTTTACATCACTGGGGCATCTTATCAATAAGGAGATGCTTGAGAACTGTCATGTCCAGATGGATGGAACGAAAGCCGTAGGAATAGATGGAGTTACCAAAGAAGAATACGGAAGAAATCTGGAAGAAAATCTAGAAGCCCTTATAGAAAGTCTGAAGAAGAAATCCTATAAGCCTAAACCAGCAAGACTGGTAGAAATACCAAAGGACAATGGGAAGATGCGGCCACTTAGTATCTACTGTTATGAAGACAAGCTGGTACAGGAAGCACTGCGCAGGATACTGGAAGCAGTATTCGAGCCAATGTTTTATGATGAGATGATGGGATTCAGACCCAACAGGGGCTGCCATAAAGCAATCCGCAAACTAAACATAATGCTGGAAAGGAAACCGACGAATTATGTTCTGGATGCGGATATAAAAGGATTCTTCCAGCATCTTGACCATGAATGGATTGTGCGTTTTATAGAATCAAGGATAAAGACCCGAATATCATCCGCCTTGTCAGACGAATGCTGAAAGCAGGAATTATGAATAACTATGAATTTGAAGCAACAGAGGAAGGAAGTGGACAAGGTTCCGTCTGCTCTCCGATAATTTCCTGTATCTATCTATATGCACTATGTGCTGATATGGTGGTTCAGAGAGGTGGTAACGCCGATGTTAAAGGGATATGCAGGTCTGGTGGTCTATGCTGATGATTTTGTGGTGACATTCCAATACAAATCAGATGCAGTATGGTTCTATGAACACTTAAAACATAGAATGGGACACTTTGGATTAAGCCTTGAAGAAGAAAAGAGCAGGCTGATAGAGTTCGGACGATACGCAAAGGAAAGATGCAGTAAAAGTGGAACGAAGCCAGGTACCTTTACTTTCCTAGGTTTTACACACTACTGTTCCAAAAGCAAGAATGGTAGATTCAGAGTGAAGAGGAAAACCAGTAAGAAGAAGTTTGCGAAGAAATGTAGAGAAATAAATCAACTGATGGGACACATGAAAACATGGAAACTGAAAGAGATTACTGCTAAACTCAATCAGATACTGACTGGTTATTACCATTACTATGGAATCACAGACAATACAGAAAGAATAACAGCATTTCGATACCACGTAATGAAAAGTTTATTCTACTGTCTAAATCGGAGGAGTCAAAAGAAAAGCTACAACTGGGTAGAATTTCTGAATATGATAGATAACAGCTATCCACTGGTAAGACCCCGAATATATGTCAGTGTATATAATTGATAAATGTGAACGATTCGTTTCGCAAAGAGCCGGATGCGGGAAAGCCGCAAGTCCGGATTCTGTGAGGGGCGTACGACCGCAAGGGGTGCGTCTACTCGACATCTAACTAACCGATAAATAAAATAATGAATTAGTAAAAAGTTGATGAAAAGTCTATAAATGTAATGTGACATTGGGGTTTAGCGCAATAGAGTTTGAATATTGTGAATCGCTTGAATTGTTGGAAGAATTCTTTCATAAATATATTAATATTAGAAGTTGTCAGTTATTAAGAATTAATCCTGAAACGAAGAAGTGGAATTGCTCTATAGCAACAAGGGCGAATCGCAGGGAAACCAGGTATTTGCCGATTTGCTTCCTCATCTGATCAGGGTAATAGAAAATGCCGGAATGCTGATCATTGATGAATTTGGCAATAGTATTCATAATAAATTGGCTGAAAAAATTATTGAATTCTTTATGGAGAATGTTGCTTTACGCTAAAATGGTTTCATGCTATCATTATTTTAGTTGAAAATTTTGATGGCATGAAGCTATTTTTGATTGGAGGCATGGAAGATTTGAACTTTAACTATTGCTATAAAATTACTTATGAATCAGGGGAAACTTATGACAGACGAAGAAATGAGCTGTCAGTAGAAATTTCAAAAGAAGACTATAAGAAAATTATAACAGGAGTATTACAGGAAAGACCGATTGAGCAGATTGAAGGGATTTCGGATGTAATTGATAAAATGACGGAAAATGTTGAATTTGCGGATCGTTTTATGAATAAAAATGGTTCATTAAGAAAAACACCATTAAAGAAAAAAAGAGCTATTTCAAAACTTGAATTTTCTATTCCGAAATATGAGTATCGGCGATTAAAAAAGATGAAGGATCCAATAGAGACATTGGAACGCCCAGTGGAACATATGACTGTTTATCGGAATGATGGTTCCAGTGTGACTTTGACAGCGGAGAATGGACGTGTGAGTATTGTTGACTCCAGGGAGAAGAATGTAAAGCATATTATTGAGGCAGATTATTTTGTTTCGAAAATTTTGTAATGATTTATTACAAATACCATTGATGGTGTCCGTATGTATGCCAACAGATATTTAAAGATATTTGATGTGGATAGTAAACTATTAGACGAAAGAAAAAAATGAAAGGACATAAAAAAATATATGATTAGTTTTTATAAGAGTATTGTTGACCAGGACAGAGCTTCGATTGTTATATGCAATCTTAAGCATGAGATTATCTACATGAATCCGGCAGCTGTTAACAGCTATGCGAAGCGAGGCGGTGATAAACTTATTGGAAGAAGTCTGTTAGATTGTCATAATCAGGAATCCAGGGATAAAATACAGAAGGTAGTGGACTGGTTTGCGGCAGATGAGAGCCATAACCTTGTCTATACTTTCCATAATGAGAAGCAAAATAAAGATGTTTATATGGTGGCACTCAGAGAAGAGGGAAGACTGATAGGATATTATGAAAAACATGAATATCGAAATTCAGAAACTATGAAACAATATGATTTGTGGTGATGTTATGGCACAGGACGAATGGTGCAGGCAGTTGTTCAAGAATGAGGAAATACGACAGAAACTCACCCGTGTGGTAAGAAGAAAAAATGGAATGAGGTAAGTAACAATATGGAATCAAAACAGAAAAGTACAGCTCTTGTCACAGGGGGAAGTTCCGGAATCGGACGATGTACTGTAGCAGCATTGAGTAAGGCTGGCTATATAGTCTATGAGTTCAGTCGCCGGGATGTTCCTGTAGAAAGCGTGAAGCATATGTGCGTAGATGTGACAGATGAGGCTTCCGTGCAGGAAGCCGTTGGGCAGATCCTTTTGGAAAGAGGAAGTATCGAGATTCTTGTAAATTGTGCAGGTTTTGGTATTTCCGGGGCGGTGGAATTTACAGAGTTAAAACAGGCGAAAGCACAATTTGATGTAAACTTTTTTGGAACTGTCAATGTAAGCAGAGCTGTTCTTCCATCTATGCGCAGACAGCACAGTGGACATATTGTCAATATCAGTTCTGTGGCAGCAGTGGCACACATTCCGTTTCAGGCATTTTATTCTGCCAGTAAAGCAGCAGTGTCTTCTTATTCCTGCGCGCTTGATAATGAGGTAAGTCCTTATGGTGTTAGGGTAACAGCAGTAGAACTTGGAGATATTCATACCGGTTTTACCCAGGCCAGACAAAAGACAGTTTTGGGTGATGATGAATACGGCGGCCGTATTTCACACAGTGTCAGTCAGATGGAGAAAGATGAACTGAGTGGGATGTCGCCGGAGGTTATTGGTACATATATTGCGCGGATTGCACAGAAAAAGAACTGCGCACCAATTTGTGTGGCGGGTGTGAAGTATAAGATTCTGAGATTCTTATGTAAAATTCTGCCGTGTACATTACGGGGAAAGATTGTTGGTTCTATTTACGCAAAATAACTGAGATTATTTTATAGAATCCCGATATAGCCCGGGTGTCTGGATATATAACAGCTTTTTTCAGCTTTACGTTAAAATAGTTTCATGCTATCATTATTTTATTAAAAATTTTGGTAACGTGAAGCTGTTTTTTTGATTGTGGGGTGTAAGGAATGGGTAGATTTGTAAATCCTGATAACAGTGCATTTCAGGTGGCACTGAATTCTCCGATATATGTGGATAAAACCGGATTGTTGGAATATACAAACAGCGTACTTAATACAACAGAAGCTTATATCTGTAACTGCAGACCACGCAGGTTTGGAAAATCATATGCTGCAAATATGCTGGCCGCTTATTATAGTAAAGGCTGTAATTCCGAAGAAATGTTTTCAGGGCTGGATATAAGCAGGGAATCCGATTTTAAGACGCATCTTAATAAGTATGATGTGATTCATCTTGATATTCAGTGGTTTCTGGCAAATTGTGATAATGTGGATAATGTTGTAGCGTTTATTACGAAATCCGTACAGGCTGAATTGAGAGAGATTTACCCTGGTGTTCTGCCTGAAGAAGAGATAAGTTTGTCGGAAAGTCTTTCGCGTATTAAAAATATTGTTGGACAGAAATTTATTATAATTATTGATGAGTGGGATGTTCTGATCAGAGATGAAGCGGCAAATAAAAAAGTACAGGAAAAGTACATTAATTTTTTGAGGGCAATGTTTAAGGGAACGGAACCGACAAAATATATTCAGTTGGCGTATCTTACAGGTATTTTGCCGATAAAGAAAGAAAAAACACAGTCTGCATTAAATAATTTTGATGAGTTTACAATGCTTGATGCAGGAGTGATGGCGCCATATATTGGATTTACAGAAGCTGAAGTGAAGGATCTTTGCGAAAGATATCACAGAGATTTTGAGAAAGTAAAATATTGGTATGATGGTTATTTGCTGGAGGACTATCAGGTATATAATCCTAAAGCAGTAGTAAGTGTTTGTGTGCGGGGCAGGTTTAGAAGTTACTGGTCTGAGACTGCTTCTTATGAAGCAATTGTTCCTTTTATCAATATGAATTATGATGGTTTGAAAAACGCTATAATTGAAATACTTTCCGGTGCTTCGATTAAAGTGAATACAGCTGCTTTCAAAAATGATACGGTGAATATACAAAGCAAAGATGATGTACTTACGTATTTGATCCATCTTGGTTATTTGGGATATAACCAGAATAGAAGAACTGCATTTGTTCCAAATGAAGAAATCCGGCAGGAATTGACAATGGCGGTTGAAAGCAGAAAATGGAATGAGATGATTACTTTTCAGCAGGAATCAGAACATTTACTGGAGGCTACGCTGGACATGGATGAAGAAGCAGTTGAAGAGGGAATTGAGAAAATCCATACAGAGTATGTTTCGAATATTCAGTATAATAATGAGAATTCTTTGAGCAGTGTACTTGCAATTGCATATCTGAGTTCAATGGAATATTATTTTAAACCAGTTCGTGAACTGCCGACAGGACGTGGGTTTGCAGACTTTGTATTTATTCCAAAACCAGAATACGTTTCCAGTTATCCGGCGCTTGTCGTAGAACTTAAATGGAATAAGAATGTCAAGACAGCATTACAGCAGATTAAGGAAAAACAATATCCGGATTCAGTTCTGGATTATACCGGAGACATTTTGCTGGTTGGGATAAACTATGACAAGAAGACAAAAGAACATCAGTGTCTGATTGAAAAGTATGAGAAATTATAAAAGTATTGATAAAACGGAAACCATTTTCTATTGAGAGGTGACAGATAATATGGAACTAAAGGAGAAAACTCCACATACGATATTAAATGAAATAATTGAAGCGGCAAAAAAATGCGGACAGGGAAAATTTTGGCATTAAGGATAAGGCAGGAAAAGCAAATTTTGTTACGAAGTATGATTGCAAAATTCAGAAAATGCTGGAGAAAAAGTTGTCTGAGATTTTTCCGGAAGCGGAGTTTTTGGGGGAAGAAGAGGATTGCCGGATTAACAGAAATGCAGAATATATTTTTGTGGTGGATCCGATTGATGGAACTACCAATTTTATTAAAGATTATCATATGAGCTGTGTATCTATTGGATTGATTCGAAATGGAAAGAGATATATGGGAGTCGTGCATAATCCGTATCTTAATGAAACTTTCTATGCGATTTCCGGTGAGGGTGCATATATGAATGGAAATGCGATTCATGTATCGAAGGATGATCTGGCAAACAGCATTGTTTTGTTTGGTTCATCACCGTATAATACGGAGCTTGCGAAGGCATCCTTTGAATTAGCTTACGAATATTTTCAAAAATGCCTTGATATCCGACGAAGCGGATCTGCGGCACTTGATTTATGTGCCATAGCATCAGGAAGAGCGGAAATTTATTTCGAGCTTATTTTATCTCCATGGGACTTTGCGGCAGGTGCACTTATTGTTGAAGAAGCAGGCGGAATTGTGACGACTGTTGAAGGAGAAGAACTTCCATGCCTGGAAAAGAGTTCGATTCTTGCAAGAAATAAGCAGCAGTTCTGAAATCTGGAGGTGCACGATGAAAAAGTTAACAACAGGGAAAATATGGCAGTTTGCAGCCGGACAGTTTGGATGGGCGATGTTGTCCGGGATTATTTCTAACTGGCTTGTATATTTTTATCAGCCGGATAAGACAGCTATCAGTCAGGGACAGACAGTGTTTATTCCACAGGGGCTGGTGGTCTTCGGCATATTTACTATTATTGGCGGAATTACAGCTTTCGGAAGAATTTTTGATGCTTTTACAGATCCAATGATCGCATCTTTATCTGACAGATGCACGTCAAAGAATGGGCGAAGAATTCCATTTCTGAAATGGGCATCTTTACCGCTGGCGCTTTCTACAGTACTGGTTTTCTGGTCACCGGTTAATAAAAACAGCTGGATCAATGGAGTGTTCTTGCTGGTTATGATTCTGGCGTACTATCTTTCCATTACTGCTTACTGTACACCATATAATGCGTTGATTCCGGAGCTTGGACATACCCAGCAGGAAAGACTTAATATTTCCACAGTCATTTCCTTTACATTTATTGCCGGAACTGCAGTGGCGTATCTGGCACCTACGATATGGGGGATGTTTATTCCTGCTTTTGGCAGAGTTGGTGCTATCCGTATGACCTTTACTTTGATGGCGGCTATAGCGTTTATCTGTATGCTTGTGCCGGTATTTTGTATCCGTGAAAAGGATTATGTAGATACGGTTCCTGCAAAAGAGTCAGCTTTTGGATCTCTTGCAGCTACTTTTAAGAATGCAGAATTTCGCAAGTTTGTGGCATCTGATATTTTCTACTGGATTGCACTTACCATGTTTCAGACAGGTCTTCCATTTTTTGTCACCAGTCTTTTGAAACTTCCGGAAACAATGACAACTTTGTATTTTGTGGGAATGACAGCGTTGTCCCTTGTATTTTATATTCCGGTAAATAAGCTTACTCCTAAACTTGGAAAGAAAAAGATGATCTTGTTCGCATTTGCAGTATTTAGTCTTGCTTATTTTTATACTGGATTTATGGGAAAAATGAGTTTTATTCCGGCATCGGTGCAGGGACTGATCCTGACAGTCGTAGCGGCCCTTCCTATGGCAATTTTCGGAATTCTTCCGCAGGCTGTTGTGGCAGATATTTCGCAGAGCGACTCGATTACATCAGGAAGCAATCGTGAAGGAATGTTTTATGCGGCGAGAACATTTGCGTTTAAACTTGGGCAGAGTATTTCTATGCTGATATTTACAGCAGTCTCGACGATAGGGGCAGCAGAGGGAATTGGTTATAGAGTTGCTGCTTTTGGGGCAGCAGTATTCTGTTGTATAGGTGGAATTATACTGGTATTTTATAATGAGAAAAAGATTAATGGGATTATTAACAGGCACCAGTAAAGATTATAATACAGGTATGTATCGAATGGTGAAAAGCAGATAGCAATAGAATTATGAAAAAGTAACAGGAGTACATACAATGGAAATAATACATGAGAATGAATATGTGTATAAAATGAATGATGAAATAGAACCATATCTTGCAACGCACCGTCAGGAGGGATACATTCCTGGTGCAGAGGATCATCTGCACCGAAAAGATACGGGGATAGTGGGGAAAATTCATGTACAGCGTTACATGGCAGAGAAGCCGAAAGGCGTGATTATAATTAGTCATGGCTTTACAGAAGCAGCGCCGAAATATGATGAGATGATTTATTATTTTCTGAAGGCTGGATATCATGTGTATATTCCGGAACATATGGGACATGGACAAAGTTATTGCCTGACAGCAGATTCATCTCTTGTACATATAGATACCTGGAAGCGATATGTGAGAGATTTTTTGAAAATATGCCATGTAATTAAAAAAACATATCCTGAACTGCCGTTAGTTCTTTTTGCACATTCTATGGGTGGGGCGATTGGCACAATTGCAGCTGCATGGGAGCCGCAACTGTTTCAGAAGATTATATTGAATTCTCCTATGCTCCGCCCGCTCACCGGAAATGTTCCCTGGCCATTGGTGATTGCTATTGCACAGACGAAGTGCCTTTTGGGAAGGGAGGAAGACTATGTGGTTGGTCAGAAGCCTTATGATGGTAGTGAGACTTTCGAAACCAGTGGATGTACTTCCAGACCAAGATTCGAAAAATATAATGAGATGCGTAAAGAGAATAAAAAATTCCAGGTTAGTGCAAGCTTCTTATGGGTGGCTTCTGGCGTCTGTAAAAATGAGTTGGTACATAAAATATTGTGGATGGAAGAAACTGACAGCACCTATGTTGCTATTTCAGGCAGAAAGAGATGATTTTGTATCTGTAAACGCATTGAGAAAATTTGCAGAGAAAATCAATCACAGAGGAATTACTTCCTGCAAATATGTTTACCTGCCGGGAACCAGACATGAGACCTACCGCAGTGACGACAGGACGATGGAAATGTATTTAGATAAAATTATGAAGTTTATGGATTCAGGCATGGTATCTGACATTTGTACGTGATTCGTATCTTAATGAAACTTTCTATGCGATTCATGTATCGGAGGATAATCAAATAATGGAAATGGTTTTCTGTTATCAGCATCTCTACTAAGAGAACTGATAACAGGAAACCATTTTTATTATTTGGCTGAGTTTTTATTTAACAGCCGGAAACAGATTACAAAAAAGATAATTCCATATACAGTTGTGATAGGTGTCGCCATTCCAACATAAGTCAGAGATGTTTCCGGTAATCTCGACATAATGATAGATACCGGAATTCGGATGCAGAATGCGGAAGTGATTCCCTGGATCATAACAGGAATACTTTTTCCACAGCCATTAAAATATCCGATACTGCTGAAAAGTACACAAGTCAGTATACAGTCGGCAGAGAAACCTTTCAGGTAAGCGGCACTCTGCGCGATTACCTCGGAATCATTGGTAAAGAAAGAGGATAATACTCCGCCTCCGAAGAATCCTACCATAAAGATGATGATTCCAACGGAACATCCGGTAATGATTGCAGTGTAAAAACCCTTCCATGCCCGGCTTTTCTTTCCGGCACCGATATTCTGCGCAACAAATGCTGATACACTCTGCATGATAGAGGACGGAACCAGCATAATAAAGGAAACGATTTTCTGTGCAATTCCATATCCGGCAGATGGCATCAGACCCATCTGATTGATAACAGAATTTACGACAAGAAATGAAATCTGAACCGTTGTCTCCTGAAGTGCAATCGGCACACCTACGTTCAATATTTTCCCTAACTCTTCCTTATAAATCCGACATTGTTCTCTGGAAAATTCTATAGGCATATCCTGCTTTCTTAATACAACGACAGAACAGACAACAGAGACAAACTGTGCAAATACAGTGGCAATGGCGGCACCCGCAACATCCATGTGAAATACTCCAACCAGAAGCAAATCTCCCAGAATATTTATGACGCAGGCAATTCCTACGAATAGAAGTGGAAGGTTTGCATTTCCCACACCTCGCAGCACACCGCTGATTACATTGTATGCAATGATAATAACGATACCGGCAGAACAGATTCTGATATAAAGAATCGTTTTGTCAAAGGATTCAGCCGGTGCCTGTAAAAGATGCGCAATTCCTCCGGCGGCAAATTCCAGTACAAATGTCATGATGACAGCAATGATCAGAAAAAGAATGATCGTAGTTCCGACCGCATTTCCTGCTTCTTTTGGTTTTTGTTCTCCGATGTGATGCCCGATTATTACGGTGGAGCCCATTGCAAGGCTTGTAATAATAAAAGTAGCCATCTGCATAAAGGAACTTCCTGTTCCTACTGCGGAAATACTCGAGGCATTTCCGAATTTTCCAACAATCAGTAAATCAACTGCGCCATACGCAGCCTGCAGGATCAATGCTCCAAGTACGGGGATAGCAAACCGAAGCAAAGACTGGAACACAGGTCCTTCTGTAAAACTTATTTCTTTTTTCGACATTTTTTCCTCCTGAGAATGTGGCTTGAATGATTCAGATAGGCAGATATTATATCTGAAGCATTTAGATATTATCAGTATAACATAGTTATTGAGCACATTCTACTGTCACGTTGATGACCTTGTAAGTCTTGGAGTTACTGTGTTACTGTTTACTCAGTGCCTTGTAACAATCGTTACTGTTCACTCCGTTCACAGTAACGTAGCCAAAATTCATTCCAGATTGCCAGCGGCAATGGGATTTTGGCTTGTATGTCTCGGAATTTTGGCATATTCATGCCAAAACACCTCGCGGGATAGTGATGTGTGAACAGTAACTAACAATCCTTTTCCATATCAAATAAGCTCCATGTTCTGATTGCGAATATCAGTTGAAGCATGTTACTATAAGAAAAAACATAGCTATATCATATGATTTTTGACGAGGTAAATCAGATGGCTGGTGACACAGAAACATGATAAGAAAGGTAAAAAACATGGCATCAGAAAGAACAGAAGAACTATACAGGGTTTTGCTCAGCAAGGGCTATCCGAAGGAGCTTTGTGCTGAGATTGCATATAAAAATATGAATACAGATTATACCGCAACCAGAATGCTGGGTTATTTATATCGGTATACAAATCCTAAAATCGAAGATCTGGTAGATGAGATGCTGGCGATTTTAAGTGATCGGGTACAGATAATAGAGAAAAAGGAATCTGAACATGCGCAGGCAGTGATCAGTGAAATGTACCGGAAGGGATTATAAGTGACGAAGAACTTGGAGATAAGATAACAATGGAGCAATATTATTACAACCATATGAATAAGGCGCAGCAGGCTGCATATCACAGCATTCTTAGCGGTGTGAAAAACCTGGCGGATGAATTTCAGATTCCGGCATTAGAGGGAGAAGAACTTTATAATGTATTTTTTCAGATGCGTCTGGATCATCCGGAGATATTTTGGGTGAGCAGTTATAAATACCGGTATTATAAAGACTCTCCGAATCTGATTTTTATTCCGGAGTATCTTTTTGATAAAAAGAAGATTTGCGAACATCAAAAGGCTATGACTGCCAGAGTTGAGAAGCTGATTCGTCCGGCTCAGAAGCTGTCTGAGTGGGAGAAAGAGAAGTATGTACATGATTTTATCTGTGAAAATATCCGCTATGACAAACTGAAAAAATCATATTCCCATGAAATTATCGGACCGTTGGGGCAAGGCGTTGGTGTTTGTGAGGGAATCGCAAAAGCAGTAAAGGTTTTGTTAGATGCACTGGGAGTCTGGTGTGTGATTGCAATCTGTGGAAATAATCCTGAGAAGGGGATTAAGTATCGCCACACATGGAATATCGTAAAAATAGGAGGTACATATTATCATCTGGATGCGACCTTTGATAATACCCTGGGGAAAGATCGTGAGACTTCTGAAATTCGCTATGATTATTTCAATCTGGATGATTCACAGATTTTCAGGGATCATGAGCCTCTTATTGCGCCAGCGCCTCACTGCGGTGATCATGAGCACTTTTACTATAAGGAGAAGAAGCTTTCTTTTACTAAGAAAGAGGATGTGTATAAACGTTTTTTGCAGGCGGCGAAGAAAGGCAGGGTGCTTATTTTTCACTGGAGAGGCGGTTATCTGACAAAGGAAGTACTGAAGGAATTGCTGGAGCTTATCCGGAAAGCAGGAGATGAGAAAGACAAAACAGCAATGGTCAGCATAAACTGGCCGCAGGCAGTTATTCGTGTTCAGTATACGGATATGCAGGTACAGGAGAGTGTGACAATAGAGGAAGCGAATGAAGGGGAAAAATAGATGTAATAAACAGCTTAACTTTTTCCGTGTGAGGATAGAGCTTTTTAAAAGAATGTGATCAGAGTGAGAAAACAGCCGAGATGTGGGACAGGGAATTAAAAGAAATCAGGAAGCAGGAACAGTATAGGAAAGCTATATCATGTATGGAAGAGGAACAGTATGATAAGGCAATAATTTTGTTTGAGGGACTTCCAAGAGATTATGAAGATGTCAGAAATAATTTCAGGGAATAAGGGTGAAATAAATGAATCAAAATTGCATGATTACACGAGAAGCAGCGTTGGAATTCGGTTTATCATTTCAGAATACATATACGGAAAGACCTTTCCGTGATCAGAACTGGCAAGTGGTAAGAGCGAGGGAAAACAAAAAAATTTTTTTATGGATCTATGAACGAAACGGTTATGTTAATCTGAATGTAAAAGCAGATCCGGAGTGGCGTGATTTTTGGCGAAGTGCCTATGAATCTGTACAGGCTGGTTATCATCAGAATAAGGAACATTGGAATACCATTATTCTAAATGGGACGGTACCGGATAAAGATATTAAAAGAATGATATCCGAAAGCTATGATCTCGTAACATACAGCCCGACAAAGAAGATTTATGAGGCAGTGAAGCAAATTCCGAAAGGATGCGTTGCAACTTATGGTCAGGTTGCCGAAATGGCAGGGAATCCGAGAATGTCGAGAGCGGTAGGGAATGCCCTCCATAAGAATCCGGATCCGGAGCATATTCCCTGTTATCGGGTAGTGAATTTCAGAGGAGAACTGTCAGGGGCTTTTGCCTTCGGCGGTAAAGATGTACAGAAAAAGCTACTGGAAGCAGATGGAATTGAGGTTGTCAATGGAACGGTGGATTTAAAAAAATATGGATTGACGCAAAGAGATGATAAACTGTGAAAAAACAGATACGGATGATTACCTACTTACCTTATTATCATTTGGATGCTACTTTTTTAACCGAAGAATTATTGAAGTTTTGGAAACAGCAGCTATATACAAGGCTGCTGTTTTTGAGTATAATAAAGCTATGACACCAATCTTTGAAAATGAAAGAACAGGGGGTGCTATAGAAAATAAATCTGAGACTTTTATGAGAATGATACCTTTGAACAGAACAGAGAGGAGAAACAGAAACATGAAAAGAAAATTAATGGTTTGGACAGTGGCTGTATGTATATGTGCAGGACTAACCGGTAATACAGGAGCGGTTAATGTATTTGCTTCTGAGGGAGATTCGGATGCTGTCCGGATAGGAGCATTAAAGGGACCAACAGCAATGGGAATGGCTCAGCTTCTGGATGCAGACGGATACGATTTTACGATTGCTGCATCTCCGGATGAGATTGTTCCGATGGTAGTACAGGACAAGCTTGATATTGCAGCTGTTCCGGCAAATCTGGCAGCAACGTTGTATCAGAAAACAGATAAGGATGTCAGTGTTCTGGCAGTTAATACGCTGGGTGTTCTTTACCTTGTGGAGAATGGAGACAGTGTAAAATCTGTGGAGGATCTCAAAGGAAAGACCATCTATGCCAGTGGAAAGGGTGCAACTCCGGAATATGCCCTGAATTCTGTCCTTAAGGCAAATGGAATCGATCCGGAGAAAGATGTGACGATCGAATATAAATCTGAGCATGCAGAAGTGGTTTCCGCACTTGTGCAGGATCAGACAGCAGTCGGACTTCTTCCGCAGCCTTTTGTAACTACTGCGCTGATGAAAAACGATAAGCTGAAAGTTGCTCTGGATCTGAATAAACTGTGGGAAGATTCCATGGATGACGGAAGTAAACTTGTGACAGGTGTTGTGATCGCAAACAATGAATTTGTTCAGGATCATGCAGATAAAGTAAATGATTTTATGGACGCTTATAAAGAATCTGTAGATTTTGTTAACAGTGATACAGAAGCTGCGGCCCAAATCATAGGAGATCATGATATTATTGCAAAGGAGGTTGCACAGAAAGCAATCCCTGACTGCAGTATTGTGTTTATTGAAGGTGATGAAATGAAAACCATGCTTTCGGGATATCTGGCAACCTTAGACGATCAGAATCCTGAGATTATAGGAGGACAGTTGCCGGATGATGCGTTCTATTACAAACGATAGAGCAAAAACGGACAATGGAACGAAATATACAGGAATTCGCATATTAGCAGTATTTTTCTGGATCGTAATCTGGCAGTTTGCAAGTATGTATCTGAAACAGGAGATCCTTCTGGCATCTCCTGTTTCTGTTGTCCGAAAACTTTTTGAATTGATTTTCAGCGGAAATTTCTGGAAGTCTGTCGGATTTAGCTTCGTGCGTATTGTGGCAGGTTTTTTTCTGGCTATGCTTCTGGGAATTTTTCTGGCAATATTGGCATATTGGTCAAAAATAGTGGAAATCCTGATATCACCTGTGATCACAGTGGTCAAATCTATACCTGTGGCATCTTTTATTATTTTGTGCCTGATATGGATTCCTTCCAGAAATCTGTCAGTTTTTATTTCTTTTCTTATGGTTCTGCCGGTAATATATACAAATATTCTTGAGGGAATACGACAGACTGACAGAAAGATACTGGAAATGGCAAAAGTATTTCGTGTGAATCTCAGAAGACAGATCAGGTATATTTATGTATCTCAGGTACTGCCTTATTTTCTCTCAGCATGCAGGCTTTCTCTTGGGATGTGCTGGAAAGCAGGAGTGGCAGCAGAGGTTATCGGAGTGCCATCAGGTTCTATTGGCGAGAAACTGTATAATGCAAAAATATATCTGAATACTCCGGATCTTTTTGCATGGACAATTGTGATCATTGTAATCAGCTTTGTATTTGAAAAGTGTTTTCTTGGAATAGTAAGCAGGATAGTTTATATGATAGAACATAGATAACAGAAATTATGATTGATAGCAATCCTCTTAAATACATTATTTATGAGACGCATTACAGGTGGAGAAGAGAAATGGATATAAAGGTAGATCATGTCAGTAAAGCATACGGAAAACAGCAGGTACTACGAGACTTGTCCTGCGTTTTGCCAGAAGGGAAAACCACTTGTATCAGAGGAA
The DNA here is from genome assembly GCF_013300825.1 of Blautia wexlerae. Taxonomy (GTDB): domain Bacteria; phylum Bacillota; class Clostridia; order Lachnospirales; family Lachnospiraceae; genus Blautia_A; species Blautia_A wexlerae_B. Next base: position 93,735 of record NZ_JAAIMY010000009.1, read on the forward strand.
ACTCCGGATGTGGAAAAACAACACTGATACGGCTTCTTCTGGGACTGGATGTTCCGGATAAGGGAAAAATAGAAGGGATAAGTGACAGGAAGATCAGTGCAGTATTTCAGGAAGATCGTCTGTGTGAAAATCTGAGTGCTGCTTCCAATATAAGACTGGTATGCATAGAAACAATAACCGACAGAGAATTGGAGGAGGCATATAAAGCAGTTGCGCTTACTGAGGTATGGCAAAAACCGGTTCGTGAACTAAGTGGAGGAATGCGCAGGAGAGTATCTATCCTGAGAGCATTGCTGGCTGAATCAGATTGTGTGATCATGGATGAACCTCTCAGGGGCCTTGATGAAAAAACAAAAGCAAAAACAATTGATTATATTTTGAAAAAGACTGAGGGAAAAACATTGATCTTTGTTACTCATGAGGAAAAAGAAGCAGTGTGGTTAAAGGCTGACAGAACAGTAGATATATTGATGAAATATTAAAATTAATGAAAAAACCAAAACCGGTACTTAATTTGAATAACTGCGCATTCATTATTTTATGGAATTGTTATAAATTTTTGTTATAGATTAGAGCGTGTCTGAAAAATTATTTCCACAAATTGTGACGCGCATTTTGCGAAAAGCATTTTTCAAACACACTCCAACTTCAAAAGAGGAAAAGCTTATGATTACATTAAATGATTACCTGTATTCAGGAAATACAGTTTTAAAAATTTTACAGAAATATACCCAGGATCTGAGAAAAGAAGCAAAAATTACTCACAATGAGATTGATCTGATGCATGTGAATTTTCTGATTCAGATTACAGAGCTTTTAGAACACAATGATTTCCTTACGGCTCAGTCTCAGAAGATTCGGGAATTTTATAAATATATGGCTCATGAATATCCATTTCTTGCGTTTACATTTAAAGGAAGGATCAAGTCGCTGATCCGGGCAGAAGAGAAATTTAACGGTTATATTGTGGAATATATTTACGATTATTATACAAAACATGGAACCTATCCTCCTGTGGCGGAACTGAAAAATAAACTCAGTTGTTTTCGGGATTTTATTGCATACAGGATTGTGTTGTGCATGCCCAAGTGTCATCTGAAACCAGGAGAAGATCAGGAAACGGCGTCAATCCGCTATCTTTATGAAATTGCCAATGTTCTTCCTGGGTTTCTGGAAGAGCGAGGGTTTACGGTGGAGTCTGCCTATGGAGTGAAGAAAAGTACGTCGTTGCTTCTTAATGAAGATGTGAAGCTATATTACCGGGATTATATCTGTGGAACCAGTGGGGAAGGATATCAGTCATTACATATCACAGTTTATGATAACAGTTCCCGTTCTTTCATGGAAGTGCAGCTGCGTACCCAGAAAATGGATGACAATGCAGAAATTGGTTCAGCGAATCACCTGGGATATGAGAAGAAACAGCAGGATGAGCGAGCAAGACGTGATGCTATTCCAGAAGGTGAGTGTATTTATTTTGATGAAGCCTATGAACGGGGCATGCGTCTTTTACAACTGGAACTGTCAGATCTGGATGTAAATATGTTTTCAGCAGTCAATAACAGTCTGATCAATGACGGGTGCGGGCTGTTCAGGGGAAGACTGATCTTACCTTATGAGCATTTGTCCAGGTTTCAGAATGATGTGATTGACTGAAGTAAATAAAAATTGGGACAGAAATAAAACTTTTATCATGGCTTGCTGTTGGGACTTTTACTGCAAGGTAAAAAAGAAAAGAATATAATAGAGGTATGCCATATATAGCATACCTCAGGTCTAAAAAGGAATATGTCAATATCCCCCCGCAGGGCTTACTGATGTCAGAATTGTCTGATATCATAAAAGTCAGTTACCAATAAAGAAAAAGCGAGGGAACATGAAATGAAAAAGGGTTTATTGACAATGGCCGGAGTGCTTCTGACTGTATCACTGGTCAGTGCCGGAACAACAGTGCCTGTACTGGCAGAGGAAGAAACAACGCTGGTATATGGAAGCGGAGATTATACCAGGATCAATCCTGCTATGGATGAACATGGAGAGATCAATATCCTGATCTTCAACGGTTTAACTGCACATGACGGAGAGAATCAGGTAGTTCCGGGACTGGCAGAGAGCTGGGATTTTGATGATGAAACCAATACCTATACCTTCCATATGGTAGAAGATGCCAAGTGGCAGGACGGCGAACCTGTGACAGCAGAGGATGTTAAATTTACTATTGAAGCGATCATGAATCCGGAAAATGGTTCTGAGAATGCACCCAACTACGAGGACGTAGAAGAGATCAATGTGATTGATGATCATACGGTTGCGTTTAAGCTTGAGGACAAAAATGTTGCATTCCTTGACTATATGACAATGGCAGTTCTTCCTAAGCATCTGCTTGAGGGCGAAGATATGCAGACCTCTGATTTCTTCCGTAATCCGGTAGGAACAGGTCCATACAAGATTGAATCCTGGGATGAGGGACAGGCAATCACACTGGTTAAGAATGAAGATTATTTCAAGGGTGAGCCTTCCATCGATAAAATTGTATTCAAGATCGTACCGGATGACAATGCGAAAGCACTTCAGTTGAAATCCGGAGAACTTGATCTGGCATTATTAACACCAAAGGATGCAGCTGCTTTTGCAGATGATGATGCATATACATGCTACGATATGAAGACATCTGACTATCGTGGAATCATGTTTAACTTTGGAAATGAATACTGGCAGAAAAACCGTGATCTGATCCCGGCAGTATGCTATGGACTTGACCGTCAGGCGATTGTCGACGCAGTTATCCTGGGACAGGGAATGCCGGCTTATGGTCCTCTTCAGAGAAATATCTACAATTATGAAGATGTAGAGCATTATGATTATAATCCTGAAAAAGCAAAAGAAATTCTGGAAGCTGCAGGATGCGAGATGGGTGATGACGGATTTTATTATCGTGATGGCGAAAAAGTTGGATTTGTAATCAGCGTAAGTGCAGGAGATCAGGTACGTATTGATATAGCTCAGATCGCAGCACAGGAACTGAAAGAGATCGGCATGGATGTATCAGTAGAGATCCCTGCACAGACAGACTGGGCAGGACAGATGGCATTCCTCATCGGATGGGGAAGCCCATTTGACGCTGACGACCATACATACAAAGTATTCGGAACAGATAAGGGAGCAAACTACTCCGGCTACTCTAATGCAGACGTTGACAAGTATCTGAAAGAAGCAAGACAGTCAGCTGATCCAAAAGTACGTGCAGAAGCCTATGCTAATTTCCAGAAAGCTCTGGCAGAGGATCCGGCTTATGCAATGATCTGCTATATTGATGCCAACTATGTTGCTGACAGCAATATTAAGGGAATCGATCCTGATACAATTATGGGACATCACGGAGTTGGTATTTTCTGGAATGTAGCAGACTGGACTATTGAATAATAAAAAGAGATAAAGGTTGTGACGGGGGCACTAAAGGTGCCCCCCTTTTTACACGAGCGGAAAAAGGGTTAAAAATGGAACATTTATTAGAGGTTAAAAATCTTTCAGTCAGTATTGACGGTCCTGCCGGAGAAGTCCGGGCAGTAAGAGATGTGTCTTTTTCATTAAAAAAGGGAGAGGTGCTGGCCATAGTTGGAGAATCAGGATGCGGGAAGAGTGTGCTTTGCAAAAGTATCATGAAGCTTTTGCCACCAAGCGCAAAAATAAAAGAGGGAAGCATCTGTGTGAACGGACAGGATATCACCTGTTACAGGGAAAAGGAGATGCAGAAACTGCGTGGAAGAGTTTTTTCTATGATCTTTCAGGATCCTATGACATCCCTGAATCCAACTATTAAAATTGGAAAACAGATTGGGGAAGCAGTGGTGATCCACAATAAGAACTACACGAAGGAACAGGTAAATAAGAAGGTTCTGGAGCTTATGGAACTGGTAGGTATCTCCCATCCAAAGGAACGATATCATCAGTATCCCTGGCAGTTCTCCGGAGGAATGCGCCAGAGATGTGTTATGGCCATTGCTCTGGCTGCAGATCCGGATATTTTATTTGCAGATGAACCAACTACTGCACTGGATGTGACCATACAGGCACAGATCCTGGATCTTCTGCGGGAAATACAGATGAAGCTTGGAACAGCTACCATACTGGTATCCCATGATCTGGGAGTTGTTGCACGTGTGGCAGACAGAGTGGCAGTCATGTATGCAGGCAAGATCGTAGAGATCGGTACAGCAGAGGAAGTGTATTATGATCCCAGACATCCATACACATGGGGGCTGATGAGATCACTGCCTGCATTTGCAAATGGAAAAGAAAGCCTGTACACTATCCCCGGCATGCCTCCTACTTTGATAGATCCGCCGAAAGGTGATGCTTTTGCATGTAGAAACGAATATGCCCTGAATATTGATTATGAAGAAATGCCGCCTATGTTTAAGATAACAGATACTCATTATGCGGCAACCTGGCTGCTGGATCCAAGAGCACCGCAGATCAAATCACCTATGGGAGGAATCGTCCATGAGTAAAGAAATTTTATTGGATGTCAGGCATCTGACTCAGCAGTTTCATCTGACAAAAAAAATCAAGGTAAAGGCTGTAGATGATGTCTCATTTCAGATCCATAAAGGTGAGATCTTTGGTCTGGTAGGGGAATCTGGTTCAGGAAAGTCCACAGTTGCCAGATGTCTGATGAATATATATCAGCCGGCTCAGGGAGAAATCTGGTATAAAGATGTAAATATCTGCGACAAAAAGGAATTCAAAAAGCATAAAAAAATGCTGCAGACCTGCCGCCAGATGATTTTTCAGGATTCCGCATCCAGCCTGAACCAGAAAATGAAGGTGTCAGATATTATTACGGAACCAATGAGGATCCAGCATATTACACCTCCGAGAGGAAGCTTTGTGAAGGAAGCTGCTTTTCAGATGGAATATGTAGGACTTGAGAACAGTTTCCTGGACCGTTATCCATCTGAATTATCAGGGGGACAGAGACAGCGAGTGGCAATAGCCAGATCTCTGTGTATGGAACCGGAATTTCTGGTGGCTGATGAACCTATAGCTTCTCTGGATGTGTCCATACAGGCACAGATCGTCAATCTGTTCCGTTATCTGCAGGAGGAGCATGGATTTACATTTCTGTTTATTGCCCATGACCTGGCTATGGTTGAGTATCTCTGTGACCGTGTGGGAGTTATGTATCATGGAAAACTGGTAGAACTGGCACCATCGGAAGAATTGTATTCCAATCCGGTGCATCCTTATACAAAAACCTTGCTGTCTGCAATTCCTGTTCCTGACCCCATCAGGGAGAGAAAGAGAGTTCTGCAGTACTATGATGGCGAAGGAATGGAAAACAGTGTGTGGACAGAAGTGTCACCCGGACATTTTGCAATGCTTCCGGCTGAAGGAAAGGGGTGCAGTATATCATGAGACAAAAAAAGTTAGTCTACTATGGTAAAAAATGCCTGATATTCCTGATCTCAGTATTTATATTGTCTGTAGCTGTATTTTATGTAGCCCGTCTTGCACCGGGAGATCCGCTGATCTCCTATTATGGTGACCGTACAGAGAAGATGAGTCCGGAAGAACGTGAATGGGCTATGGAGAAACTGGGGCTGAACGAACCAATTTCTGTGCAGTATGTGAAGTGGGTAAAAAATGCCTTTCATGGAGAATTTGGAATTTCATTTAAATATAAACAGAATGTATTGGAAGTAATCGGCGGCCGCATTGGCAATACGCTTGTGCTTGGAGGAATCGGATTTATTATTATGTTTGCAGGAGCCTTGCTCCTGGGAATCCTGTGTGCCTGGTATGAAAACCGGCTGGCAGACAGGATCCTGTGTAAGCTGGGAACCATATCCAGCTGTATTCCTGAGTTTTGGATGGCCCTGGTCCTGATCCTTATTTTTTCTGTAAATCTTAAGATTCTGCCAAGCAGTGGAGCTTACAGTACAGGAAATGCAGGAAACTTTGGTGACAGAGTGCTACATCTGATCATGCCGCTGACCATCATAGTCATGGAGCATTTATGGTATTACGCTTACATGATTCGAAATAAAATTCTGGAAGAGGTTCGCGCAGATTATGTACTTCTAGCAAAGGCAAAGGGACTGAATAAGAAAAAGCTTATGTTCAGACATTGTGTCCGAAATGTAATGCCTGCGTACCTGAGTATTATGGCTATTGCAGTTCCTCATATACTTGGAGGAACCTATGTGGTAGAAAGTGTATTCTCTTATCCCGGAATCGGAGCTCTGTCCTATGAGAGCGCCAGATATCATGATTACAATCTGCTGATGTTGCTTTGCATGATATCAGGAATCCTGGTTATTTTCTGTAATATCGTCAGTCAGACGATCAATGAACAGATTGATCCCCGTATGAAGGATGAAGTAATAACCGAGAAATCGGAGGTAGTAGAAGGATGACCAATCATTTATTTGAACTGGCAGGAAACAGAAAGACAGAAACCGTAATTCCTAAATCAAAGAAAAAGTGGTATCAGGGAAAACCGGTTGTTTCGGCAGCAATCCTGATTCTTATCGTACTGGGATGCCTGTGTGCGGAACTGATCATGACAAAGGATCCTGCTTATATGGATCTGTTAAACTATAACAAAGCTCCTGACAGGGAGTTCCTTTTTGGAACGGATACTATGGGAAGGGATATTTTTTCCATGATCTGGTATGGAGGAAGGATCTCAATTCTGATCGGTGGATTAGCCACAGTTATTTCTACTTTTATTGCAGTAGTAGTCGGTGCCTTCAGTGGGGTGGCACCTGCCTGGCTGGATGAACTGATCATGAGATTTACAGAAATATTCTTAAGTATACCAACTCTGCTTCTGATCATTTTGCTGCAGGCTATCATGGGAGAGGCCAATATCCTGAGTCTGTCCTTTGTGATCGGTGTGACCAGCTGGACCAGTATTGCGAAAGTAGTACGCACAGAGGTACGGCAGATACGAAACAGTGAGTATATCATCGCTGCAAGATGTATGGGAGCAGGATTCTTCCGTATTTTGTGGAAGCATCTGGTGCCGAACTTTTTCTCATCCATTATGTTTATGGTAGTTATGAATGTAAGAACTGCAATGATCTCTGAGGCGACTTTGAGCTTTATGGGTATTGGACTTCCCATAGAGGTTATCACATGGGGAAGTATGCTGTCTCTGTCAGATAAGGCATTAATGACAGGTTCCTGGTGGATTATTCTGATACCGGGACTTTTCCTGATCGCCACAGTGCTTTGCCTGACCAATATAGGAAACGCCTGCAGAGAACAGACAAACAGAAAAGAAAGTAATTTCTGATTTCGGGCGAAAAAATAACAACATGAGAAAGAGAGGCTTTTAACAGTTTTCCGCTTTTTGCAGGAAAACAGCAATTATTAGAATCCAAGAACTTCATGAAAGTAAATCTCATTTTGAATAACAGAAGGATGTTCCGGTTTCAGTGCTTTGGTTTTCCGGTGGAATTCAAAAGCTTCCTGGTGCATCCCGAATTTGTCCAGGCATACACATAATTGCAGAAATGGTATGAAGTTGTGACAATCTGGAAGATAGAATCCCCCATTTTGTTTATTGTCCGGTGCAAGAAGTGCCTGATGATACCAGTAGGCAGCCAGGGAAAAGTTTTGCTCCATGAAAAGTATTTTTCCAATTTCACAACAGATTTCTGCTCTTGGAATATCTAATATGAAACTGTGACATAGTATCTCAAGAGCATGTGTATTATCTCCTGATGCCTGATAACAATGAGAAAGAACCAGGCAACTGTCCAGTTTGTTTTCAATCCATCCTCCGGGTTCTTTCAGAAATTTTTCCAGAATCCAAATGGCATATTCGTATTGCTTATGATAAAAAAGTTCCCGGCCATAATAAAATAAATCTCTGGGTTCCAGGATTTCTCCGTCTTCGATTATCTGTTGATAGATATGCAGATTTCTAAAGGATGAATTGTTATTTGTTTTTCTGTGTTCAATCTGTATGGGGGAATAAAGAATGTTTCCCATGGGAGTGATGGATTCATGGACTCTTCCCTGCCATCTGAAATTACGGGAAGTCTTTAAGATGCGTTCTCTGTAAAAGGAGAATACGGGGTGATTCCATTCATCGAAATCTGTGACATAATCCATCATAACCATATCTGTATCAGGGGACAGGTTTTCTTTTAATTGTTTAAGTCTGAACAGATTTTCCTGAGTGATTATATCGTCTGCATCCAGCCACATCCAGTAATCAGTCCTGACCTTTTCTGAGATGAAGTTTCGGGCCGCAGAGAAATCATCTTTCCATGGAAAATCATAAATTTCTGCTGTAAATTCTCTGGCAATTTCCTTTGTATTGTCTGCAGAACCAGTATCACAGATAAGAATTTTATCTGCAACTTCTTTTATGGGGGTCAGGATACGCGGCAATACTTTTTCTTCATTTTTTACAATCATACAGAGGCTGAGAGAAATCATAAAAGATAATTTAAAGCACCTTTCAGGGTAGTTATCCGGCTGACAGCGGAAAAATTCCCATTTTTTAATAATATATGTCGGTCAGATTATAAAATGAACCAGAAAGTATCTATTCTACAGGTATTGTGGCTTGATTTATAGAAGTACTATAGATTATATAATCACAGATGAAACTTTCAGACTGCTGAATAAAAGCGAAGCTGTTTGGTTGAAATTAATAAAACATTAAAAATATATTCAGGAGGGGCACCGACCCCTCCTGATGATTAATTTGCGAGAAATCCGGATGCGCGGAGATTCGCAAGAAGCTGATTAAACTGGGTTATGATATCTGTCTGACCTGTGGCATCTGCTACAGCCGCTGCCGGAGTTATAGTGCCGGCAGGTCCGGTGGGCCCGGTAGCTCCGGCAGGTCCTGCAGGGCCATCAGCTCCAACGGGTCCGGTAGCTCCAGTGGGTCCGGTGGGCCCGGTAGCTCCGGCAGGTCCTGCAGGGCCATCAGCTCCAACGGGTCCGGTAGCTCCAGTGGGTCCGGTGGGCCCGGTAGCTCCGGCAGGTCCTGCAGGGCCATCAGCTCCAACGGGTCCGGTAGCTCCAGTGGGTCCAGTGGGGCCAGTAGCTCCAGCAGGTCCGGTGGGTCCAGTAGCCCCAGTAGGTCCGGTGAATCCAGTAGGTCCGGCAGGTCCAGTAGCTCCAGTAGGCCCGGTAGCCCCAACAGGACCCGGATAACCCTGAAGTCCGGGTTCACCCTGAGGTCCCATAGGACCAACCGGACCGGGACAACCTCTGGGTCCTGTAGGACCAGGGCAGCCGCGAGGCCCCTGAGGTCCCTGACAGTCACAGTTACAGCGATTGTTATTGTTACAGCAGGAAGCACCAGATAATTCCGGGTCGTTTGATGTATGGCGACTAAACAACATAGACAAGTATCACCTCTGAAAAAATCTTATATCGTCAGAATCAGTAACCGCCTTGCAGTCTGCGGATTCCACAGAGTATTCTGGTGGTTAATATAAAATCTGACAATAACAGATTACAATTCTCGATATTAGTATATGTTTTATATGCAAGTCTGTGACTGCCTGAAAAGGTGTTATTTTTTGATGTATAAAAATACAGAAAAATGACAAAAATTGATAAAATATATAAATTTTTAGTTATATTTTAGTCATTCTATGGTACACTGATATAGTATATCAAAAATGGGAGGGAAACTCGAAAATGAGCAAAAAAGAAGGAAAAGGGTTAAAGTCTTTTAACAAGGGATTTCAAGTGCCTGACACCTACATTATTATCTTTTTAGTAGTTGTTGTCGCAGCACTTCTGACTTTCCTTGTACCAAAGGGATTTTACGAAACACAGGATATTTCGTACATGATCAATGGTGTTGAGAAAACCCGTACAGTAATCAAAGACGGAAGTTTCCAGTATCTGACAGACGATGCAGGAAATGTAGTAACAGAGGGAGTAGCACTCTTTAGTGGAGATGGTGGAACAGGATTCTTCAACTATATGTATAACGGAATCGTAAGCAGTTCTGCAATCGAGATTATCGCATTCCTTATGGTAGTAGGCGGTGCATTCGGTATCATGATCCGTACAGGTGCGATTGAATCCGGATTGATCGGATTGATCCGTAAGGCAAAGGGAGCAGAAAAACTGCTGATTCCGATACTTTTCGTACTGTTTTCTCTTGGTGGAGCAGTTTTTGGAATGGGAGAAGAAGCACTTCCGTTTACTATGATTCTTTGTCCATTGTTTGTTGCAGTTGGATACGATTCAGTTATCGCAGTTCTTGTTACTTATGTTGCAACACAGATTGGTTTCGGTTCATCATGGATGAATCCATTTTCTGTAGGTATTGCACAGGGTATTGCAGGTATTGACGTATTCTCCGGAGCAGGATTCCGTATGGTAATGTGGGTAGTATTTACAGCACTCGGCTGTGGAATGACTATGTTCTATGCATCAAAGATCAAAAAGACTCCGACAATCTCAATCGCATATAAGACCGATGCATATTTCCGTGAGCAGAATGAAAAAACAGGAATTGACGAAGGACATTCATTTGGTCTTGGACACATTTTAGTTCTTATGACACTGGCTGCTACAGTAGTATGGGTAGTTTGGGGAGTCATGACTCAAGGATACTACATGCCGGAGATTGCTACTCAGTTCTTCATTATGGGAATTGTTTCCGGTGTGATTGGAGTTATCTTTAAACTGAACGATATGAAACTGAATGATATCGCAACATCATTCAAAGATGGAGCAAAAGACCTGATCGGTGCTGCACTTGTTGTTGCTATGGCACAGGGCATCATGCAGGTTCTTGGTGGATCTGATCCGACAACACCTACGGTTATTAATACAATTATGTATAATATTTCGAATGCACTGTCTGGAGTTTCCGGAGCAGTTGCAGCAGTACTTATGTATCTGTTCCAGTCCGTATTCAACTTCTTCGTTGTATCCGGAACCGGACAGGCTGCGATCACAATGCCAATCATGGCTCCACTGTCAGACCTGTTAGGTGTTTCACGTCAGACAGCTGTAGTTGCATTCCAGCTTGGTGATGCATTTACAAACCTGATTGTTCCTACATCAGGATGCCTGATCGGATCTCTTGCAATTGCAAAGATTGAATGGTCTAACTGGATTAAATTCATGTGGAAATTCCTTGGTGTATTAATGATTGGTGCAATTATTACAATTCTTATTGCAGTTGGAACTGGATTCTAAAACATACATTTGATAATTGAGAGTGATTTATGATGAAATTAATTCAGAATATTGATGTCTATGCCCCACAGCATCTGGGGAAAAAAGATGTACTTATAATCAATGATAAGATTGTCAAGATTAAAGATGCAGGTTCTATATGCGCAGACGGATTTCTTTCTGAGGCAGAAATGATCAATGGAGAGGGGTTACTTTTAACTCCGGGATTCATTGACTGTCATGTTCATGTACTTGGAGGCGGTGGCGAAGGTGGATTCGCCAATCGTACTCCGGAAGCAACTATGGAAGGACTTACGAAGTTTGGAGTAACAACAGTTGTTGGCTGCCTTGGAACGGATGGAATCGGTCGTGATATGTGTGCACTGGTTGCAAAGACAAAAGGATTGAATGAGCAGGGAATGTCTGCATACTGTTATACAGGCAGTTATCAGATTCCGGTTCACACGCTGACGGACAGTATTGTCAAAGATATTATGATGATTCAGGAAATCATTGGAACCGGAGAAATCGCGATCTCTGATCATCGTTCTTCACAGCCGACTTTTGAGGAATTTGCGCGTGTCGTTGCGGATACAAGACTTGGCGGTGTTCTTTCCGGGAAAGCAGGTATTGTAAATGTTCATCTTGGCGACAGTCCGAGATGCTTAGATCTCATTGAACGAGTGGTAGATGAGACAGAGATACCGGCTTCTCAAATACTGCCAACACATATCAATCGAAATGAGATGCTTTTTGGCAAGTCGATTGAGTATGCGCTGAAAGGCGGAGCAGTAGACTTTACCGGAAATGAAGATATTGACTATTGGGAAACTATCTGTGATGAGGTACGTGTATGTAATGGTATCAAACGGATGCTGGATGCAGGAGTAAATCCTGACCGCATGACAATTTCTTCTGATGGACAGGGAAGCCTTCCGATGTACAGTAGTGATGGCGAATTCCTTGGAATGGGCGTTGGACAGTCCAGCTGCCTTCTGAAGGAAGTAAGGGAATGTGTATTTAAAACAGAAATTCCTTTAGAAATAGCTATTTCTACAATTACATCTAATCCTGCAGATATTCTTCGCCTCAAAGGAAAAGGTAAGGTTGAAGAAGGCTATGATGCGGATCTTTGTATTCTTGACCAGGAACTTCAGCTTGTTGAAGTAATTGCAAAAGGGAATACAGTTTATACAAATAAAGTATATTGATGTTAAAAGCACCAGTCATTCAGTTGGCTGGTGCTTTTTGCATGCGAACATCATCAGAAACGGATCCGTAACTTGGTCTGTATCCTGGCAAATAAGATACTGATCATAAGTCGTTATCTTTTGACATTCGCTTTGACCGGCAGCAGTTGGCAGATTATCTTTGCATTGATCGTGCAGCAATGTCTGCAGAGATATCTAAGTTACAAAAAGAAGGTTTTATAAAAACAAATAGAAATCATTTTGAATTGATTGCTTGCAATAAAACGGATTTACAAGCTGACAAATGATGGTATAATTAATTCTATTGTTGAGTTGATAGAAAGGGTATAGGTATGAGAAAAGCAATCGTATATGCATCGGTACATCATGGAAATACAGAAAAATTAGTAAAGAGCATAGCAGAAGAGTGTCAGGTCGATTTGATTGATGCGGTAAAACAGTCAGATGCAGATCTGAGCAGTTATGATATGATCGGGTTTGCATCAGGAACCTATTTTTCAAAGTTTCATCAGTCGATATTGAAATTTGCGGAAAAGAATTTACCAGATGACAAAAAGGTCTTTTTGATCTGTACTTATGGTGGAAGTGCGAATTATAAATCCATAGAGCAGATTTTGGATAAAAAACATGCCAGTGTAGATGGTAAATTTGGATGCAAAGGATACGATACATTTGGGCCGTTCAAACTGGTTGGAGGTATTGCAAAAGGACATCCGGATGATAAAGATATCCAAAATGCAGTGGAATTTGTAAAAAACTTATAAAAATATAAAGAAGAAATAAAAACAATGGAAAGTTATCGTTTTTTGAAAAGAAATATTGACGGTAACTTCAAAAGCTGTATAATAAGCTTAACAGAACCCACCACGCCTCTGATTTTCATGCGCAACCCGGTGGGTTTTTCTTATTCATAGGATATTTTATTTACCAGCAAGTCCCCACCCACTGCTTATTGCTTTTCGCAATTGAAGCAGGGGACTTACTTGATTTGGTTAAATACGGCAAAATAAAAGTTGGATATTCCATAATAAAATGGATTCATTGCCGATATTATGGTATACTTATAAAGATAGATTTGTGACTGGAAAAGTGATCGCATGAAGAATATGAGGTAAACCATGCTTGAAAATAAATTAGGTATTACAGATTCTACAGAATTAGCAAGAATGGAAGAAAAAATCAGTAAGCAAAAAGCGCTTGAAATGTTTGAAAGTGGCTTTTTTGAGACATTAGAACCGGGGACTTATAAAAGTCTTGCGATGATCCATCAATATCTTTTTGATGAGATTTATAATTTTGCCGGTAAATTACGAAAGGTTAATATTTCAAAAGGAAATTTTAGATTTGCTCCGTTAATGTATTTGGAAACAGCGTTACAGAGTATAGACAAAATGCCACAGTCAACTTTTGATGAAATTGTCGAAAAATATGTTGAAATGAACGTGGCTCATCCGTTCCGAAAGGGAAATGGGAGAAGTACGAGAATATGGCTTGACTTGATGTTGAAAAAAGAAATCGGCTATGTGGTTGACTGGAGCAAGGTGGATAAAGAGGATTATCTGCTTGCCATGGAGCGAAGTCCTATCAAAGATATCGAAATAAAGTTTTTTCTGAAAAATGCTCTTACGGATAATGTAAATGATCGAGAAATTTATATGAAGGGTATCGATCACAGTTATTACTATGAAGGTTATTATGTGTTTAAGATGGAAAATTTGACGGACACAAAGGATTAACTTGATTTAGCATTAGAAAAGTGGAGGAATATGGATGCAATATCGTTCAGTTAATGAAATAGCGAAAAAATGGAATATGTCGGAAAGAAGTGTTCGAAATTACTGCGCTCAGGGACGGGTAGACGGTGTGTTTCTTACCGGCAAGACCTGGAACATTCCCGAAAATGCAGAGAAGCCGGAGCGTTCCAATAAAAAGAAAGAGCAGCCGATTACCTTAGTCAAGGCCTGCCCGATGCCGGTTGCCAGCGCGGCGCCTTCGATTCCCATTTCAGGGAATAGACCACAGCCAAAAATCAGAACGGGGTCTAAGACAATGTTTGTTATACACCCACACATCAAGCTGATCATGGTTGTTTTCATGTTTCCTACAGCTTGGAATAGTTTCTCGAATGTAACACCAACAATGATAATCAATGTAAAAGCGAACGCAATAACAGAATAGCGGACGCCAAGTTCAATCACTGTCTTGGATGAAGTGAACATTCCTAAAAAAGCCGGCATCATTGTAATACAGCAGACTGTCATAACAACGCCGTGAATCATGGCAAGCACAAGTCCCTGCGTGGCAGCTTGATCTGCTTTTTGTTATCTCCAGCGCCTAGATAGAAGGCGATCACTGCGTTGATTCCAACGCCAAATCCAATTCCAACGGCATTGATAAAATTTTGAACCGGGTAAACCAATGATAATGCCGTCATAGCTTCCTCGCTGATCTGCGCGACGAAAAAGCTGTCGATAATGTTGTATAGAGAATTAACCAGCATGGATAAAACCATAGGCAGGGTCATGGATAAAATCAGCGGCAATACCGGTTTTTCTTTCATAAAAGTATCGTTCATCATTTCTCCTCCTTGGAACATGTTATAAGATATTTTTGTGGCGATGCCATGCCATTATTACGAGAGCAATGAGCATAGTGGCGGTTTCCGCAACAGGAAATGCAAGCCAGATTCCGTTCAGTTGGAATAATTTGTCCAGACACCATAAGGCAGGAACAAGGAAAAGCAGTTGTCTGCATAATTGAATCGCTATGCTGGAACCTACTTTTTCTGTTGCCTGAAAATAGGTGGAAATCATGGTAGAGAGACCGCAAAACAGATAGCTTGCCGCCATAATTCGCATAGCGGATATTCCAAAGGAGCGCATGGCTTCCGACGCTGTAAATAATTCCAAAAGCTGCGCCGGAAAGAAGTTGACAGTCAATGTTCCCAGTATCATCATACCGGAGACCAAAGCGGTTCCGTATCGGAAAGCGGAGTGCAGCCTATCTCTGTTTCCCGCACCGTAGTTAAACCGCATAATAGGCAAACAGCCCTGAATCAAGCCGTTTACTGTCATAACGATCAGCTGCTGCACCTTAAAATACGCACCGAAGAATGCAATCGCCGTATCAGAATACGCCACCAGAAACAGATTGACGAATGTCACCATAAACGAACTGAGGGCATTCATAATGAAAGATGGTAAGCCAAGGGCGAATATACGGGCAATCATCCACTTTTGTATATGAAATTCTTTGATCTTTATCCGCACTTTTTGCTTTTTGCCCAGCAGCAAGGCAAATGCCAAAATCATGGATAACAAATAGCCCGCAACAGTAGCCACCGCAGCGCCACGGATTCCCATAGCTGGAAAAACACCAATACCAAAAATTAGGAGTGGGTCAAATACAAAATTAACGACCACTCCTGCAATCTGGAACCACATAGGAGCAATCATGTTCCCTGTAGCCTGTATCATCTTCTGGATTGCGATATGCACCATGTTGGGAATTTGCATGAACGAACATATGCTCATATAGGCAAGACTTAACTGATAAATTTCTTCGTTATTGGTTAAATGTATTTTTTAATTCTACCTTGCAAGAGTAAATTCTATACCTGTAGAA